>NZ_CP048265.1:1560893-1873072 GCF_019469205.1 Gilliamella sp. ESL0405 | reverse complement strand
TTTATTAGGCACCACCATTTATACGATCTACCCAATCTCGATGGCTTGGGCGTGTTCGTGTGTTCGAAAACAAGAGATTGTGACGATGAATCAAGCGATGTTATTAACCAATACCATTGGTAGTTTAATCGCACCGGCTATTATCGCTTTTATTATGGATATGACCAATAATACCTATTTATTTGTCAGTTTTGCTATAATCTCACTCTATTTTGTCGTTTTATTACTAAGAGAGCGAGCCACTGATGCGTAGCCAACAAAATCCGCTTAAATTAATTGAAATATTGGCAGACGGTAAGTCTCATTCCGGCGAAGAGCTTGCCGCTGTATTTGGTATTACTCGTGCCGGAATTAATAAATACATTAAAGTCCTGCGTGAGTGGGGTATTACTTTAAACTCTATTCAAGGTAAAGGTTACTGTTTAACCTCACCATTGGATCTATTTAATAAAGCTAAAATTGACCACTATTATGGCGCTGATAGTGATGTTGAAATTTTACCGATCATTGATTCAACTAATCAATATCTACTCGATAGGATTGACACGTTACAATCGGGTCATAGCTGTGTGGCTGAATTTCAGTCTAAAGCCCGAGGGCGAAGAGGGCGCAAATGGTTTGCTCCGTTTGGCAGTAACCTCTATTTTTCCATGTATTGGCGATTAGAGCAGGGCATTGCAGCGGCAATGGGGCTCAGTTTAGTGGTTGGCATAGTGATAGCCGATACGTTACGGGAATTATCCGGGCAAGATATTAAAGTAAAATGGCCCAATGATCTTTATCTTAATGATCAAAAGCTCGCCGGCATTTTAATCGAACTTGCCGGAAAAACGGGCGATTATGCTCATGCTGTTATCGGTATAGGTGTCAATCTGAACATGACCAATCCCGATACCGACATTGTTAATCAAGCGTGGGCTAATTTAGGGCAGGTTGATCGCAATTTGCTGGTTGCCAAAGTGATTAAAGCGCTAAAAGTGAATCTGATTAAATTTGAGCAACAAGGATTAACCGCTTTTATGACTGATTGGAATCGTTTGGATAATTTTATTAATCGATCGGTTAAATTATTAATAGGTGAAAATATTATTCGAGGTATTGCCAAAGGCATAAACGATCAAGGTGCTTTATTGCTTGAACAAAATGGCACAATCAACGCCTACATCGGTGGCGAGATCTCATTACGCAGTGATGAGTAACGGGATCTGCCTGTTTCTACAGGGAGACCAGCATTGAATCGATTTAAACACCTTACGACTCAATACCGATTAGTTCTACACATACTTTTTAAAAAGATAATATGCAATTCCCCCTAATGAGAGGGTGATTGCATATAGCTTCCATAAACTTTGCCAGATGATTGTAAAACTGACATCTTTTAAATAAATCTGTTTAGTTAATTCGATAAAGTGACGAACTGGGTTTATTTCAGTTAAATACTGTAAACATTGTGGCATGTTCTCAATTGGCGCAATAAAACCCGAGAGTAAAATCGCAGGCACCATAAAGGTAATAATGCCAATAAAAGCTTGTTGTTGCGTTGAGCAAAGCGCTGAAATAAATAATCCAAATCCAACCAAAGATAATCCGTAAGTTATCATACATAAATAGTAATAAGGCAGTGAGCCTTGAAAAGGGATGTGATAGATCAAAACACTGGCGGTTAACACCATAGTACCTTGTAATGTGGCAACGATAATTGCAGGGATCGCTTTACCTATAAAAATTTGCCAAGTCATTAAGGGGGAAATACGTAATTGGTCAAGTGTGCCTTGTTCTCGCTCACGTGCCACCGATAGTGAGGTGACAATCATTACACCTATCGTCGTAATTAAGGCAACCAGTGACGGTAAGATGAAATTTTTATAGTCTAAATTACTGTTATAACGGTGACGGACAATTAATCCGGTATTATCTTGCACGTTATTTTGTTGTTGATATTGCATAATAATTTGCTGAATATAGTTGGCAGCAATTTGTGCACTATTTGATTTACGACCGTCTAAAATAATTTGGATTTGTGGTGATTGCCCGCTGAGTAACTTACGGGAAAAATCAACAGGTAATTGCACAACCACTAAGGCTTTTTGGTGATTAATGATGTCGGTTACTGCTTGCTTCGAATCTAATATAATCACTTTAGAAAAACTACTGGCATTAGCTAGCCGATCAATTAATTCCGTGGTGGGTTGATCTACCGTTGGTCGATAAATTGCAATCGTTGCATTATTAACATTCAACGTCGCTGCAAATGGAAAAATAAAAATTTGCAAAAGGACCGGTATAATTAAAATAGTGCGAGTTTGCTTGTCTTGCCAAAGTAGGGCTAGCTCCTTTTTAATTAATGTTACAGTTCGGTAGAAAGTCATATTGTAGATAAATCTTAGCATGGTCTTTATTCCTGTAACCTCAATCTAATTGCATATGAGTTTTTTTGAAGATCACCATAAATAACAGCAACAAACACATCAGTAAAAATCCAACATTAATCAACATCACTGAAAAAATATCGCCAGCTAAAAATAGTGTTTGTAAGATGTTGACGTAGTAACGTGCAGGAATGATATAAGTAATAATTTGGATGATAGCTGGCATACTATTAATCTCAAATACAAAACCTGAAAGCATGACCGCGGGTAAAAATGCAACATTTAACGCTATCATCGCTGCATTAAATTGATTTCGAGTAATGGTAGATATTAATAATCCCAGTTGCAAAATAACCCATAAATATAGGCTGCTTAGTATTAATAATAGCCAAAATGATCCTCGGAAAGGCACATGCATAATACCAACCGTTACCAGAAAACAGATAATTAAAGCAAGTAACCCAATGAAATAATAAGGGATCAGTTTAGATAATAAAAACTCCAACTTGGTCATCGGTGTTGATAGCAATGCTTCCATCGTGCCACGTTCCCATTCACGTGCAACGACTAACGAAGTCAAGATTGATCCAATAATAGTCATAATTATGGTTATCGCACCGGGTAAAATAAAATTCTTGCTAATCGCAGCAGAGTTAAACCAGACATGGGAAGTGATATCGACAATTGGCTTACTGTTAATTAATTGCTGTTGACTTTGTTGCTGTAACCAAATTTGCCAAATGCCGGTTAGATAACCTTGTACAAAATTAGCGGTATTCGGTTCACTGCCGTCGGTAATTAATTGAATTGTTGCTTGTCGATTTTGTACTTGTTGAGCAAAATTAACCGGAATAATCAGCATGCCTCGAATTTGCCCGGCATTTAATTTCGCCGACAATTGCGAACGATTATCCGAAAATATGGGTTCAATATATGGGGAGCCATTTAAGACCTGAACAAAATCATGAGCAGGTTGGCTAGTTTGCTCAACCAGCACGCCAATACGTACTTTATTGGCGTCTAAACTAATGCCATAACCAAATAAAAACAGTAATATCAATGGAATGATGATAGCCATAATCCAACTGCTGGGGTCACGGATAATCTGTTTCATCTCTTTTTGACAAAGTGTTACTGTTCGGCAGAGTGAAAAACTCATTTTGACGCCCTCAAGTTAGCATCGTTCACCAATTTAATAAAAGCTTGCTCCATAGTGGCATTGCTTGCGACCGATTGCTTAAGTTGGTTAGGCGAGCCTAAAGCAATTAACTTACCGCCATTAATTAATGCAATACGATCACAATATTCCGCTTCATCCATAAAGTGTGTGGTGACCATAACCGTAACACCTTTTTCGACTAAACTGTTAATATGGATCCAAAATTCACGGCGAGTGATAGGGTCGACGCCTGATGTTGGCTCATCGAGAAACACAATATCGGGTTTATGCATTAAAGCGCAGGCTAACGCTAATCGCTGTTTAAATCCTAAAGGAAGTGATTGCGGAGTTTGGTCTAAAATTGGCTCAAAGCTAAATGCCGTTATCATCTCATTAATGCGCTGTGTTTGTTCGCTACCCATTAAGCCATAGATGCCCGAAAAGAAGTTTAAATTTTGCTGTACGGTTAATTTGTCGTATAAAGAAAACCGTTGAGCCATATAGCCAATGCGCTCTCGCACTTGAGTAGCACTTTTTTTGAGGTCAAATCCCAATACTAATGCCTGCCCACTACTAATCGGTAATAAACCGCACATCATTTTAAATGTAGTGGATTTGCCCGCACCATTGGGACCTAATAAGCCAAAAATTTCACCACGCTTAATAGTAAAATTGACATGATCAGTTGCAATGAAATCTCCAAAAGTGCGGGTCAAATCCTTTGCTTCAATGACAATATCATCAGGCAAACCGGTAACATTCGGCATAATTTTAGTTAATATTGATTCTTTATTAGATATGCCGCCCAAACGATCAATAAAAGCATCTTCAAAACGCCCTGCGGTGGGTTGATAGCTAATATTAGCTATTTTAAGGTTTGCTATAACTTGATCAATAGACTCATTAAGTTTGAGTATTAAACGAATACGATCACCTTCAATCACACCGTCACTAATTTGTGGTAGTTTTAATGCCGCTCGCAATAATTGACGATGTGAAATTGGCGAAGAAAGTAGATAAACCCGATCTTTAACACGTTGAGTCAAACATTGTGGTGCACCTTGAAAAAGCAATTCTCCCTGATTCATAAGTAAAATTGTTTCACACTGTTCGGCTTCATCAAGATAAGAGGTGCTCCAGATAATTAACATTCCTTCGTTCGCTAATTGATGAACCATATGCCAAAGTTCCTGTCGTGAAATAGGATCTACCCCAACTCCGGGCTCATCAAGTAATAAAATTTGTGGTTCACCGAGCAAAGTACATGCTAATCCTAGTTTTTGCTTCATTCCACCCGATAACTTACCCGCCAGTCGCTCGGTAAACCTTGCCAAATCAGTAAATGTTAGTAATTTGTCAACCATTTGTTGACGCTCATCTTTTTTGATATGGCGCAGATCAGCAAATAAATTAAGATTTTCAATAACGGTCAAATCTTCGTACAGCCCAAATTTTTGTGGCATATAACCTAGCATTGCTCGCAATTGATCACGATCATCAATCGGATTGTATTGCGCAACTTTAATTTGACCGGAGCTTGGTGTTAGCAAGCCTGCTAGCATTCGTAATAACGTTGTTTTACCAGCACCGTCAGGTCCAACTAAACCTGTTACACCATGGGCAGAAATTGTGGTTGATAAAGGTTTTAGTGCAGTAGTGACTTGATGATCTTTATGCTCAAACTGTTTTGTTACCTTATCGAGTACTATTTGCTGACGGTTTTGCATAGATTCGCTCGTTATTGGGCAAATTTTATTGTTACCGGCATGCCTTGGCGCAACATATCATCAGCTTGACCTTGGCCGGTTTCATTGATTTGAATACGTAAACGGTAAACTAAATCAGTGCGAAGTACTGGGGTTTCAACTGTTTTCGGTGTAAATTCGGCCGTGGGAGACACAAAGCCAATTTGCCCAATATAAGGTTTATCCGGCTGAGAATCGGTAAAGACATAAACCGTTCTTCCGGGTATGGCTTGATGTAAATTAATTTCGTCGATATAGGCTCGTACCCAAACCGGCCGATCTAATGAA
Organism: Gilliamella sp. ESL0405; assembly: GCF_019469205.1. NCBI lineage: Bacteria > Pseudomonadati > Pseudomonadota > Gammaproteobacteria > Orbales > Orbaceae > Gilliamella > Gilliamella sp. ESL0405. The sequence goes on along the minus strand of NZ_CP048265.1, from coordinate 1,867,511 downwards.
ATGGCATAGATCGGTGAGCCGGCAGTCAACATGGTGCCGGATTCAACCGCTCGGGTTGAAATTGTACCTTGGGAAGGTGCATAAAGTTCGGTATCTGATAAATTAAGCTCAGCTTGGGCTAGCTCTGCTTGCGCAGCTTGCACGGTGGCTTGTGCTGCTTCAATCTCTTCTTTACGATAACCATTAGTAAGCTTTTCAAGCTTTTGTTTAGCGGTTTGTAAATTAGCTTTGGCTTGATCACGCAAAGTTAAACTGTTATCGAATTGATCTTTAGATATTGAAGATGATTTGATTAATTTCGCCATACGCTGATAGTTATTTTCAGCATAATCATAACTTGCCTGATACTGTAAAACTTGTGCAGCTGCTTGAGCCACTTCTTCTTTGCGATATCCGTTTATCATTAAATCAAGTTGCGCTTGCTTAACCATTAAATTGGCTTTAGCTTGATTAACGGCGTTTTGATAAGGTTTAGCATCGAGTTTGGCTAATAGATCGCCTTGTTTAATAGGATCACCTTCTTCATAATTCAATTGCATCAAACGCCCTGACACACGAAAGCTACTGTTTACTGTACGGATATCAACATTACCATATAAAACTAATGAAGAAGGGTTTTTATTAATAAACCAAATTGCACCGCTGATTAGAATTATTACTAACAATAATAGCGGGATAAGTCGTTTTTTTGTCATCGATATTCTCGTTTAGTTTACTGCTCAAGGTGTTTTAAAAGTTTCAGTAAGATTGAGCGCAATTGTTGACGCTCCTCTTGGCTGATAATTTGCCAGGCTTGAACAACCCTTTTTTCGATAGGGGGGATTTCATTTTTAAAAAAATTGATCCCTTTGTTGCTTAAAATTAAACAATGTGAGCGGCGATCATGCGGATCAGCTTGTCGTATAACTAATTCATTTTTTACTAATGTTTCTACACATCGTGTCACTTGCACCCGAGAAAAATGGGTTAATTCACTGAGTTGCGACGGTTTGACTCCTTCAGGGTGAAAGGTGTTTATGACTAATAAAACAGCAAATAATTTATCGTCCAGTTGGTATTGTCGGTAGGCTTGATTTAGGTTTTCTAAAAGTGCTTCAGTGCTAAACTGCAATAAACGACTTAAGAAGATCTCATCATAATTTGAAGACATTCCACGAGATTTAAATTTTTCAATCAGTTGTTCAACCGTTGCAATAGGGATTGCCATAATATTACCTTTTCAATATAGTTTCATTTGAAACTATATCAAATGAAATTATATTTCGCAACCAATTAATCGATTCATCAGTTAAATACCCAATTAAAAATTCAGCTAACGTTTGTGCTAATTTTTCCTTATCTTTTGTGGCTATTTCACGACATCGTTTGGTATACCTGTTTCAACATCGATTGTTTTATTCATTATTATTTTTATGATTAACATCAATATAAGCATTAGATAAGTTTTGGTAACAATATAAATAATTAAAATTGACAACTACAGTTGACATGTTGGTTGTGTAAGATAAAATAGTTTTAAATTAAAACAGGAATAAAGCATGATTACTGTAAGTTATACACCGCAAATGGAAAAATGGTAGAAGTCGCTTAAGGATAAAACTGCAGCAGCTAAAATTAAAGTTCGAATTCGTCGTATGCAAGAAGGTAATTTTGGTGACGTTAAATCTGTAGGTAGCGGTGTATCAGAAATGCGCATTCACTGTGGAAAAGGGTACAGGGTTTATTTTGCTAACCGCAATAATGAAATTGTTATTTTATTGTGTGGTGGTGACAAGGATACACAACAAACAGACATTAAAATTGCTAAAGAATTAGCAAATAAATGGGGTTTATTATGACTACAAAACTAAAAACTTTTGACGTAGTTGATTTTTTAAATACTGATGAAGAGATGCAAGAATATTTAAATGCCGCAATAGAAGAAGGAGACCCTAAATTTTTATTTATTGCACTTGGTGATATAGCTAGAGCTAAAAACATCAGTCAGCTTTCACGTGATACGGGTATAAGCCGTGAGGGTATTTATAAAGCATTATCAGGTGAGGGGAATCCTACTTTTAATACAATCTTTAAAATTGTTCAAGCATTAGGTTTGCAAATGCAGTTTTCCTCACAAAAACATGCAGATTGTTGTTAACTGAGCATGGAAAATCTAATCTTTTTTACTGTTTTTATAATCGTGAAAACCTGCCGATACATTGATAACCTGTTTATATATGAACGGCAGAGGCTAACTTAAAATAGTTACATTTAAATAATAAGTTACTAGAAGGGATTGCATACAATATCCCTTCTTTAATAGGTGTAACAATAAAAGATAGATTATGCCATTATGTAAAGCCGAAAACTTATCCTTTAAAAAAGTTAAAATTCGCTGTTCACCCTTATTTTTTAACCTTTAGCAATCTTAAAGCATTGGCTGTCACAATCGCTGTGGTACCCGAATCAGCTAATACTGCAAGCCAAAGCCCGGTTAAGCCAAAAAGACTGGTAATTAAAAATATCAACTTTATCCCTAATGCTATAGTGATATTTTGTTTAATATTTCGATTGGCAAAACGTGCTAAGCGAATTAACGTTGGTAAACTCGATAGACTATTTTTGCTGAGGGCGACTTCGGCTGTTTCAAGGGCAACATCGGTACCGCTTCCCATTGCAATGCCGATTGTTGCGGCTTTCATTGCCGGTGAATCATTGATTCCGTCCCCGACCATGGCAATGGTGGTAGTTTTGCCGATTTTTTCAATCTCGACCAGTTTGTCAGCAGGTAATAACTGAGCACGGTAATCCATCCCTAATTGTCCGGCAATCGCTTTAGCGGCTCGTTGATTGTCACCTGTGAGCATCAAGGTTTTAAGACCGAGTTGGTGGAGTGCCTTAATGGCTGGTTTTGCATCTGTTCGCAAGACATCTTGCAGCGCGATAATCCCCAGTAATGCTTGATCTGTGACGGCGACCACGACGGTTTTGCCGGCATTTTCCAGTTGTTCGATGAGCTTGGCATCGTCGTTTAACAAAGGGACCGAGACAGTGTCAATTTTATTGGGTGAAACAACATAATAGATTTTTTGGTTTAGCTCGCCTTGAATACCAATACCGGCAATGGCTTTACGATTTGTCGCTTCATTAAACGTGATATCGTGTTGTTTGGTGTAATCCACAATAGCTTTAGCTAAAGGATGATGTGAGCCGCTTTCAATTGATGCAACTATAGCAAGCAAGTCATTGACCGCTAAGCCTCGATTGATAATATCGGTCACTTGCGGTTTTCCTTCCGTTAGTGTGCCGGTTTTATCAAAGGCAATCATTTTTAGCGATCCAATGTGTTCCAGCGCGGCGCCCCCTTTAATCAATACTCCTAATTTGGCGGCACTCGATAATGCTGAAGTGATGACGGCAGGGGTTGAGATCACCAACGCACAAGGACAGCCAATTAATAATAGTGTTAATCCTCGATAGATCCATGTATACCAATCTTCGCCCAAAAGCAGTGGTGGTATAAGGATAACCAACAAAGCAAACAGCGCAATAGCCGGCGTATAATAACGGCTAAATTTATCGATAAAACGCTCAATCGGCGCTTTGCGCTCTTCGGCATCTTCGATCAATTGCAAGATGCGATCAACAGCGTTTTGCCCTGCTTGCGAAATCACTTTGAGTTGAATGGTATTATCAACCACCAGTGATCCGGCTAAAATCTTATCGCCATATAAGTAGTTGACCGGGATCGATTCGCCGGTTAAGGCGCTTTCGTCAATATTGGCTTGTTCACTCACTAAGATAACATCAGCCGGTAATCGCCCGCCGGATGAAATTTCGATAATATCGTCTGGCTTCAAACTGTGGCTGGCAACGGTTTTACGCTTACCGTCGATAATAATAACAGTCTCTTCAGGCATGAGCTTAGCAAGGGATGAAATGCCTTTCTTGGCTTTATTTGTTGCGATCCCTTCAAGCATTTCACCTATCATAAACAGAAAAATCACCATGGTGGCTTCTTCAGCTGCGCCAATAAATAGTGCGCCAATTGCCGATATACTCATTAACGATTCAATCGCAAAGGGTGTGCCACTGCGAGTCAATAAAATCGCCTCTTTTAATATCGGTATCAGCCCGATAATAGCGGTGGCAATAAAGGCGTATTGACCGGCTTGATGATTAAACAGCGTAATAAGATAACTGATAACAATTAACGCGCCCAATATGGCTAAAGGTAATAACGCTTTTTTATCGATTATATGAGAGTGTTCATGTTGATGATTATGATTGTCCGATGATTGGAAAATAGGGGTATAACCTAGTTCGACAACTTTATCTTCAATCTGTTTAATTATTTTTTGATCTTTCTGCGGAACTAACACAACCAACTTTTCAGTTGAAAATGTGATTTTTGAGTGAGTAATATTCGGAAGAGTTTTAATGCCATTTTCAATTTTTTTAGCGCAATGGGCGCAATCCATACCTTGAATTTTCCAGATAAGCTTAATGTGTTGGCTTTGCCTTTCGGGATCTTCGGGTGGATCACTAATGTCATTTTTGGCGCTACTATCTTGTTCTTGTCGCCCAGCACTCGCCACGCTGTTTTGCGTTTGATGAGTATCGGTACTCTGTGCTGATTGTTGGTGATGATTATGCGCAATATTATGACATTCACCTTGGCAATGATGATGACTATCATGATGTTGCTGCGTAGATTTGTTATTATATAACATAACGTTACCTCGTCTTGTTGATGATTTTGATTGTACGCTTAATTGTAGAAAAATAAATCATTTTTTAAGCTATTATTTTTTCAATACCTAAGCGTATGTTTTAAGTATATAATTAATGACACTTTCATGATTGAGATAAGATATGTCTAGTATTCCTTCGTTTCGCCAACGGCAAGGCGTTATTTTTTCGGCTTTTTTATTTGCCACCTTTGTCATTGGGGTAGCCGGTGCATTACAGTCACCAACCTTAAGTCGATTTTTATCGGTTGACGTTAATGTTGATCCTCGCTTAGTCGGTCTCTTTTTCTCGGTGAATGCTTTTGCCAGCATTATTGGTAGCTTTTTATTGGCAAAATATTCTGATAAAAGGGGCGACAGGCGCAATATTGTCATATTTTGTTGTTTAATGGGGGTTGCCAATAGCCTTATTTTTGCCTTTTCCCGTAACTATTACCTATTAATTACGCTCGGCGTACTATTTGCTGCGCTCTCGTCCGCAGCGATGCCGCAAATTTTTGCTTTAGCTCGTGAATATGCCGTGAAAAGCGGACGAAATGTTGTCGCCTTCAACTCGTTGATACGGGCACAACTGTCACTTGCTTGGGTCATTGGACCACCTTTATCGTTCGGATTAGCGATTGAGTATGGTTTTACCACCATGTATCTGAGTGCCATGTCGATGTTTATTGTCGCGATGATCTTTGTTGCCATTTTTTTACCTTCCGTTGAAAAAAATCCGACATCAGAGCTACCCAATAACGTTGATTTACAAGCGGCAAATCAACCCTTATTTAAAAATAAAAATGTAGTGTTTTTGTTACTATCAACGGTCTTTATGTGGACAGCAAATATGATGTATATCATCGATATGCCTCTGTACGTACAATCGGTATTACATCTTTCTGATTCTTTACCGGGATATCTAATGGGATTGGCTGCCGGGATTGAAATACCGGTTATGATCATTGCGGGCTACTTAGTGCCGATGTTAGGCAAAAGAAATCTATTTTTTATCGCCATAATCTGCGGATTGATCTTTTATATCGGTATGATTTTATTTACCGATGAGTGGATCTTATTTGTGTTACAGCTATTTAATGCACTTTTTATTGGCATTGTGGCAAATATTGGGATTATCTACTTTCAAGATCTGCTACCAACCCGAATGGGCGTTGCATCAACCTTGTTTAATAATGGTATCATCTGTAGCATTATTATAGCCGGTATGCTTCAAGGGTTTGTATCTGAATCTTACGGGCATGAAATTATCTATTCGATCGCCTTAATTATGGTCGCTATATCATTGATATTTTGTGCGCTGGTTAAAGAGGTGAGAACAAAAGTCGATTAATACTGGATAATACGTCTTCCTAAAAGGAAGACGTAACAATGCGCTATTTCGCCACAAAATTTTGCTTTAATACTTCATAAAATGCATTATCTGTTCGCTCATAACTTAAAGGCGTAATTGCAATAAAGCCGCCATTGGTGGCATCGAGCTCTTTACTTTCGTCAATAATTTGTTGATTACGTTTTGCTCTAAACCAAAAATAATCGTTTCCTTCAGGATCGGTTGTTGGCGCAACAATAAATTTGCTTACATCTGCTGCCCCTTGTTTGGTTATCTTCACGCCATTTATATTGTTAGCTTTACAAGCCGGAAAATTGATATTAAAGCAGATATTTTTAGGTGCCGATAACGCCAACAGTTGCCGAATAACTGATTCGGTATGATGTATTGCACAATCCCAATCGGTTGGCTGATTATCTTCGGTGGTTGATTGGCTTAATGCCATTGCCGGCACACCGAGTGTCATTGACATCATGGCGGCACCGACTGTGCCGGATAAAATGGTTTCAAACCCGACATTAGTGCCATTATTGATTCCCGACAAAACTAAATCGGGCAGATTGTCTACCATTAAATATTTAAGCGCATACAAAGCACAATCTGCGGGCGTTCCATAAACGGCATACTCTCTATCACCCCGCTGAGCAACCCGAAAGGGTGATTTTAAGCTAACGGCACATGAAACACCGCTTTGATCGAGCGCCGGCGCAACTACCCAAACTTCATGGGCAATTTTTTCGGCAGCTTCTTTTAAAATATTAATGCCTTTGGCATCGATACCGTCATCGTTGACTAATAAAATACGATTTACTAATTTATTAAACATCTTCTTTCCTTTTAATTTCCTTGCAGTGTGAAGGTATTACACTGATTAATCAAACCACTATCAAATCCTCGTTTAAACCATGTATAACGTTGTTGCGATGTGCCGTGAGTAAAGCTATCAGGTACTACATAGCCGGTACTTTGTTGCTCAAGCCGATCATCGCCAATCGCTTGCGCTGTCTGTAATGCTTGCTCAATATCGCCTACTTCTAACAGATTTTGTTGTTTAATCGAATTACCCCATAAACCGGCATAACAATCGGCTTGTAGTTCAAGTTTAACTGATAATTGATTTCTGGTAATTTCAGATTGTGACTGCTTTAATTGTTCAACTTTATTAAAGGTACCAAGCAGATTTTGCACATGATGCCCAATTTCGTGAGCGATGACATAACTTTGAGCAAAGTCGCCACCACCACCAAGACGCTGTTTCATCTCTTGATAAAAAGAGAGATCTAAATAGACGGTTTTATCTAAACTACAATAAAAAGGCCCCATTAAGGTTTGGCCGGCGCCACATGAAGTTTGGGTCGAGCCGGTATAAAGAACAAGTTTGGGTGGGATATACGTTTTGCCTAAATGTTGAAACTCTTGTCGCCAATAATCTTCTGTACTGGCTAGAATAACCGATGTAAATTTTGCGGCATCGGGATCGGGTTGCATATATGCAGCTGAGGATTGTTGGTTGTCGTTAATATCAATGATACCGGAATTGAGTAAACCGGATAAATCGATGCCATAATAACCGGCAACGATAACAACCAAAAATAGTACGATTTTACCTTTACCTCCAATTGGGATATTAATTCCCGTTCCACTTCCTGACTGTGAGCGGCGATCTTCAATATTATCACTCTCTCTTTGGTCTCTCCAACGCATAGGGATTACCTCATCAGTTTAAGTGAAATCATTGTAAAGGATAACTAACAAGGATTCTACATTAAGATAATATTATTAAACGACGCTAACTTAGAAAAGGGTTCAGTGAATGACCAAAAATGACCGATAGTGACAACTAAATCTATCACTGACTTGCCGGGGTTGCACGATCATGACTGGCGAAATAGGGGATTAAACGATATTTCATTTCTTTAAAAGCTTGCCGCGACAAAACTAAAATCGCCCACTTTTTTACTGTGCATGAATTTTACAAAATGGGATTAAGTCGCTATAATCAATGGCTAATTTCCCTTAAACGTCACGTTTTATCATTCGATAAATTATCGAATAGTGATGATAAAACCGTCGTTTTGCTAGTTATTTTCCTCTTTTTATTTTTGGGAATTTTCCCAATTTAATGTCAGAAAACACATGATCAATGTGAATTTATATTGTACTTGTTTGTATCATTAAGTAACCGATTCACCTTATTGCATAAATTTTCTTTTATTTGCATCAAAACAGGCGGTATTTATGAAAAGCATACGAAGTTCAAAAAATAAACCCTTAAATATTAACGATATTACCATTATTGACGACAGTAAATTAAAAAAAGCAATAACCGCTGCTGCGCTGGGTAATGCCATGGAGTGGTTTGATTTTGGTGTTTACGGCTTTTTGGCTTATGTTTTAGGTCAGGTGTTTTTTCCCGATGCTTCACCTAGCGTACAAGTTGTGGCTGCTTTAGCAACGTTTTCGGTACCGTTTTTAGTGCGCCCATTAGGCGGATTAGTCTTTGGTATTCTTGGTGATAAATTTGGTCGGCAAAAAGTCTTATCGGTCACAATCATCATTATGTCATTAAGTACTTTTTGTATTGGACTGATTCCTTCTTATGCTTCGATCGGTATTTTTGCGCCACTGTTACTACTTTTGGCTAAATTAGCGCAAGGATTTTCAATTGGCGGTGAATATTCGGGGGCAGCTATCTTTGTTGCGGAATACTCGCCGGATCGCAAACGGGGTTTTATGGGAAGTTGGCTTGATTTTGGATCGATTGCCGGTTTCTTAGTTGGTGCAGGTTTAGTTGTACTGCTCTCCTCTATTATGGGTGATGCCAAATTTCAAGCGTGGGGCTGGCGCATTCCATTTTTATTTGCGCTGCCGCTTGGCTTAATTGGTCTCTATCTACGCCACGCCCTCGAAGAAACACCGGCGTTTCAACAGCATACCGATAAAATGGATAACAACGATCAAAATCACATTGCCAATCCTCCTAAAATGACACTAAAAACAATCATTAAACAGTACTGGAAGAGTCTTTTAGTCTGTGTAGGATTAGTCATGGTGACAAATGTGACTTATTATATGCTTTTAACCTATATGCCGAGTTATTTATCGCACAATTTAAATTATCACACCGATCATGGGGTATTGATTATTATTGCTATCATGATAGGCATGCTATTTGTCCAACCGATGATTGGTTTAATCAGCGATAAAATTGGACGCAAACCTTTTATTGTCGGTGGAAGCGTAGGCTTACTTATTTTGGCCTATCCGGCTTTTGCCATGATAAACAGTGATATCATCGGTCTTATCTTTTTGGGATTATTGATTTTAGCTGTGCTATTAAACTGTTTTACCGGGGTAATGGCTTCAATTTTGCCGGCCATTTTCCCTACCAGCATTCGTTACAGTGCACTGGCAATTGCATTTAATATTTCCGTACTTATCGCCGGGGCGACGCCAACTGTTGCCGCTTGGTTGGTTGAAGAAAGTGGCAACTTATATATGCCTGCTTACTATTTAATGGTGGTGGCTATTATTGGATTGATAACCGGATTAAAAATGAATGAAACGGCCAATCAACCCCTACGAGGCGCCACACCGGCGGCATCAGATCGCAGTGAGGCAAAAGCGATCTTATCTGACCACTTTGATTCCATTGAACAAAAAGTTGAAGATATTGATGAACAGATTGAAAACCTACAAGAGCAACGTCAGGATCTAGTTGATCAGCATCCTAAATTAGATTAGGGCGCATTAACCTTTTCCGTTGATAGTGAGTTCTCTTAGCGGAAAAGTGACCTTTATAGGCTGCTGACAGGCTAAGCCCATTTTCCGGCTTTTGCTCTGAGCAGCCAATCTCGCCGACAAATAGAGATTGATTTGCTGGGTGTTATGCTTTTTTGTTACCGGCAATTGATTATTGCATTACTTTTTTTACTTATTCGGTTGAAAGCCGATATAATAGCGTGTTTTTTATCATTGGATTTGACATGCAAAAATCATCTACATCACCTAAATCATCACCTTTACATCATCGAAATAAGCATAATCATGGTTATGATTTTAAAACGCTGATCCAAAAATTGCCGGAATTTGCCCCTTTTGTAAAAGTTAATCAATATGGCAATTTATCGATTGATTTTGCCGATCCGATAGCCGTTAAAATGCTAAATAAAGCGTTATTAATGCAATATTATCATTTAAGTTATTGGGATATTCCGGATCAATTCCTTTGCCCGCCGATCCCCGGTCGAGCCGATTATATTCACTATTTGGCGGATCTATTAGCTAGCGATAATGCTAACCATATTCCAACTGGTCATCAGGTGCATGTGCTCGATATTGGTACGGGTGCTAATGTGATTTATCCGATTATTGGCTGTGCGGAGTATGGTTGGTCGTTTGTGGCAAGTGATATTAATCCTACTGCAATTAATGTGGCATCACTGATTGTCAAAGCCAATCCTATTCTTAACGGTGCTATAGCGTGCCGATTGCAAAAAGACCGATCGGCGATGTTTAAGCAAATCATTAAACCGAACGAATTTTATCTATTAACGCTCTGTAACCCGCCATTCCATGCCTCGGCACAAGCAGCATTAGCTGCAACGCAACGCAAGCTTAAAAATTTAGGTAAACTTACCGATCCGAAGCAAAAAACGATACTTAATTTTGGTGGTCAACATGCTGAACTTTACTGCCAAGGTGGCGAAGCGGCTTTTATCACTAAAATGATTCAAGAAAGTGTGCACTATAAAAAACAGTGTTTATGGTTTACTTCTTTGGTATCCAAAAAAGAGTCATTGCCGATAATCAAAAAACATTTGAAGCAAGTTGGCGCAATTGATAGCAAAATTGTCCCTATGGCACAAGGACAAAAAGTGAGTCGCTTTGTCGCATGGACTTTTTACACCCCAACAGAACGACAACAGCTTGTTAAGAAGTTTCAGAAATAACCTATGTTTCAGTATAAAAATAGCTTACTCGCGTAAGGAGTGATAACCGTGATGCTGTTAGTTTTAAAATGAAATAAGGATACTTTACTTCAATTTTTAGCGTTTAATCTGTTGCCCATTTCTGTCAAGAAGTTTCAGAAAATATATATGTTTAAGTATAAAAATAACTGATTAGTGTATTAAGCGAGAAACGCAGAATCAGTTATTTTTAAGATGAAGTAAGGATACTTCATTCCAATTTTTAGCGTTTAACCAGTTGCCTATTTCTGTCAAGAAGTTTCAGAAAATATATACGTTTAAGTATAAAATAACTGACAAGTGTACTTAGCGTAAAACGCTGATTATGTCATCTTTTTAAAATTAACTAAGGATATTTGCTCACCCATTTTTTGTGCTTTGTTACACCTTGATTTAAGCAAACAAAAGCTTATTGTTCTTTGAATTTTGACAGATAATCCCACACTAATTTTAATGATTAACTATATGATTAATTTTAAAATTTGATGAAGTGTAAATTATGCTTGTTAACGCACAAAATAGCTTTGCTTTCATTATTAATGGTTATAATATAGACAACTATATTTGATGTGATATTGCAACTTAAAAGGATAAAAAAAATGAGTCAAAATACATCAGCCCTTATCGATCAGTTAAAACGTATTGTTGGTGAAAAACATACCTTAACCGAACCCGCTCGCACCTTACCCTATCGCAAAGGTATTCGTTTTGGTGAAGGCGATGCCATTGCCGTGGTGTTGCCCGGAACGCTAGTTGAACAATGGCAAGTTTTAAAAGCTTGTGTTCAAGCCGATGTTATTGTTATCACTCAATCAGCTAATACCGGTTTAACCGGTGGATCAACCCCGGATGGAAACGATTATGATAGACCGATAGTGATTGTCAGTACACGTCGTTTGGACGGTATTCAAGTAATTGAAAACGGTGAACAAGTGGTGTGCTTGCCCGGTAGTACTTTGTTCCGGTTAGAAAAAGAATTAAAAAAATATCATCGTGGTCCGCATTCTGTTATTGGCTCATCCTGTATTGGTGCTTCGGTAATGGGCGGCGTGTGTAATAACTCCGGTGGCGCTTTAATTCAGCACGGTCCGGCCTATACGCAAATGGCTGTCTTTGCTCAATTGGATGAAAACGGCCAATTGCATTTGGTCAACCATTTAGGCATTAAATTGGGCGATGATCCGGAAACGATTTTACAAAATCTGCAAAATCATAACTACAGCGCTGATGATATTGAACATAATGCCGGCGCAGGGCATGATCACAATTATCGAGAACATGTGCGCCAAATTGATGCCGATACTCCAGCTCGTTTTAATGCTGATCCGGCTCGTCATTACGAAGCCTCTGGTAGTGCCGGCCGATTAATGGTTTTCGCTGTGCGATTAGATACCTTCCCACTAGAAGACGATACCGCCGTCTTTTATATTGGCACCAATGACACCAATGAACTTGATGATATTCGACGCCATATATTAGGCAATTTTGAAAATTTACCGGTTTCAGGCGAGTATATTCATCGTGATGCCTTTGATATTGCCGCTGTCTACGGTAAACATATTTTTCTGGCGATACAAAAATTGGGTACCGATACTATTCCTCGTTTATACGCTTTTAAAAATTGGGTAGATCGTATTACCAGTAAAATTCCTTTCTTTCCGAATAATTTTACCGATCGCTTTGCTGTGACGGTTTGTAAAATTCTGCCTAATCATTTACCGAAATCGATTCGTGCTTATCGTGATAAATATGAACATCATTTGATATTAAAAATGTCAGATAACGGCATTGCTGAAGCCGCCGCTTTTTTACAACAATATTTCCAAAACAGAAACGGTAGTTATTTCACCTGTAATAAAAAAGAGGCCGAAGCTGCCATGCTTCACCGTTTTGCCACAGCCGGTGCAGCAACCATTTATCGAAATGTGCATACTAAAACGGTCGAAGATTTAGTTGCCTTAGATATCGCTTTGCGCCGTAATGATAAACAGTGGTTCGAAACCCTGCCGGAGAGTATCAGCCAACACTTTATCCATAAATTGTATTATGGTCATTTCTTCTGTTCGGTATTTCATCAAGACTATCTAGCGAAAAAAGGCACAGATTGCAATCAGGTTGAACAAGAGATGTTAGCCATACTCGATCAGCGAGGGGCGCAGTATCCGGCTGAACATAACGTTGGTCATCTTTACCATGCAAATGATGATCTGAAAAAATTCTATCATCAGCTCGATCCTACCAATAGCTTTAATCCGGGTATAGGTAAAACCTCTAAAAAGAAAAACTGGCAATAAAATTAACCGCCTAATTAAACTTAATTAGGCGGTAATTATTTGCAATCTGCTAGTTTTAATCATTCTACCTTGATAAAGGTTTAATCAAGGTAAAGTGTTTAAAGTAACTTTTTAAGTTGATATAAAATCTCTAAGGCTTGTTTAGGGGACAACGCATCCGGGTCGATTTTTGCCAGCGCTAGTTCAACTTCTGATGATTCCGGTTCGGTGACAAAAGAGAGTTGAGATTGATCAACATGACTATGCGCCGTCTGTTTGGAAATCATTTCTAACTCTTTCAACTTCTGCTTGGCTCGTTTTAATATCACTTTAGGCACGCCGGCTAATCCGGCAACCGCAAGACCAAAACTTTTACTGGCAGCGCCTTCGGACACTTCGTGAATAAAAGCGACGGTATTGTCGTGTTCAATGGCATCAAAATGGATATTGTACACGCCTTGCATATGTTCCGGCAGTTGGGTTAACTCAAAGTAGTGGGTGGCAAATAGCGTCATGGCTTTGATTTCGTTAGCCAGATTTTCAGCACATGCCCAAGCTAATGACAGACCATCATAGGTCGATGTGCCTCGTCCAATCTCATCCATTAACACTAAACTCTGCTGAGTTGCGTTGTGCATAATATTGGCGGTTTCGGTCATTTCAACCATAAACGTTGAACGTCCGGAGGCTAAATCATCTGACGCTCCAATACGGGTAAAAATTCGATCCACTGGCCCGATAACTGCTTTTGATGCCGGCACAAAACTACCAATATAAGTGAGCAGCACAATTAATGCCGCTTGTCGCATATAGGTACTTTTACCGCCCATATTCGGACCAGTAATAATTAACAGTCTTCTATCGGGTGACAGCGTTAGTGAGTTAGCAATAAAAGGATTTTGTATCACCTGCTCAATAACTACATGGCGACCCTGATTGATCTCAATTCCGGTTTTATCCGAAATCGTTGGACGATGATAATTGAGTGTTAACGCTCTTTCCGCTAAATTGGTTAGCACATCGAGTTCGGCCAACGCATCGGCGCTCATTTGCATATTGGCAAGATCGGGCATTAACTGATCAAAAAGCTGTTCATAAAGCTGTTTTTCCAGCGCTAAGGCACGCCCTTTTGAGGTTAATACTTTATCTTCATACTCTTTGAGTTCAGGAATAATATAGCGCTCAACATTTTTCAGTGTTTGCCGGCGAGTATAATGGATCGGCGCTAAGTGGCTTTGTCCTCGACTAATTTGGATATAGTAACCATGCACCGCATTAAATCCTACTTTTAGGGTATCAATGCCTAGCGTTTCACGTTCTCGAATCTCTAATTGTTCAAGATAGTTAGTTGCCCCGTCAGCAAGCGCTCGTAACTCGTCGAGCTCTGCACTGTAACCACTGGCAATCACACCACCGTCACGAATAATAACCGGCGGTGCATCGACAACTGCTCGATTTAACAAATCGGCAATTTGATCAAACTGATTAATTTTGGCGCGCAAAGCAACAACATAAGGTGAGCTATGATGAGACAGCAATGTTTGTAATTCTGGCAAAAGATTGTAAGCATCTCGCAAGCGGGCAAAGTCACGAGGGCGAGCAGTGCGCAAAGCCAGTCTAGCTAAAATACGTTCAAGATCGCCAATTTGCTTCAATACCGGTTGAATCTGATCAAAATCATCTTGCAATTGACTAATTGCAGTTTGGCGATTTTCTAAAATCGTGACATTACGAATAGGCGAATGAAGCCAACGCTTAAGCATCCGGCTACCCATTGGCGTTTGGGTTTTATCCAGAATGTCGGCAACAGTATGTTGGGTACCACCGGAAAGATTTTCGGTGATTTCAAGATTACGACGCGTTGCAGCATCAAGCACCACAAAATCAAGGGCAGACTCTTTAATAATAGAACGAATATGCGGCAGGGCAGTGCGTTGGGTATCTTTAACATATTGAAGTAAACAACCCGCCGCACAAAGGGCATAACAACAATCATTAACGCCAAAACCGATCAAATCATTTGTACCAAACTGCAAATTGAGTTGCTGTTTAGCGGTCTCAAGATCAAAGTCCCAAATCGGACGACGCCTTAACCCCGTTCGATTTTCAATTAAAGACATGGTGGCGAAATCTTCCGGATAAAGTAACTCAACCGGACTTGTGCGCTGTAACTCCGCTTGCATCGCTTCAAGATTATCGCATTCAAAAATAAAAAATCGTCCCGAACTAATATCCAGCGTGGCATAACCGTAATGCGCTTGTTTTTGCCAAATGGCAGCCAGCAGATTATCTTTACGATCTTCAAGAAGCAATTCATCACTAACGGTGCCTGGCGTAACAATACGCACAATTTTGCGTTCAACCGGACCTTTCGACGTCGCCGGATCACCAATTTGCTCACAAATGGCAACCGATTCGCCGAGTGAAATAAGTTTAGCAAGATAACTTTCAACCGCATGATAAGGAACACCCGCCATAGGAATAGGCTGACCATTGGACGAACCACGTTTAGTCAACGAGATATCTAACAACTGCGAAGCACGCTTAGCATCATCATAAAACATCTCATAAAAATCACCCATTCGATAAAACAGCAAAATATCAGGATTTTCCGCTTTCAGTCTAAGGTATTGCCGCATCATTGGCGTGTGGTCGGTTAAATTTTCTTGATCGATCATGGTGATATTTCAACTTTTATTTTCAATGAATTAAATAAAGATAATTATCTGATTAACAATAGTGTAATTACGCTTACTTCTAGTAATAACAATAACCAAAAGCCACTTAAGCGCTATCATTCAATAAATTATATAGTAATCAGATTATTATAACAGATTATTGTTATTCAATAGAGGCTAATTTGTGGTAGCTGGGATTTAAAGGGTTTTGAAGTAGCAAGCTATAGTAGAAATTGAATGTGGAGTGAATGGTAAAATTTTATTCGTTTGCGTATTAATGCACAATTTAAAGAGAGTGTTTGAACTGTGTTATAAAAGTTCAAATACATTCAATTATTATTTTGTTTTAGAGGGTGCTACAAAAGATGACCTTAATTATAGTGAAGAAAGCCATGGTTTTACTTGTGTCAGTTTAGGTAGTTATAAATCAACAGTGCAAGTGGCTGTTTATGCAAAAACTTATTTTGAAGGGAATAATGTAGAACCCATTAATTTTACCCAGATGAACATAAACTTATAAAGCTTGAAGCTCGAATTAAACTTAAAGGAAGTAGTGAACTTAAGTTATCTAATTTATTTATGAATGAAAGAATATCAAACCAATTTGAACGATTATGTATTTATTAAGTATTAGAATCCAGCTACTTAAGTATAAATTTTTCATCATTTTTAAGGTAAATGGAAAATTTTTCAACGCTAGGAAAAATCGAAAAAGGGTATGCTGAACACAATACTTGTAAAGGCTTAAAATAGAATTTGTTTATTTACTGGTAAAGCGCTTTGGAAACAAGAAAAAAATAAAATATAAGGCATTTTAAGGGGGCAATAATGGAACATGGAAAATTGGATGCGATCTGCAAGAAAATTATTATTAATAGAAAATAATTGATATGGTATTCTGATAATATCGGAACAGGATATTATCAGAATGAAATCACTTTTTGTAATTGCTTGTTTTTTAGTAATTAATAGATTGTTAATCATATGTTAATTTATAGTTTCTTCTAATTATTAATTGATTTAGAGGTACTTAAAATTAAGAGGTTAGATAAATGGTTAAAAAGGATAAAAGAATCTTATTGTTAAATTTTTTCAGAGAACAAGAAGTAAAAAGTAGAATTTTTACATTTCAAGAAGCAGTCAATGCTACTGGTTATAAGTACAATAGTGTATCTAAATATGTTAGTGAGAAATTAAAAGGTAAGTATATTCATAGATCTGCTGAAGGTGGTTGGTTTTCAGTAGGATTATCTGGAATATCTAATGATGATTTCCTTCAACTTATGTCACAAAGTACCTCCGCAAGTCAGTTAAGCCAGAATAAAAAGATGTTTCAAAAATTGATAAAAAGAAGTTTAGATGCTTTTATTTTGGCTCTTGAAATATATAATCGGCCAAGTTTAAATAATAGAGTTGAAGCTTTTGTTATCATGATGATTAATTCTTGGGAACTTTTTTTAAAAGCTGAAATTTTAGATACTTATGGTGAAAAGAAGATATATTATGAAGATGGAAAAAGTATTACGATTACTGATACTCTTTCTTTATGTTTCCAAGATACTGATCCAGTAAAGCTTAATATTAAAGAATTAATTAAGTTAAGAGATAAAGCTATTCATTTATTGTTACCTGAACTACAATCGCATCTTTCCAGGTTATTTCAAGCTACAGTACTAAACTATCAAGATAGATATCATAATCGAATAGGTATTTCTCCTCTAGCTGGACAAAGTGTTGGTATGCTAAGTTTAGTTATAGATGGGCCTGAACCTGAGATTGGAATAATCAAAGAGTCTTACGGTGATACAACTGCATCTCAAGTTTATAACTTTATTAAAGAGTTTAAAGACTCATTAAAGATTATAGATTCTGAACGATATTCTATACCAATTGATTATAAATTAGTTTTAACTAAGAAACCTTTTGATGCCGATCTTACGTTAAGTGTTGGTAATAGTGGACAGCAGGCGATTATCATCAGAGAAGCAAAAAATCTTCATACTACTCATCCTTATACAACAAAATTGGCAATAAAAAAAATTAATGAATCTCTTGGAACACCTTTGATTAATACTTATTCGTTTCAAGCTATCTGTTACAAACATAAAATAAAACAGAATAATAATTCTCAATTACATAACTATACTGATAAACATCGTTATTCAGATGAATTTATTATATGGGTTGTAAAGAATATCAAAGAGCACAATGAATGGTTGGAATATTCTTTAAATGCCTATAAATCTAAAAAAAATAGTATATAAGAGAACTTGAATGAAAATTTTAATTAAAATAATAATATTTAAATATTCAAGTGTTGGAGATTAATTGAGATGAAAGCTCCTAAAAGTGAACTGGTTAGTAGAGCAGGTGTCCATTATGTATGATATATTTTTTCTTCAGGAGGAATAATTTTTAGAGAAACATCTTCTACAGATGTTGGTGTTGATGGACAACTAGAGTTAGTTACTCTAGAAAGAACTGCTACTGGTATGTTAGTTGGAATACAGATTAAAAGTGGCGATTCCTTTGTAAATAAAAAAATCAAGTTTTTCTTCTATTGGTATTGTGTATTCGCCCTCATTACGTATTACATCTTGGTTTGATTTAACTAAAATAGTTGATATATGAATTAAGAAAATTACAATATAAATTATATCGTATTAGTGTAACTGAATGTATAACAAATCTTATTATTTTTTAAAAAATCATTAATAATCAATGAAAAAACAAACAAACCCATCAATAACTTCCCCCAAACCTTCCTAACCAATTTTTTTAACCCATTTCACCAACGCCTAAAAATAATACTAACAATACAACATATTGTTTCATCTATCAAAAAATCTGATCTTCCTTCACCCAAAATAATACGAAACCACATATCCCCCTAATCCATAATTCCACTTTAAAAATTTAGCATTAAATGAAAAAAACAACGGGGTGTGATTTCATACAATCGCTCAATCAAACGATTTCTAGTCTAAATGTTTGATTGATAATTAATTAAATTTGAAAGGAATTAATATGCGGATAGTTTTAGCGATTTTGTTAGTATTTTGTTTAAACGCTTGTCATGTTCGTACGGCTGATAAAGCTTACCAACAAGGGCAATATGTAGAAAGTATTAGTTTATTAACATCGAACATTAATGAAAAAGGTGAAGCAAAATTTAATGATGAAAGTGCCGAAAAGTTACGCGTTTTGGTCAGTAATGTAATGGCACATTACGAAACAATCATTAATAGTAGTGTGAGTACCGATTATCAAGCACGTATTGATAGTTATGAATCTTTAAGAAAAATTAATTTATTGTTAGTTAATCGATTTTATAGTCAAACCGTCGCTTTCTTTAACGATAAATATGCAGCGAGTAAATTAGATCAACTTATCGCTAAAGAGTATTACGATTATGGTAATTCGATAAAAGGTACCGATAGTGACAGTTACAAAATAAAAGCTAACCTATATTTAAAAGGGTCAGAACGGTATAAATACAAAGATATTTTTACTTTATATAAAAATGCTAAAAAGCAACAATTAGATATTGAAGCAAAACATCACTATGATTTAGGTAAAACGTTTTCGCAACAAGGAAATTATAATGAAGCATCCTTAGAATATCTTAAAGCTTGGGAGGTTTATAAGCCATTAGGCGAATATAAAGATAGTTATAAACTCTATGAGGATAATAAAAGAAAACATGTTACTGCGCTAGCAAAAGAGTACTATGAAAGAGCGTCGCTACTGGAAAAAACAGCCTATAAACGAGAGACTTATCGTGAAGCGGCTAAAAATTATGAGGCTGCCAATTTAGCGTATCAACATTTTGGCCAATATCGTGATGCCAGTGCTAGAGCGAGTCGTTGTAAATTACAGGGACGTGTTAATGTGTATGTTAAAGATTCCGACTATCTTTATTGGGTAAAACAAGTTTTTAAAGAGGATTATATATACTTTGTTGATCGTAGTTCTCAAGCTAATGTCATCATAGATATTAATGCCACATCTGACTATATTCATATGAAACCGTATGAAACCAATGAAGCTAAAACAGAAAGGTACGTAGAGCGAATGACCGAAAAAACCGATGATAAAGGTAATAAGGTTAAAGTGCCGGTTTATAAAGAGCAACATTTCAATTTAAAGACCATAACCTATGCTAAAAAATATTCTATAACCACTCGAGTTGATATAAGTGGTGATATAAATTATTCCAGTCGATTTAGTAGTGAGGCAATTTCTACAAAAACCGATTATATCTATTCGGGAAATGTGCCAAGCAAATATCGTAACTCCTCTGAGGGTGAATCGAAATCTAAATCAACATTAAAATACGAAGCAGAGAGTGAACAAGGTGCGGATATTAGACAGTTTTTAAGTCGATTTGTTGACAGACTTTCTTCGATATAATCACTTCACAACAATTATTTTAAATACAATCCCATAAATTGAAGCTTATGGGATTGTTGATTGTTGTCGTCTTAGGGTAAGCAAAAGATCATTAAAAGCTCTTTCAAACGCTCTTAACTTATCAAATCTAATGGTGTTATGGTGATAATAATTGCCATTATCTTAACTTTCGCTTTTATCTGATTGATTATGCATGGCGAATTATCGGATATATAGCTTAAAGCAGGACGGTTTAATCTTTTTATATCGTTGAATTGAGTGTCAGCGATTAATAACAATTTGAATTGGCAAAATTTATTTAAACCTAAAAAGGCAAGTTTATGTAGATGAATATTACAAATTAGCCTGACTATCTCATAATCGGGTAGGGGATGTTAAGTTGTCTGATTATGATGAATTAAAATCGCGCAATTTCGTTAAAAATTATCATAGTTATTGTCCAATCCAATCGCAATCTTATCTAAAATATCAGTAACCTATATCGTATGATTATTAAGATAATTTTCTGTTTAATTTATTCTTACCAATTATTCTGAATCAGCTTGAATAAACCTTAAAAATTTGGTAGTTTAACTGCTAATTATTTTATCATTTAACACAAATAAAGAAGGTAATTGTTATGACAATCAAAGTAGGTATTAATGGTTTTGGCCGTATTGGTCGTATTGTATTCCGTGCTGCACAACAACGTTCTGACATCGAAATCGTTGCTATCAATGATTTATTAGACGTTGAGTACATGGCTTATATGCTTAAATATGATTCAACTCACGGTCGTTTTGACGGTACAGTTGAAGTTAAAGATGGCAAATTAGTCGTTAACGGTAAAACAATCCGTGTTACTGCTGAAAGAGATCCTGCAAATTTAAAATGGAACGAAGTTGGTGTTGATGTTGTTGCTGAAGCTACAGGTTTATTCCTTGATGACGCAACTGCACGTAAACACATTCAAGCTGGTGCTAAAAAAGTTGTTTTAACTGGTCCTTCAAAAGATAGTACCCCAATGTTTGTAATGGGTGTTAATGATAAAGATTACGCTGGTCAAGATATCGTATCTAACGCTTCATGTACAACTAACTGTTTAGCGCCTTTAGCTAAAGTTATCAACGATAACTTCGGTATTGTTGAAGGTTTAATGACAACTGTTCACGCAACAACAGCTACTCAAAAAACTGTTGACGGTCCTTCTCACAAAGATTGGCGTGGTGGTCGTGGTGCTGCTCAAAACATCATCCCTTCATCAACTGGTGCGGCTAAAGCTGTAGGTAAAGTTATCCCTGAATTAAACGGTAAATTAACGGGTATGGCTTTCCGTGTACCAACTCCAGACGTTTCTGTTGTTGACTTAACAGCTCGTTTAGCAAAACCTGCTAAATACGAAGATATCTGTAAAGTGATTAAAGCCGCTTCTGAAGGCCCAATGAAAGGCGTTCTTGGTTACACTGAAGATGCCGTTGTATCAACTGACTTCTTAGGTGAAGTTTGTACTTCTGTATTTGATGCAACTGCTGGTATCCAAATCAGCGATACTTTCGTTAAACTTGTTGCATGGTATGACAACGAAGTTGGCTACTCAAACAAAGTATTAGATTTAATCGCTGTTGTTGCTAAATAATTAACAGTAATTTAGATTATTAAAAAAAGTGACCTTTATGGTCGCTTTTTTTATTTCTGATAAATAAGTAATTTATCGGCATAAAAAAACGTCCATTTGAGTAAAATGGACGTTTTTTGCTTAGTATATTAATACTAATTAGATAACAACAACTTCAGCCGCTGCTGGTCCTCGAGGGCTATCTTGGATCGCAAATTCGACTTGTTGTCCTTCGGCTAAGGTTTTAAATCCATCGCCAGAGATAGCTGAGAAGTGAACAAATACGTCTTTGCTACCATCGGCTGGGGTAATAAAACCGAAACCTTTACTTTCGTTAAACCATTTTACTTGGCCTGTTTTCTTATTCATTTACTAGACATCCTAACAATAATTAATAATTTGCCTTTTCGGCTCGTGTAGGCTGTAACACAAGATTAATAGTCAAATTCTTACCTAAAATAATGTACAAAATGTAAATTACAGTAGTTAATCGTTTTCATAATAATGCTTTGTGTTGTTCGCCCATTACTATTACCGCATAATTTATAATCGAAAGCAAGAAATTAATGACAAATTTTTCATGTTAGGGTGAAGTTTTTTATAAAATTTTTGTATAAACCATGGTATTTTGATTTAAGGCAAATTGTTGTATCGTTGAGATTTTTAAGTTATTTCGAAAGTCAAAATAAGTTCAAAAATAAAAAAGCCATAAAAAATTTTTTATGGCTTTATCAAAACGTTTACTTTTTTGTCAAAAATAAGGGTTATTTATTTTTGGCTCTTTCGTAAGACTCAATAATCTCTTTACGAGCTGCATCGGCATTATCCCAACCGTCGACTTTAACCCATTTACCTTTTTCAAGCGCTTTGTATTGCTCAAAGAAGTGTTTGATTTGCGATTTTAATAATTCCGGTAAATCATCAACATCTTTGATGTGATCATATTCTTTTGAAAGTTTGGTGTGTGGAACAGCAACTAATTTAGCGTCACTACCTGCTTCGTCAGTCATTTTTAATACGCCTACAGGTCGACAACGAATCACTGAACCTGGTTGTAATGGGTAAGGAGTCGGAACTAATACGTCAACAGGATCGCCGTCTAGTGATAATGTGTGATTGATATAACCGTAGTTACATGGGTAAAACATAGCTGTTGCCATAAAACGGTCAACAAAAACAGCACCGGTGTCTTTATCAACTTCGTATTTGATCGGGTCAGCGTTGGCCGGAATTTCGATCACAACATAAATATCATCTGGTAATTCTTTACCTGCTGGTACATTTAAAAGTCCCATTATTGTATCCTCTATCTTTGATTTGTTAATAAATATTGATTAATGATTAGTAATAAGCACACAGTATAAAATTTATTCTGCGTCGCTCAATTCTTTTAGGTATTGAAAAATCTGTCTCGCTGTTTTAGGTGGTTTGTTCGCTTCTAACTCTTTTTTTGCTAAACGGGCAAATGTGCGTAACTGTTGTCTATCAGCTGAGGGGAATAGACCTATAATCGTTTCGGCATCGCCGGTTTGAATCAGATCATCACGCAACTTTTCAAGTTTATGCAGCATGGCAACTTGTTGATTGTGACGATTCTTCAGTTTATCGAGTGCCTGTGTAATGGGTTCGATATCACGGCTTCGCAAAAGTTTACCAATGTATTGAACTTGTCTTCGGTATCCCTCTTTTTTGATTTTTTGGGCTAACTCAATAGCGTAAAGGAGATCTTCATCGAGTGGAATTTTGGCAATTTCATTTTTGCTCAGATTGATCAGTTCAATACCCAGTTTTTTAAGTGCCTCAGCGTCTCTTTTTATTTCGCTTTTACTGACGTAAATAATTTCCTCATCAGTACTGTCTGGATCAAAATTTGGCGCTAGATTTGTCTCTTGATTGTTGTTCATATGATTTCTTTTGTTAACTAAAATTCAATTCTGGCTTATTATAACGTATCACTAGCAGAATTGTAGAAAATAATGAAATGAGTATTGATCAAATAAAAAAACAAGCTATCAAGCAAAAAGAGCATTTATCTAATGTGGTAGCTGATGCAATTAAACAAGCTAAATCCAGAGTTGATTCGGTTGAAGTGTCAATTAATCAAGCTACCGGCATTAATGTGAGTACTCGGTCAGGCGAAGCTGAAAATGTCGAATTTAATAGCGACGGCGCTTTAGGCATTACCGTTTATCAAAACCAACGAAAAGGCAGCGCCTCAACCAACGATCTTACGGCGCAAGCGATATCACAAACCATTGATATGGCGATTAATATTATGCAATACACCTCACCCGATCCTTGTTCGGGTTTGGGTGATGTTGAGTCATTGGCGTTTAATGCACCGGATTTAGATCTTTTTTACCCAAGTGATTTAAATGTTGATAAAGCGATAGAACAAGCAACCTTAGCGGAACAAATGGCGCTGAATCACTCTAATTTAGTCAGTAGTGACGGCGGTTATTTTAGCAGCCGATATGGGGTGTATGTTTATGGTAATAGTTTGGGGATGCTTGAGGGCTATTGCACTAGCTCTCACTCATTATCTTGTTCGGTCATTGCGGAGCAAAATGGGCAAATGGAGCGAAATTACGCTTATACCTCATCACGTGACCTCGATCTACTCGAGTCGGCGAAATGGGTGGGTGAGCAAGCGGCAGAGCGCACCGTATCGCATTTAGGCGCCAAACAGATTGCGACCATGCAAGTGCCGGTGCTTTTTGCTGCTGAAGTCGCTGTTGGGCTTATCCGGCATCTGTGCGGGGCGATAAGTGGTGGTGCTATCTATCGTAAATCCTCTTTTTTGCTAGATAGCGTTGGCAAGCAGATTTTTCCTTCATGGCTCACTATTTTTGAAGATCCCCATGTGTTAAAAGGTGTTGGTTCATCACCGTTTGATAGTGAAGGGACGAAAACAGTTGCGCGTAATATTATTCAAGACGGTGTATTACAAACTTACCTATTAGGTAACTATTCAGCTCGTAAGCTGGGCTTAGCCACTACCGGGCACGCCGGGGGTATTCATAACTGGTTTGTCTCGCCGAGCCAAACTGATGCCGATTTTCAGGCGATGTTAAAGAAATTAGATAGAGGCTTGCTCATAACTTCGTTAATGGGGCAAGGGGTAAATAATGTGACAGGCGATTACTCACGAGGTGCCAGCGGTTTTTGGGTCGAAAACGGCCAAATCCAATATCCGGTCAACGAAATTACCGTTGCCGGCAACCTGCGTGATATGTATCAACATATCGTTGCAATCGGCAATGATATTGAAACCCGAAGTAGCATTAAATGTGGTTCTATTTTGATAGATAATATGAGCATAGCCGGAAAGTAGGGATCATCATGGAAAAAGCGACCAACAAATCAATATGGCAAAAAATATTAATATGGATGCCCGGACTTGCTACGATGTTACACTATAAACGTCATTATTTTGGAAATGATGTTAAAGCCGGTTTATCAGTGGCAGCTGTCTCGTTACCGGTTTCTATCGCTTATGCTGAGCTGACGGGAGTCGGGGCGATTGCCGGATTATACTCAACCATTTTACCGCTAATTGTATATGCGCTTTTTGGATCGTCCCGACAATTAATTGTTGGTCCCGATACTGCAACGTGTGCTGTGGTCGCTGCCGTTGTGTTTCCTTTAGCCGCCAATGACCCAATATTGCGTTGGCAACTTGTGGTAATACTGACCATTATGATTGGGATTTGGTGCATTATCGCCGGTAAACTTCATCTTGGCGCATTGGCGGATTTACTTAGTCAACCTATTTTAATTGGTCTGTTAAATGGTATCTCTATTACCATAATGGTGGATCAGTTGGCTAAGGCGTTAGGTTTTCGCTACGATTATTCCTATTTGATTGAGCGAGTTGTCTATTTTCCATTTAAGATATCGCAAATTCACCTGTTAACAACGTTCGTCTCGTTTTTAACTTTAGTGATTTTAGTTGGCTTAAAACGGATAAGACCCCGTTATCCGGCGCCACTTTTTGCCGTTGTAATTATGACTTTCCTTTCATGGTTATTTAACTTTGACAGTTACAATGTTCGCATAATCGGTGATGTGACCAGTGATTTTATCCCAATGGAATCTTGGATTGATTTTGATAAAGGATTGATGCGGGATCTGGTGGTGCCGTCGCTCAATATCGCTATTATCTGTTTTGTGAGTATGATGATAACCGTGCGTAGTTTTGCCTCGAAAAATAATTATGAAACCAATGCCGATGTCGAATTTAAAGCATTAGGAATGGCCAATATTGCTGCCGGTTTATCGCAAGGTTTTGTGGTCAGTGGCACATCTTCCCGAACAGCCGTTAACGATGCCAATGGCGGTAAAACGCAACTGGTTTCAATTATCGCCGCTATTATTATTGGTCTTGTGGTATTACTGTTTTTATCACCCTTAAAATATATCCCAACTTGCGTTTTAGGCGTGATTTTGATCTACTCTTCGATTTCGCTAATTAACTTTCAAACCATAAAGCGCTTTTTTAAATTTGATCGTGATGCGTTTTACCTGAGTTTAACAACATTTATTTCGGTGTTAGTTATTGGCATTATTCCTGGCATGGCGTTAGCGGTATTGTTAGGGCTGTTTTTATTTTTGCGCCGAGTATTTAGACCAAAAGATCAGCTATTAGGTATGGATGAAAGCGGCCGAATTCACTCAATCGGGCAAGATGTACAGCCGTTAAAAAACACCCTTATTTATCGTTTTAATTCGCCGTTGACCTATTTTAATATCGCTTATTTTAAACGCAGAATTATTAGTTATATTGACGAGTCTGAAGAGCCGATTAATTATGTTATAGTCGATGCTATCCCTTGTTTTACCTATAAAGATGTTAGCGTATTATCCGGCATTGATGAGCTAGTGAAATCATTGAAAGTGCGAAACGTGACATTAATCTTATCCGGTCGACGAAAGACGTTGAAAAACTGGTTCAAACAGATGAATATTAAACCGGATAGTCATTATCTGGATTTTGCTTATGATCTCTATTTCGCCGTTCGATTAGTCCAAAGTAAAGAGCATATGGAAAACAAGACCGAAGATGAAATCGATGATGATTAAGTAAATTACTTTGCCGATTGTCAATGCATGATTAAGGAATGTTATGAAACAGCGAACAAATAGTATTAGGATTGAAATGCTTAGTACCGGTGATGAGGTTTTATACGGCCAAATCCTCGATAGCAATGCCGCTTGGCTTTCTGATTTTTTATTTCACGAAGGTATTTTGATAACCGCTCGTCATACTGTTGGCGATAACTTGCATCAATTGAGCCAGACACTACAAGAACGCACTTTGTGTAATGATATCTTGATTGTTAATGGCGGGCTGGGACCAACCAGCGATGATTTAACAGCGCAAGCCGCTGCAAACGCTAATAATGAGATGTTGCAACTTAATCAACAGTGGTTAATGCACATTGAAAATTACTATTTAAGCCGTGGCAAAACCATGCCAGCTAGCAACGTAAAGCAGGCGATGTTGCCGCAAAGTGCGAGCGTCATTGATAATCCGATAGGCACCGCTTGTGGGTTTAAGATGCAAATTAATGGCTGTCAGGTATTTTTTACCCCCGGCGTACCGAGAGAATTTCAGGAGATGATGCGCCTTTCAATCTTGCCACAGATAAAATCGACATTTCCAATCTTAGAAAAGCCACTGTGCTATCGGTTAACTACTATGGGACGAACAGAGAGTGACCTTGCCAGCGAAATCGAACAAAAGCTCGATATTCCGTCCAATATTGTGGTTGGTTATCGTGCCGCTATGCCGATTATTGAAATCAAGCTAACCGGCTTTGAGCATCTGCAAAACCAAATGGATCAAATATGGGCACAAATCAAACAGATTGTTGCCGACAATTTACTTTATGAAGGCGTATTGGCTGAGCATGGCGAGGTCGGTCTTGCTGAAGTGGTTGCAAAATTGTTGCATGAAACTAATCAAACTTTGATTGTGATTGAGCAGCAATCGGCCGGCATGATTGGCTATCAATTGTTTCAATCTGATGCACCAGTTGTGAAATCGGAAGTTGTCCCCATATTAACTGTAGATCCCGAAAGTTATTTGTTACAAGCTTTAAAACAACAACAGGCCGATATCGCATTAGGCATTGTTAATTTTAGAGAAAAAAACAGTCAATTTATGTTAATGATTGCAACCGCAAAACAGGTATGCACATTTAATTTAAAGTATACTGGTCGAGTATACAATCGATCAGTTGAGCAACGGATATTTTCTGCAATCGCTTTAGATAGCTTGCGTCGATTTCTATTAAAGATGCCCGAAATTGTTGGAAAAAATGCTTGGTTAGACATAATCAACTAGCTAATTCTGCTTTGTCTGATTTTATTACTCACTGATTTTGGTTATTCGAAACAAGATTAGTATGGACAATTCCATACAAAATTAAGTAGAATACTGGATCTTTCAATTGAAGCAATTAAGTAAAAAATATTAGAGGTAAAAATGGCACGTGTAACTGTCCAAGATGCAGTAGAAAAAATTGGTAATCGCTTTGATCTCGTTTTAGTTGCGGCACGCCGTGCTCGTCAATTGCAAGTCGAAAATAAATCACCCCTTATCCCCGAAGAAAACGATAAAGAAACCGTGGTTGCTTTACGTGAAATCGAAGATGGACTTGTTAATAAACAGATTTTAGATACTGCTGATTTCCAAGCGCGTCAGGATGAAGAGGCTGAAGTACGTTCAACACTTCACGAGTCAGTTCTTTTAGAAAATACTCCCTCGTACGAATAAGCTTTGCTGAGAATTGCCTATGCAATATTTTGATAGCTTAAAAGAGGTTGTGGCATCTTATCTTCCGGCTAAACAAGTTGAACTTATTCAAAATGCCTACCTCTTTGCTCAAAAAGCACATGAAGGGCAATTCCGATGCAGTGGCGAACCTTATATAACGCACCCGGTTGCGGTCGCAACCATTTTAGCGGATATGCGGCTTGATTATGAAACCATTATCGCCGCATTATTACACGATACAATCGAAGACACGCCTGTCACCTTTCAAGATATTACTAAAGAGTTTGGAAAACATGTTGCCATATTGGTTGAAGGTGTTTCAAAACTTGATAAATTAAAATTTCGTAACCGACAAGAAGCCCAAGCCG
This sequence comes from Gilliamella sp. ESL0405, assembly GCF_019469205.1. Taxonomy (NCBI): domain Bacteria; kingdom Pseudomonadati; phylum Pseudomonadota; class Gammaproteobacteria; order Orbales; family Orbaceae; genus Gilliamella; species Gilliamella sp. ESL0405. The sequence goes on along the minus strand of NZ_CP048265.1, from coordinate 1,838,371 downwards.
AAAATTTTCGTAAAATGGTACTCGCCATGACCGAAGATGTTCGTGTCATTCTAATCAAGCTTGCCGACCGAACCCATAACATGCGCACTTTAGGTGCATTAAGACCGGATAAACGCCGTCGTATTGCCAAAGAGACGTTGGAAATTTATGCGCCGTTAGCGCATCGCCTAGGGATTCATCATATCAAAACTGAGCTTGAGATCTTAGGCTTTACCGCCATGCACCCTAATCGAGCCAAAGTGCTGGAAAAGGTTGTTAAAGCGGCACGAGGCACCCGAAAAGAGTTAATCCAACAGATCTTATCTGAAATCACAGGTCGATTAGCTGAAGCCAACATTGAAGCACAAGTTGAAGGGCTGGAAAAAAATATCTATGCCATTTACCAAAAAATGCAACTTCGTGAACAACACTTTCACTCTATTATGGATATCTACATATTTCGGATTGTGGTGAAAGATGTCGATGCTTGCTATCGTGCGCTGGGCTTAGTACACAATTTATATAAGCCTCGACTCAATCGCTTTAAAGATTATATCGCTATACCTAAAGCTAATGGCTACCAATCTTTGCACTCTTCACTGATTGGTCCGCATGGTACACCGGTCGAAGTGCAAATTCGTACCGAAGATATGGACCAAATGGCTGAAATGGGTGTAGCTGCGCATTGGGTTTATAATGAAAACGATGAGTTAACCCACACCACCGCCCAAATTAAAGCGCAACGCTGGATGCAAAGTCTGTTAGAGTTGCAACAAAGTGTCGGTAATTCATTTGAATTTATCGAAAATGTCAAATCCGATCTGTTCCCAAAAGAGATCTATGTCTTTACGCCTAAAGGACGAATCGTTCAATTACCGGAAGGAGCGACGCCGGTAGATCTTGCCTATGCCGTTCACTCCGATATCGGTTATCAATGTATCGGCGCAGTTGTTGATCGCAAACCTTATCCACTTTCTCAACCATTAAGCAACGGGCAAACAGTTGAGATTATTACCTCGCCGGAAGGGCGACCAAATGCCAATTGGCTTAACTTTGTAGTGAGCGCTAAAGCACGTTCACGTATTCGCCAAGCCTTAAAAACCTTAAAACGTGAAGATGCGATCGAATTAGGTCGACGTTTGCTCAATCTTTCGTTAATCAAATCGGGTGGTATTGAATCGCTTTCAGGGAAGCAAAAATCTCGTATTGTTGAATTAGCGCAATTACAAACTTTTGATGATGTGTTGGCGGAAATTGGCTTAGGTAATATTATGAGTCATTTCATTGCCAAAGGTTTAGAGCATAAAGAGCTTTTGCACAATGACTCAGATTCAAATAAAACCTTAGTTATCACCGGCAGTGAAGGGGTGTTAGTGACATTTTCAAAATGTTGTCATCCTATTCCGAACGATCCGATAATCGGTCATGTTAGTCCCGAAAAAGGCTTAACGGTGCACCACGAATCTTGTCGTAATATCACTGGCTATCAAAATAACCCGGAAAAGTACATTAGTTTAAAATGGGCGCCAAATATCGAACAATTTTTTGTTGCTGAAATTTGGGTAGATATCTTAAATAATCAAGGTTCATTAGGTCATATACTGTCCATTATTAATGATGAAAAAGCGCATCTGCAATGGCTTAATACTGAAGAGAAAGATCGGCAAATTTACACAATCATTTTGCAAATTGAAGTCAAAAACGCTCAACAACTTAATGAACTGATGCGAAAACTCTCACTACAACAAGACGTGGTGAGTGTTACACGTAATATCAACTAGTGATGATGAACGATCGTTTTTTTAGCCGAGTCCCGTTAATTCAATTAAGCGGGATAGGCAATAACTTAGAAAAAAGATTTCATGCATTAGGGATTGATACCGTTCAAGATCTGTTACTGCATTTTCCGATGCGCTATGAAGATCGCTCCTCCACTTGCGCCATTAATCAAGCGGCTATTGGTGAGCATACCACTATTGAAGGTCGCATCATCAAAACTGAAGTTGTCTTTCGACGCAAACAGATGTTGCTGTGCTATATTCAAGATGAAACGGGCATGGCGGTTTTAAGATTTATGCACTTTAATGCCGGCATAAAAGCTTCTTTAGCGGTGGGAAGCTGGGTAAGTGCTTACGGTGAGATTAAAAGTGGTAAAACCTATCGGGAAATTATTCATCCGCAATATAAAGTGCACTCAAATCGTGATAGTCAGTCTTTACAAGCTGGCGCAACTCAAGAAAGGTACACGCCGATCTACCCAACAACCCACGGCTTAACCCAAAATGTTATTCGCAAACTGATTCAAGCCGCACTATTGCTATTAAAGCGTAATCCACCTCAAGAGGTATTACCGCAACCGTTAGCAAGCCAATTTTTACCGGCACTTGAGTCGTTAAATATCATTCATAATCCGCCTATTGATACCGATATCAACCAACTTACCAACGGCGAACATCCCGCTATCAAGCGATTTATATTTGAAGAGCTGCTCAGCTACCATTTAAGCATGTTGCTGTTAAAGACCGATAATCAAAAACAGCAAGCTTATCCGATGCATATTACTCGGCAGTTAATCAACCCATTTTTAGCCTCACTACCGTTTAGCCCAACTCAAGCCCAACAACGAGTAGTGCATGATATTTATCAAGATATGGCCAAACCGGTACCCATGATGCGGTTAATTCAAGGTGATGTGGGATCGGGTAAAACCTTAGTTGCTGCCTTAGCGGCGTTAAATGCGATTGAAAATGGCCAACAAGTGGTGTTAATGGCACCAACAGAAATCCTTGCCGAACAACATTATCATAATTTCAAACAATGGTTTATGCCACTGGGCATCAACGTTGATTGGTTATCCGGACGATTAACCGCCAAAAATAAAAAGCAACGTTATGAAGGTATCAAAAGTGGTGAGATCACTTTATTAATCGGCACCCACGCCGTATTTATCGACAAAGTCGAGTTTGCTAAATTGGGATTAGTCATCATTGATGAACAGCATCGATTTGGTGTTAATCAGCGTTTAACGCTTTGGCAAAAAGGGATCAAACAAGCCATCCACCCGCATCAACTAATCATGACCGCAACCCCGATACCACGCACACTGGCAATGACCATATATGCTGACTTAGATGTATCAATCATTGACGAATTACCACCCGGTAGAACGCCGGTAACAACAGTGGTGATACCAAATTCTCGCCGTGATGAAATTATCGAAAAAGTGAGCCAAGCATGCCTTGAAAATCGTCAAGTTTATTGGGTGTGCACATTAGTTGAAGAGTCCGAAACGCTCGATGCTCAAGCAGCGGAACAACTCCTTGAAGAGTTACAACAAAAATTACCGCATCTATCCATAGCACTAGTGCATGGCAAAATGAAATCGGATGAAAAACAATCCGTAATGCAAAAATTCAAAGAAGGACTAATTCAACTGCTGGTAGCAACAACCGTCATTGAAGTTGGCGTTGATGTCCCTAATGCAAGCTTGATGATTATTGAAAACGCCGAACGCTTAGGCTTAGCACAATTACACCAGTTACGAGGCCGGGTAGGGCGGGGAAGCGCCGTATCACATTGCATACTAATGTACCAAGCACCACTGAGTAAAGTGGCACGAGAACGCATGGAAGTCATGCGACAAAGTAACGATGGTTTTGTCATCGCTCAAAAAGATCTGGAAATTCGAGGCAGTGGCGAAATATTAGGAACAAGACAAATGGGCGTGGCCAATTTTAAAGTCGTCGATTTAATGCGTGATCAGCATCTAATAAGCCAAATACAAAACTATGCCCAAAACATCCAACAACACCACCCACAACAAGCCAAAGCACTCATCGACTGCTGGCTCCCCGAACGGCAAAAATACATCAATGCCTAAAAACCGCCAAAGCTTGTCAAAAAGTTTCAGAAACTGTATACGTTTCAGTATAAAAACAAAAATTTAAGATATTTCTAAAATATCCCAAAACCCATACCGTTACTTTTCCCAAAAGCAAACAAGTGCACCAGACCGCACCTTCACAAAGCGCCGACAACTGAGTGAGGTTAGCACGCCAAACAGGGATGTTTGGCGAGGCGCTGCTTTGTCGGGAACAAATCAGCGCCGGTGCGTTAAGACCGAACGAAGGCGGAGGGCAGTCGAAGACCGCTTTGGGCGGTGCTGCGAGGGGGTATAGGGGGATTTCGCAAAAAATCCCCCTATTCGGACGCAGGCACTGAACTGAAAATATCAACCAATTAACAGCGTCCGAAACCTACAAACCAAAAACCCGCAACTTTCAAAGAAAGTAAAAAACTTGTCAAAAACTTTCAGAAAATATAGGCGTTTAAGCAAAAAACCAAAACATTAACAAGAAGTTTCAGAAAATACCTACGTTTAAGTATAAAAACAAAAATTTAAGATATTTTTAAAATATCCCAAAACCCATACCTCTACTTTTCCCAAAAGCAAACAAGTGCACCAGACCGCACCTTCACAAAGCGCCGACAACTGAGCGAGGTTAGCACGCCAAACAAGGATGTTTGGCGAGGCGCTGCTTTGTCAGGAACAAATCAGCGCCGGTGCGTCAAGACCGAACGAAGGCGGAGGGCAGTCGAAGACCGCTTTGGGTGGTGCTGCGAGGGGGTATAGGGGGATTTCGCAAAAAATCCCCCTATTCGGACGCAGGCACTGAACTGAAAATATCAACCAATTAACAGCGTCCGAAACCTACAAACCAAAAACCCGCAACTTTCAAAGAAAGTAAAAAACTTGTCAAAAACTTTCAGAAAATATAGGCGTTTAAGCAAAAAACCAAAACATTGACAAGAAGTTTCAGAAAATACCTACGTTTAAGTATAAAAACAAAAATTTAAGATATTTTTAAAATATCCCAAAACCCATACCTCTACTTTTCCCAAAAGCAAACAAGTGCACCAGACCGCACCTTCACAAAGCGCCGACAACTGAGCGAGGTTAGCACGCCAAACAGGGATGTTTGGCGAGGCGCTGCTTTGTTCGGAACAAATCAGCGCTGGTGCGTCAAGACCGAACGAAGGCGGAGGGTAGTCGAAGACCGCTTTGGGTGGAGCTGCGAGGGGGTATAGGGGGATTTCGCAAAAAATCCCCCTATTCGGACGCAGGCACTGAACTGAAAATATCAACCAATTAACAGCGTCCGAAACCTACAAACCAAAAACCCGCAACTTTTAACGAAATAAAAACCTTGTCAAAAACTTTCAAAAATATAGGTGTTTAAGCAAAAAACACAAATCTTTGACCAGAACTTTCAGAAAACACCCACGTTTCCATATAAAAACCACTCCACCTTTAATCCCCTCACAATTTATCGCTCAAATATTAACCTATATTAGCCTATAACAAATGCCTACCAATTTACCAATTTCTGCCAAAAACCTTGATAATAAGTTAAGTTATCGAGATTTATTCTTTGCACGAATAGGGCTATCGTGTAATATAGATAACAATTATCAAATTGAATAAATTGTGAATAATCTATGCAATCTACAATAAAATTATTTTCTCTATGTTTAGTCGTATTGACTTTAGTTGGCTGTGGGTTAAAAGGGCCTCTTTATCATCCTACCAATAACTCTTATCAATCGAGCATTTCTTTTATGTTATTAAAATAGTTTAACAGGAAGCAAATATGGATTTTCTACATTATCGCAATGGCCAATTATTGGCTCAAAACATTGCTATAACAGATCTGGCTGAGCACTATGGGACGCCATTATATGTTTATTCGGCAGATGATATAGTTGAGCAGTTTAAGGCTTATCAAGCGCCACTATCAGAATGTAAGCACTTAATTTGTTATGCGATAAAAGCAAATAGCAATCTATCGGTATTAAGCTTATTAGCTAAATTAGGTGCTGGATTTGACATTGTTTCACAAGGCGAGCTGGAACGTGTTTTAAAGGCCGGAGCCGATCCGAAAAAAATTGTCTTTTCCGGTGTAGCAAAATCTGTTGCTGAAATCAAACGGGCTTTAGAAGTTGGTATTAAATGCTTTAATGTTGAATCCGAAGCGGAACTATACCGCATTAACGAAATAGCCGAACAGTTAGGTAAAATTGCCGCCATTTCGTTACGAGTTAACCCCGATGTTGACGCAAAAACCCACCCTTATATTTCAACCGGATTACGGGAAAATAAATTTGGAATCAGCTATCAATTAGCGTTAGAAACTTATCAAAAAGCGCAATTATTACCTCATATTAAAATAGTCGGTGTTGATTGCCATATCGGCTCGCAATTGACAGAACTATCACCCTTTGTTGATGCTGCTGATCGGATTTTAGCGTTAGTTGATAAGCTCAAAGCGCATAACATCACCCTTGAACATATCGATTTAGGTGGCGGCCTGGGCGTGTGTTATGATAACGAAAAGCCCCCTTCAATATCAGCCCTTATTACCGCATTAAAACAAAAATTAGCCCCTTATCCTGAACTGGAAATTCTCTTTGAACCGGGGCGATCTATTGTTGCCAATAGTGGCATATTGATTACTAAAGTTGAATATACTAAACATCAAGATGATCAGCATTTTGCTATTGTTGATGCGGGTATGAATGATTTAATCAGACCAGCGCTTTATCAAGCTTGGATGAAAGTATTACCGGCAAAAGCGCCACAATCTTGCGATCAAAGCTATGTTTATAATGTCGTTGGACCCATTTGTGAATCGAGTGATGTTTTAGCTTATCAACGTGAGCTTAGCGTTAAACAAGATGATCTGTTAGTGATATGCAGTGCTGGCGCTTATGGATTTAGTATGGCATCAAACTATAACAGTCATCCACGCCCCGCCGAAGTGATGTTGATTGATGATCAACATAAAATCATTCGTGAACGTGAAACGTTTGATGATTTATGGCGTGGTGAACAGGTTTAATGATTGTTTCAATGGTAGATTGACTTAGCAAACAATTGACAGTTTGTGGCTAAACAAAATAGGTGATAGCCATTAATTATAATAAAATAAAAAAAACAGTGTGTTAATACAGAAGGTAGACAAAGATGAACTTTTCAAAGATGCATGGACTCGGTAATGATTTTATGGTTATTGATGCGGTGACGCAAAATGTTCATCTTTCTGCTGAAATGATTAAACGTATGGCCGATAGATATACCGGCGTTGGATTTGATCAATTACTCATTGTTGAGCCACCTTACTCGCCAGAGAGTGATTTTCATTATCGAATCTTTAATTCGGACGGTAGCGAAGTGGAACAGTGTGGAAATGGTGCACGCTGTTTTGCCCGTTTTGTTCGATTAAAAGGCTTAACCAAAAAACGAGTCTTAAAAGTTAGCACAATGAAAGGCAACATCGTATTAACCGTCAACGATGATGAAACCGTGCGGGTCAATATGGGCACACCAATATTTGAACCGAATAAAATTCCTTTTAAAGCCAATAAAGAAGAGAAGACTTATATCATTCGGGCGCAAGAGCAGACTATTTTATGTGGTGTTGCCTCAATGGGTAATCCACATTGCGTTGTACAAGTGGATAATATTGTCACTGCCGCTGTGGCAACCATAGGGCCATTATTAGAACAGCATGAACGCTTTCCGGAGCGGGCTAATATTGGCTTTATGCACATTATCGATCGCAATAATATCAATTTGCGGGTCTTTGAACGTGGCGTTGGCGAAACTCAAGCTTGTGGGACGGGCGCTTGTGCAGCCGTTGCTGTCGGGATTAATCAAGGCTTATTAAATCAAAGTGTCAATGTGAATTTGCCGGGCGGTAAATTACTGATTGAATGGAAAGGCGATGATCACCCGCTGTTTATGACAGGTCCGGCGACACACGTTTATGACGGATTTATAGCAGTATAGTCGATTTTGTGATAATCAAATTTAGCCATATTTTGGTACGAAAACTGGCGTTTATCGCATAACGAAAATAAATCTTACTAATGATAAAACAATAGAAGTTGATTATGGTTGCTAAAGATACCCAGATAGAGAGCGCAAAATGCGCTGAGCATCAAAATTCAGCGATTGAATTAAATGATGAAATTGTCAGTCAATATATTATCGATAATCCGGATTTTTTTATCCGTAATGCGGCACGTATTGAACAGATGCGGGTACCGCATCCGGTGCGGGGGATTATTTCCTTACCCGAATGGCACATGGCAAGGCAGCGTAATAAAATCAGCCAGTTGGAATCTGAAATCACATTATTAATGGAGCACGCTATCGCTAATGAACGACTATTTAGTGATATGCTGTACTTACAGCTTCAATTAATCAAAGCCAATAGCTTAGATGAACTTATCCTCTCGCTCAATAGCTGGGCAAAAGCGCTAGGACTTAGCGGCGCTTATTTATATCTGTTTGATGACAAATGGTTACTAAATGCGCCGTCAAACTATCACAACCTCGCTTTAAACGCTTCACAGTTTGATTTTATCCGTGTTAGGCATCTACAATATAGCCAATATTATTTAGGCAGGTTAAATTCAACAGAAGTCGATTTTTTATTTCCAACACATGGTTATATTGGATCGGTGGCGTTATCATTATTTGGTAAATTTGGTGATTTAGGTCTTTTAATCTTTACCAGTCCGGATTCACAGCATTATCAAGCAGGACAAGGCACATTACTTTTAGAAAAAATCTGCGAAATATTACCCATTTTAATTGAAAGATGGGTAATGCGTAAAAAGTAAGGAATCGTAATGGATCAATCTGCACAACATGGTTTACCATTATTAACTCAGCCGGTTGAACAATTTCTAGATTATTTAAAATCTGAAAAACAGCTCAGTTTAAATACTCAAATTAATTATCGACGCCAACTTTATGCACTTATCAGCTTAATAAAAGATAGCGAGATAGCCCGCTGGCAAGATCTCGATTCATCAGCCGTCAGATTATTAATCAGTCAGAGTAAACGGGCTGGATTGCAGGCAAGAAGTCTGTCATTACGCTTATCCGCCTTGCGTAGCTTTTATGATTGGATGATTAAGTGTGATCTGGTTAGCGCCAATCCTGCTCGAAGTGTTTTAAATCCTAAGTTAGGGCAACATCTGCCAAAAAATATCGATATCGATGAAATCAATCAACTGCTTAATATTGAATATAACGACCCGCTCTCAGTGCGTGATAGAGCCATGCTTGAAGTGATGTACGGTTCCGGCTTGCGACTGTCTGAATTAGTCAACCTTAATTGTCGGGAGCTGAATTTGCAAGACGGTGAAGTACGGGTAATGGGGAAAGGTAATAAAGAGCGCAAATTACCGTTAGGGCGAGAATCGATTAAATGGATTAAACATTGGCTATCAATGCGGGATTTTTTAGCGCCACAAGATGATGCGCTGTTTATTTCCAAATTAGGTAAAAGAATTTCAGCCCGCAACGTGGAAAAACGATTTGCTCAATGGGGCGTGAAACAAGGTTTAAGCGCACATGTTCACCCACATAAATTACGCCACTCATTTGCTACTCATATGTTAGAATCCAGCGGTGATTTGCGAGCAGTGCAAGAGCTACTTGGGCATTCGGACTTATCAACAACGCAAGTCTACACTCATTTGGATTTTTCACATCTGTCTGAAGTTTATGATGCCGCACACCCAAGAGCCAAAAGAGGAAAAAAATAATGCATTTTTATCGTTCAATCCATTGCATCAAAGCCATCACTTTTGATCTTGACGATACCTTATATGACAATAGTTTGATTGTTGAAAATGCCGAAGCGCAGATGATTAAGGTTTTACAAAAATATGATGCCTTACAACATTTAACCTTAGCGGATTTTCATGCCGAAAAAAAAGCAATGTTAGCGCTTGATCCGGAAATTTACCATGATGTCATTGTTTGGCGAATTAAAACCATTAGCTCTGTTTTAACTAAAGCCAAAGTAAGCCCGGTGCAAATCCCGGCAATAACGGATGAAGCAATGGCGTGTTTTACTTTTTGGCGTCACAAAATGCATGTCCCCAACGTAACGCATCAATTATTAACTCAACTCGCAACAAAATATCCTTTAGCTGTCATCACCAATGGTAATGTTGAAATTGACAAAATTGGTTTAAATGATTATTTTCAGTTCTCATTACGAGGCGGTGCCGACGGGCGATCAAAACCCTTTCCGGAAATATTTGAGTTAGCAGCGCAAAAACTAGCACTGCCAGCTGACCAAATTTTACATGTTGGCGATAATTTATCAACCGATTTCAATGGTGCAATCAATAGTGGATTTTTAGCCTGTTGGATAAATATTTTTGCCAAAGATATTTTTCAACTCGCCGATGCCAGATGTTTGCCGCATATTGAAATAACACAATTGCCAGAATTAGATAATCTGTTATAATCTAATCGGTATCTGTATAAATAGACAGTGAAGTTAACAGTATTATGACGTTATTGTTAACCAGAAACCTATCTTAAGATCCCTTTTGATTAGATTCAACAAAACATTCAGAATTAAAAATATATATATTCATCGTTTTTATTAAATTAAGGCTAATTAGCGCTTGCTAATAGGGCAATAGGTTAAGATATAGTGGAAATAAAAACATCATTATTAGATGACCTCAATACTGAACAACAAAATGCCGTCACAACCGACAACCAATACACCATTGTGCTTGCCGGTGCGGGCAGTGGTAAAACACGTGTTTTAGTCCACCGCATTGCCTGGCTTTGTATTGAAAAACACTATTCGCCTAACTCCATTTTTGCTGTAACTTTTACCAATAAAGCTGCTGCTGAAATGCAAGAGCGGATACAAGCTATAGTGGGTGAAGGTTATTTCAACGGTATGTGGGTGGGTACTTTTCATGGTTTAACACACCGTTTATTACGCATGTTTGCTAAACAAGCGCATCTACCTTCTAACTTTCAACTGATTGATTCCGAAGATCAGATTCGGCTAATTAAACGCATCTTTCGTGAATTAAAAATTGATGAAAAGCAGTGGTCACCTAAAGAGTGTGCTGGTTTTATCTCCTCGCAAAAAGAGAAAGGGCTTAGAGCCAATGACATTGCCCCGGAAGACCCAAAACAAGTGATGTGGCAGACGATTTATCGTGATTATCAAGCGATTTGTGATCGTGTTGGTTATGTCGATTTTTCTGAATTAATCTTAAGGGCATATGAGCTATTATGCCGTGATAAAGACGTGTTGAATTATTGTCATCAGCGTTTTTCGAATATTTTAATCGATGAATTTCAAGATACTAACCAAATTCAATACCAGTTTGTGCAAAAACTAGCGGGCGATACCGCTAATGTGATGATTGTTGGCGATGATGATCAATCCATTTACAGTTGGCGAGGCGCCAATGCTGATAATTTACAACTGTTTATCCGAGATTATCCGGATACGGAGATTATTCGCCTTGAACAAAATTACCGATCAACCGGCATTATCTTACAGGCGGCAAATGAGTTAATCGCTAAAAATCAAAACCGGCTAGGTAAAAATTTATGGACTGATAGCGGTGACGGTGAAAAAATTTCACTTTATGTTGGGTTTAATGATATTGACGAAGCACGATTTGTTATTGGTCAAATCAAAAAGCGGCATGAAGAAGGGGAAAAATACGCTAGCTGTGCGATCTTATATCGCAATAATGTTCAATCTCGTATCTTTGAAGACACGTTATTGCAAAATGGCTTGCCGTATCAGATCTATGGATCTATCCGCTTTTATGAAAGGCAAGAGGTGAAATTAGCGCTAGCCTACCTACGTTTATTGCACGATCACAATAATGACATGGCATTTGAAGCCACCGTCAACACGCCTAGTCGTGGGATAGGACAAGTTACATTAGATAAGATCAGGCTGACGGCTAACCAACATCAAATCTCGCTATGGAATGCCTGTTTGAAGTTGATACAGATGAATGCATTAACGGAAAGGCAACGCTCAGGCATAAGTCGCTTTTTGGAACTGATCGACTCCATTTATCATGAAGTTGATAACCTGCCGTTTTATCAGCAACTTGATGTGATACTTAAATTATCCGGCGTACTGCAAATGTACGAACAAGAGCCGGGCATTAAAGGGCAATCAAGATTAGAAAATCTCGAAGAGCTGGTTTCAGCTGCTGAACAGTTTTATCGCACTAATGAAAATGCTGTGATTGAAGATAGCCAAACAGGTGAAACCCTTACCGTGTTAGAGTCATTTTTAGCTTATACTTCGCTTGAAAGTCGGGATGTGATAAAAGATCAAGATTGTGTGCAATTGATGACACTGCATGCCGCTAAAGGCTTGGAATTTGATAATGTCTTTATTGTTGGATTAGAAGAGGGGCTATTTCCGGCTCAGAAATCTTCGCAAGAAACCGATAGAATGGAAGAAGAGCGGCGTTTGGCTTATGTTGGGATCACCAGAGCGCGCAAGTGCTTAACCTTGACTTTATCGGAACTAAGACGTTTATATGGACGTGAAGAGCGTAATTTACCGTCAAGATTTCTTGCTGAATTGCCGGTTGATAATCTCAATGAAATTAGTTATCGAGGCAACTTAACCCATCGCTCTGGCGCTGGCCATGAGTTAACGAAAGATGAACAATTTTATCAAGAGCGTAAAAAATCTTATTGGGAAAAAAGCCGTGAAAGCGACGGTTATACTTTAGGACGCAAAGTCAAACATAACCGCTTTGGTGAAGGCACAATTGTCAATCTTGACGGTGAAGGTGACCACAGACGGGTACAGATCGCTTTTGTGAATGAAGGGATTAAATGGCTGGTGGTTAAACTGGCTAATCTAACCTTATTATAAGCTAATACACGAAAGTAAAATCGATTAAAAAAAGGGGAACAAATCGATCATATTTGTTCCCTTTTTGGCTTTGAGTTCTATTGTTCTGCTTGCTCTGTGACCGCTTGGCTAAAAATAGTTGTAAAGCTTTGATCGGAACGGTTACAGATAAACTGTTCATTGACATAATCAAAATGATAGCCTTGACGAGCTGTTGCCAGCCAAACTTGAAATAGCGGCTCTTGCGTGTTAATGATCATTTTACTGCCATTTGGAAAACTGATCGTCATCACATTGCCGTTAGTTTCATAATCAATATCGACATCATGTTTATCAGCATAATCATCTAAAAAGAGTTCAATTTCATTAAACAATTGTTCAGTAATAGCGTGGAATTGCTGGATATTCATACAAATACTGTTTTATCAAGATAATCAATGTATCGATATTAACATAAATGCCTACGCTCTGCCACCGCCCTGGCGGTCAGCGTAAAATAAGTGAAGGTATTAATGCTAGATTGGTAATGAACATGAAATAAGCAGTATCTTATGTTCATGGCTGTCATGTTTTGGCGAAATCCAACGATTAAGGAGATTAACACTTTCAATCAATTCGCCTTGACCATATTCAGCTTGGTACATCTCAGCTTTGCCTTTCGCTAACTCCATTTTATCGCAGTTAAGAAAATATTCGATTTTAATGGAACTATAATATTTTTTGCCTGTTTCATGGTTTTCTTGCACTAACGCCGGCGAGTAGTTGATATACTCGTCAATCATCCGTATTTTTGGATTATAACTGTGTAATTTGATCGATATTCGATCAAGATACGATTGCCCGACTGATTCACCTTGATTCAATTTTGTTAATGGAATGAAACGATGGATTATTGTTGTCAAATTTCCTTTATCCATTTCTTCTGTTAACGCTTTGCCGTGATTCTCTACTTCGATTTTATCTTGGAGATTTTCACTGATGTTTTCATCATCTGACATAACATGAGCTATTGCTGAAAAAGAGATCAGCATGAATAATAGACTTAGTGTTTTCATTAAATGTTGTCTCCGTCTTTAGGGATATTATTTTTGGGAGTCGAATTAGTTTGTGTTTCCGGGGCTTTTTGGCGTTCCTTTTGAATTCTTAATGCTTCAGATTTTTCACGACGTTCGCCTTCCAGTTTTATATCAATCGGTCTCATATCCGGGCGGCTTGCATAAAGGATACTTTTTTTCACATCACCTTGAATAGAGCACATTATTCGATTTTGATTATCGGTAAATGGTTCCAAATAAAGCGATTTTTCAACAGTTCCTTGTTTAGGAATGACGCCGTCAATAGAATATGGGTTGTCCTGCCATACTTTAGTATTAGAATTGTAAATTTTTGAATTGGCGATATACACATCGGTATTATAGCCATTCCATTTTATTTCACTTAATGCTTTTTTTATCTCATCTTCGCTGTTATCAAAGATAAAGCCCCAATAATAAAACTGGCCTGATAACGCTGTTGGGATATAAATATTTTGATAGCCGGTAATGGTTAAACCACGATAGCTTAAAGCTTTCTTAAACGTTGCTGTATATTTATCTGGTTCAACAACAGATTTTACCGGAATAAAGGTGACATTTTCTTCAGTAGTTAAATCAATATATTCATTGAAAAGTGTTTTATTATCCGCTAATTGTTCAAAAAACTGGTTATCACATGCAAGAAATGTATCAATGATCTTATCTGTGTGACCGTGTTGCTCATCTGCTTGAGCACTCACCGCATATGAAGCGAGCGTTGCACATATAAGTAAAGAATATTTTTTCAGACACATGGTTTAAAACCCTTAATTGATAATAAATTATATATATTGTAAGTATATTGTAAAGTAGTGTAAATGTTATTGTCAATTGCTTAAGTAAAAATTTTCAATAAAAATTAGTAACGTACCTGTTTCAATAACAACTTCAACTACGTCTGAAATGGCTTTATTGCGTACACTCACCAACCCACCAAAAGTTAAATTTTGATTAATTAATGGATAGGCAACACCGGTCACACTCACGCCGGTCGCTTGGCAAAATGGCAGTAAGGAAATAATCCGATCTTTTACTTTATGAATTGTTTGTCCGGATTTGGCAAAAAAGAAGTGACAACTATTGTCATAAAAAGTGATATTAAACTGCTGATGATATTGCAGCGCCACCGATAAATTACCTAAAAAATGGTCACTGCTGCGCCCGGCAGCGCCGTATACCGTAAAGGTTGTTATGCCTTTATCGGCAAGAAATAAGATCGCTTTTTCAAAATCAGTCTTATTTTGATCGGGAGTATAAATAATTTGGGTTGTGCAAGGCACGGAGCTCTTAGCATCAAAACTATCTAAATCACCAATAATAAAATCGGGGATGATTGCTGTTTGCGACAGATAATTATGGTAAGCGCCGTCAGTACAAGCAATATATTGATAGTTTTGAAGATCTATAGGGTAATGCTCTGGCGGCTCACCATTAACAAAAAGTAATGCCTGCTGTTTTTTCATCACACCCTCCTTGAACGCCTTATAGGGCTAATGTATATGCCATGATTATGGCATCTTCTGGCTTACCATCAGTGGTTGGATAATAATTTTTGCGGATAGTTATTTGGTTAAAGCCCAGTGAATGATATAAATTAATGGCAGCGGTATTTGATTGCCTGACTTCCAACCAAAGGGTTGAAATTGGCATTGGGGTCGTTATTGCCATTAACTGATCAATTAAGTGGCTAAGTAGTGCTTTAGCAAATCCTTGATTTCTGTAATCAGGATCAACAGCAATATTAAATAAATTCGCTTCATCGGCCACCTGTTGGCAAATACAAAAACCAACAATTTTATTATCGATAGTGATTTTAAAATTTAAATAGCGCTCTCCTTGATTCGAAAAAAACGTCTGTTGTGACCATGCAATAGCATGACAACGCTTTTCTAAAGCAAACGCCTCGTCTAAATCAGCTTCAGTTAGGGTGGAAATAGTCTTCATATTGACATAATTGATGCCATAGTTGGCGTTTTTGTTGTGGTGCATTAGCAAGTGTCTCTAAACTGGTGGTTGTGATAATTAACTGATTTTGCCAGCGCTCATCTGGTTGTGTATCAATAAACCAAACCACTTGTTTGATATCATCAGGCGATACGATTAACTGCGCAGGAGTGAGCACCAATACTTGGTCTTGGTCAAGATTAATGGCTTTTAAAATATCAAAATAGATTTTCTGCATCGGTTTTTGTTCGGCAACCACAATTAAACGGATTTGTTCGCTAATCTGTGTTGCCATTTCGCCTTTAAAAACAGTTGGTTTACGCAAAACGTACTGCGTAATTTGGCATTGTTGCAGATACCAATCTTGTTCAGTCATTATCAATTACGGTTTTTTTGTTAGAGATTAAGAGGGCTTAATTGTATAATCATCCACTAAAATTATAAAGGTTTTTTCATTGAGGTAATATGGCAACATCTGCTTACACTCCCGCCAGCCAGGTTATTGAACGACATCAAACATTTTTTAACGATAAAAATGTGATCATCGCTGGCGATATTCAAGATAGCTACCCAACTGTTTTATCCGCTAAACAGGTCAAAATTCATTGCACGCAGTTTCATACTTATTTGCGTTTAAAAAATAGTCATCGTGCACAGATCAGCTTCTCATTACTGCCCGAAGCTGAGTTTTATGTTGGCATGGATACACTTATCTATTATTGGCCAAAAACCAAAAGTGAAGCCCAGTTTCAGCTCTCTTATTTATTGCATAATATGCCTAAAGGCAGCGATATTTTTATCGTCGGTGAGAACAGAACAGGTGTAAAAAGTGTTGAAGCACTGTTGGCCGATTTTGGCACAATCCAAAAAATTGATAGCGCAAGGCGCTGTGGCTTGTACCATTTTCAAGCTGAAAGCCGGTTAGCATTCGAGCTTAGCCAATGGTGGTTAACTTATCATTTAACCATTGATAATCATGATATTGAAGTAAAAAGTTTGCCGGGCGTGTTTAGCCAAAAAGGGTTAGATGCCGGAAGTGAATTACTGCTAAATGCACTGCTTGACCGGCAAGATATTGTCAAAGGTCAAGTATTGGATGTTGGGTGCGGATCGGGGATCTTATCAACCGTCATCGGCAAACTCAATCCGGACGTTGATTTAACGTTATCTGATGTAAGTAGTGCAGCGCTTGCTTCAAGCAATGCGACGTTAGCTGCAAATCAGCTTAAAGGAACAGTGGTGGCCAGTGATGTCTTTTCCAATTTAACGGATAAGTATCATCTGATTATTTCTAATCCGCCTTTCCATGACGGCAAGGAAACCAGCTATACCGCTGTTAATACCTTGATCAAAGAAGCTAAAAAGCATCTTAAACTTAATGGCTATCTATGTATTGTGGCAAACTCATTTTTACCGTATCAAGCCATTTTAGATGAAACGTTTAAAAGTGTTGAATTGATTGCACAAACAACTAAATTTAAAGTCTATTTAGCCAGTCACTAAGAAGGTATGTTGCTTTGATTGAAAGTCAATTTAATCAAAGCAACAATTGGTCAATTTTCTCGATTGATATTAGCACTAAAGGCAATTGGAGAAAGTAGGGAAAAGATTTAGCAACAAATCTAAAACCGAAATCTTCAGTAGATAACAATTTGGGCTGTCATGCTTTACCTACTGCTGTGTTGCAATGATAAGGCTATCTAAAATTACTCTGTCTAACGTTAAATCACCCTTGAAAACTGTTGCTGACGAGCCATACGGCGCATATAGGTATCAAAGCACATACAGATATTGCGAATCAATAAATGACCTTTTGGCTGCACTTCAATAACATGTTGACTAATGGTGACTAAGCCGTCGCTTTCAAGCGGTTTTAACAAAGCGAGATCTTGAGCAAAATAGTCATCAAATACAATATGATATTGTTGCTCAATAGTGGTTTTATCTAAGTAAAAATGGCAAATGAGTTGCTTAATAACATCACGGCGGATCTTATCATCAAGGCTTAAATTAAACCCTTTCCATAAACCATTACCTTTTGTAGCAATCTGATTTTGATAAATCTTGAGATCTTTTTGATTTTGCGCATAACTATCGCCAAGCATACTAATCGCCGATACCCCAAGTCCTAATAAGTCAGCTTCTCCTTGTGTGGTATAGCCTTGAAAATTACGGTGGAGTTTATTTTGTTGTTGGGCAATGGCGAGTTCGTCGCTCGGTTTAGCAAAATGATCCATACCAATAAATTGGTAACCTGATTGCGTTAATTTTTCAATACTGGTTTGTAAGATTTGCAGTTTTTCGCTTGCATTCGGCAGATCATGGTCTTTAATTTTACGTTGAGCAGCAAAGCGTGAAGGTAAATGAGCATAGTTAAATACGCTTAGTCTGTCCGGCGAGATATCAATCACTTTATTTAACGTTTCGGTAAAACTTGCAACCGTCTGTTTGGGTAAACCATAAATCAAATCTAAACTGATTGAAGCAAAATGGTTTTTACGTGCTTGTTTTATCAATTGACGAATTAAGTTTTCGTCCTGTTCACGATTGATTAAATTTTGGATTTCATGATTAAAATCTTGAATTCCCATACTTAATCGGTTAAAGCCTAAATTAGCTAAATGGTCGATTGTATCGGGCGTTATTTCACGTGGATCGATTTCAATCGATAGCTCGGCATCATCAGCAAAATGAAAATGCTGCTTAAGCGATGCCATAAGTCGTGCTATTTCCTCATCGGTTAAAAAGGTAGGGGTGCCGCCTCCCCAGTGCATTTGTGATACGGTGCGGTTTTTAAATAGCGGGGCACGACTTTCGATCTCTACATCAAGCGCATCTAAATATTGGGTAACTTTGTGTGTTTGCCGGGTGATGAGCTTGTTGCATCCGCAAAAATAACAAAGTTTATGGCAAAACGGAATATGGATATAGAGCGATAATGGGCGATCATGATAGCGTGTCGCTGCGGTGATAAAATCTTGCTCATTGAAACTCTCATTAAACTCGAGCGCCGTTGGATAAGAGGTATAACGTGGGCCGGAATAATTGTATTTTTCAATTAATGCTTGATCCCATAACTGAGTTTGCGTGGGATTATTTTGATTTAAACCTGAATTTGACATTGCTTTTTTTATAACCTTTTTCAGTGGCTTTATATTTTGTCTTCGATCTGGTTTTCATTTTGATTCGATTGGTCTTATGTAAAAATAATAACACGCAAATAAATAACCCAAAATATAAACTTAACATAATTAACATTGGCATTATGATTGGCTCACCGGAATAAATTTATTCATAATCAAAATACCTATTTAAGGTGTAATTAACAGGTAGAATATAACTAACCGTCATTATATTCTACCCAATAATATTGATTATATTACAACTTAATTGAAAAATGGTTAAGATGAATTAATTGCGCTTTAACAAACTGACTATATCTTCTTTCTTGTCTAGCTCGTCTTCAAATTCGTCAAAATCTTCGTCGGTATAACCAAGCTCTTGCATCAATTGATCGATACGATTTAATTGCTTATCCAGATAATTTTGCTGTTCGGCAGTTAGCTTATGATCTTGTTCAACCAGATCGAGTAGCTGATCAAGTTTTGGATCATTTTCCAACTGTTCTAGCTCTTGCTGTGGTGTTAAGGTTTGCTTAACAGGCTTAGATTGTTTAACAGCCGGAGTGTGGGTTGCTTGTGGTTCAACCACTAATGATATCGGTTTTTTACTGCCTATTCGAGGGTCTTGACTAACTGAGTTTGCCTTTTTTTGGCGATTGTCACTATCGCCATTAAAGCGTGAGCCGCTCGGTAACCCTTTGTGTTTGCGTTTACGCTTCAATTCACGAGATGCTTCATTAATCTCTTGACGCGTTTTTTTGGGTTTTTGTTTCGATTTATTTTTTAACATACAATCTCTGTCTAATTTGACTAAATATTTACCTGCTATATTTTAACAGTAACTGATAAATATAGCTATGATGAACACGCTAAGTGAAATTCTGATTGTAAAAAATGGCAATTGTGTATAATCTGAGCCCAATAATTTGTTAGTGTGAAGCAGTGAGAATATAACATGAACAATCATTTGAGCCCTTATATGCAATTTAGCCGTCAAGAGTGGGCAAGCTTGCGTAATGCGGTACCAATGACTTTAAGCTCAACCGAGCTAAGCTCCTTACAAGGGATTAATGAAGATCTATCTATGGATGAAGTAAGTGAAATCTATTTACCTTTATCCAGATTGCTCAATTATTATATTAACAACTGTTTTAGTCGACAGGCAGTATTGGCCAAATTTTTAGGTAAAAGCCAAAAAATACCTTATGTCATTAGCATTGCCGGTAGTGTAGCTGTAGGGAAAAGTACCACAGCGCGCGTATTACAAGCGCTGTTAACACGTTGGCCTGAACATCGAAAAGTGGCATTAGTGACTACTGATGGATTTTTATATCCCAATAAATATCTCGAAGAACGAGGTATTATGAATAAAAAAGGCTTTCCGCAATCGTATGATATTAAAAAGCTGATCAACTTTGTGGCCGATGTAAAATCCGGTCAAGCGAAAGTTAAAGCGCCGGTTTATTCACATTTAGTTTACGATATTGTTGAAAACGAAGAGATTATTGTTGATAGCCCAGATATTCTTATTTTAGAAGGTTTAAACGTGTTACAAGGCACCATTAACTATCCGCAAGCGAATAATCGGGTATTTGTTTCTGATTATGTGGATTTTTCGATTTATGTCGATGCGGAGTTGTCGCTTTTACATGATTGGTATGTCAATCGTTTTTTAAAATTCAGAGCAGGGGCATTTAGTGATCCTAACTCTTATTTTAATCACTATTCTCAGCTCCCGGAACAAGAAGCGATTAATATCGCCAACCGGCTTTGGCACGAGATTAATGAATTAAATTTAATTGAAAATATTTTACCGACTCGTGAAAGAGCCAGTTTAATTTTAACAAAAGGTAAGAATCACCAAGTGGATTGTGTGCAGTTAAGAAAATAAACTTAAGAGGAAACATTATGAAATCAATAATTAAGTCGTCTGTAAGTAAGTTTACACTGCTTTCATTTTTAACAACACTTACCCTAGGTGTTTGTGCAGCAAACGTTGATGATCATCAAGGGCAGACTTGTGCCGGCAAAAAAGAGGCGATTGAAGCGCAAATTGCTGAGGCACAAAAAACCGCTAATCTTGAGCGTGTTCAAGGATTAGAAAAAGCATTATTAAATGTCAAAATGCATTGTAATGATGATAGTTTAGAGGCCGAATATAAAAAAGATATTAATGAAAAAACTGAAAAAGTTGCCGAACGACAAAAAGATTTAGCTGAAGCAAAACTCAAAGGCGATGAGCAAAAAATTGCCCAAAAAACCTCGAAATTAAATGATGCTGAAAAAGAGTTAGCGCAAGCTAAAGACAAATTAGACAATTTTTACAAAGAACTGAAATCGAAATAAACGCTATTTTTGCAAGCTTTAATCTCTATTATCCGACAAATTAGTCATCCTAAGCAGAATAACGGTGTGAGTTATTTTGCTTAAGATGACAACTCATTAACTTAATACGCATTGATATTGAATAAGCAAAATGACGGCGTTTTCTATGTAAATCCAGTGTCATTTAAATACTGTGTAATTTGCCTTCACACCGTTATAGTTAGTTATTCACAAGCAGGCTGGACTTTTAGAACAAAAAAAGGTAAGGTGTGCGCCTTATCACGTGGTTCGTAAACCTCCCACGCAAAAAAACTAAGGAAAATTATGAGTAACGTTACACTACTAGGCGATCAGTCTGTTCGCTATCCAACTACCTATTGTCCGGAAATTCTCGAAACGTTTGACAATAAACATCCCGGTAATGACTATTTTGTTAAATTTAATTGCCCGGAATTTACCAGCCTTTGTCCTATCACAGGTCAACCTGATTTTGCGACGATTTATATTTCGTATGTGCCGAATATTAAAATGGTCGAAAGTAAATCACTTAAGCTCTATTTATTCAGCTTCCGTAATCATGGTGATTATCATGAAGATTGTATTAATATCATCATGAAAGATTTGATTAAATTAATGGATCCAAAATACATTGAAGTCTGGGGTAAATTTACACCTCGTGGCGGTATTTCTATCGATCCATATGCAAATTACGGTAAACCCGGCACTAACTGGGAACAAATTGCGCTTAATCGTTTAGCTAATCACGATCTTTATCCTGAAAAAGTCGATAATCGTTAATCTCATCATCCTAACAGGAAATTTTTAATGCAACATCGTAAAGCACTTGTGATATTTTCTGGTGGGCAAGATTCGACCACTTGCCTACTGCAAGCAATTGCTGATTATGGGCGTGAAAACGTTGAAACAATCAGCTTTCAATATGGTCAACGACATGCCATTGAGCTTGAAAAAGCCAAATGGATTGCTGACGATCTTGGTGTAAAGCAAACCGTCATTGACACTTCAGTGATTAAACAAACGACCAATAATGCCTTGATTGATGACTCGCAAGAGATTAAATCAGCTCAAGAAGGGAATTATCCTAATACCTTTGTTGACGGGCGTAATATGCTATTTTTATTGTTAGCCGGGTGTTATGCCAAACAGCAAGGTATTAAAGATATCATTATTGGCGTATGTGAAACCGATTTCAGTGGTTATCCGGACTGTCGAGATATCTTTATTAAATCCATGAATGTTTCGATGAATTTAGCCTTGGATTACACATTTAACATCATCACCCCATTAATGTATCTGACTAAAGCGCAAACATGGGAAATGGCTGATAAACTCGGTTATCTTGATTATATCCGGCAACACACTCACACTTGTTATTATGGGGTTGACGGCGGATGTGGTCAGTGTCCTAGTTGCGAGTTACGTGAAAAAGGGTTAAATGAGTATCTAACCCATAGCACTAGATAGCATTATTTAAAGGGGAAATGCATGTCTGACAATCATCAACGATTAGTCTCATTGGATGTATTGCGAGGAATGACCATTGCAGGAATGATTTTAGTGAATAATCCCGGGTCGCCAAATGCTATTTATCCTTTACTTAGGCATGCTAAATGGAACGGGCTGACTTTTGCCGATCTCATCTTTCCATTATTTATGTTTATTATGGGAGTGTCGACTTATATTTCCTTAAATAAATTAGAATTTAAGCTTAATAAGATTCTGCTAATTAAAATTTTGAAAAGAACGCTGATCATTTTTGCTATTGGATTATTGATTGTCGTGATTTGTTGGTTGATTGCTTTTATTTTATATAAAAAGCATTTTTTTATAACAATTTAAAAATATTAGATATCGATGTAATTAAATTCGGCTTATCCGACATTTTTAACCTTAATTACATCATTTTTACGTTAAAGATTATGGGTTCTCTCACCCCATTTAAAAAAGGAAACGAATATGTATTTGAATATTCACTCTGAAACACTTCAGAACAAATTTAATTCAGCTCAGCAGCGCAAGGCGCTTTGCTGGCTCTCTTTTTTTCATATTTTAGTTATTGCATCAAGCAATTATCTGGTACAAATCCCATTTGATATCTTCGGTTTTCATACCACTTGGGGAGCATTTACCTTTCCATTTATCTTTTTAACCACCGATTTAACCATTCGGGTATTTGGTGCTAGTCTTGCCAGAAAAATTATCTTTGTTGTTATGATACCGGCATTACTGTTCTCTTATTCCATTTCGGTTGTGTTTTTTGAAGGGCATTGGATGGGATTTTCAGCTTTATCTGATTTTAATACTTTTGTTTTTCGAATAGCATTAGCCAGTTTTGCCGCTTATTTGGTTGGGCAGCTTATGGATATTACTGTGTTTAATTATTTACGCAAAAATAAAGCATGGTGGGTTGCGCCTTCGGCATCAGCGGTGTTAGGTAATGGTATAGATACTATCGTCTTTTTTGCCATTGCCTTTTATCAAAGTAGCGACGAATTTATGGCCAATCATTGGATCGAGATTGCTGCAATTGACTATAGTTTTAAAATTTTGATTTGTGGATTATTCTTCTTACCGCTTTATGGTGTAATTTTAAATTTGATCTTAAAAAGATTAATTTCGAAGCCTAAAGTGAGTCAATTTTAATTCTTTGCTTTAATTAAGTTAACTTACTTGAATTTAAACCGCTAAAATCATTAAAAAATCCTAAAAAACTCATCTTATGTTTTGCCCATTTAGATGAGTTTTCTCTCAAAGATTCGAATTCTAAATAATCTTTATCTCAAAAGGGTTATTCATTAATTCTCTTTTTTTCAAAATATTTTAGAAAGCGCTTTGTCTATTGGTCAGTACAGTGCATAATATATACAAAAAGTAGTATATATAATTCAAAGAAAATTAAAATAATTAAGGAACGGTGAAATAATGAAATTTATCAAGAAGTTAGCTGTTTTTAGTGTATTTCTGGCTCTTTCCGGTTGCGATGATAGCAATCAGAATCAAAATGTTGGAAGTGAGCCAATCGATAACAATTCCCAAATGCAGTCGGCTAGTAGTTCTATTGCACCCACTGAACAACAATCCACCAACAAACCGAATTTTTCGCCTACATCTGAATTAATTCAAAAGTATAACGGCAAACAATTGAAAGTTATTGATGCTTCTGAAGCAATTATTGATGGTTCAAGCACATTGGTCGTTACTTTCTCTGTTCCTATTAATCCACAACTCAATTTTTCTAATTTACTAAGACTAGTGGATACTGAAAAAGGGACTGTTGATGGTGCATGGGAACTATCAAACGATGGATTGCAATTAAGACTTCGATATTTAGAACCAAATCGTAGATTACTATTAACAATTGATAAATTGCTATCAGGCATCAATGACAGTCATTTACAAAGTGTTTATCAAACTTATTTGACGACAAGTTCTCGCGAGCCTATCATCAAATTTACTAGTTCAGGTATTTTACTACCAAGTAAATCAATGAGTGGAATCCCTGTAACAACGTTGAATGTCAATAAAGTTGATATTAATTTTTTTAAAGTGAAGCCAGAAAAATTCGTCTCTTTTTTTTCGAACATGCGTGGTCTATCAACTTCTGTTGATGCTTATGATTTTAATTATATGAAACAATATTTCGATTTAGTTTATTCCTCTCGCTTTGAGCTAAATCCTAAACCAAATGTTCAGGAAAATATGTTAATTAATATTTCTAATATACCTGAGCTTAAAGAAGAAGGTGTCTATTTAGCGATAATGACTAAGACTGGCGATCTCGTCAGAGCCGCTCCATCCTCTGTTTTTTCAATTAGTAATATTGGTATTTCAGTTCATAAGTATTCAAATAAAAATCTACTGGTAATGACCCATGCACTAGATGATGGAGCACCATTAGGCAATGTTAAAATAACATTACATAGCATTGATGATAGTAAAGGCCCTATCACTGTAAGAACTGATGCAGAAGGTTATGCAGAAATTGCAATGCCAGATAGCAGTTATTATTATTTGACGGCAAGCGATGATCAGCAAATTTCATTTGTTGACGTCAGATTTAATGGTTTAAATCTGACGGATTTTAATCTTTCCGGTGATCGATATAGGGATAAACAACTTTTTGTTTTTGGTCCTCGTGATTTATATCGTCCTGGTGAAACAATCTTTTACAATGCGCTATTGCGTAATGCCGACGGTCAGATATTACCTGATCAACCAATTGTTGTTGAAATAAAAACACCAGAAGGACGATCTATTGGGAGTGGTTCTATACCAAGTCAATCTGATAACCATGGATTATATCAATTCAAATATACTATCCCTCTTGATGCAGCAACCGGTAAATGGTCGCTTCAATTTAATGTGGGTGATGATAAAGAAAATATTACCTATTTTAATGTAGAAGAATTTTTGCCGGAACGAATGGCTTTGGACATTAATTCGTCGTCATCTAAACCTATATTAGCTAATGAAGATGTTAAATTTGATATTAAAGGTCGTTATCTATATGGGGCTCCAACTTCGGGCAATACGATTGAAGTAAGAGCATACATGAAAAAAATTGATAAGCTTGCCGGTTTAAATGATTTCATAATAGGTCAGTATATTGAAGATAGAGATTTTGATGAACTTTTCGATGAAGAAAAAAAATTAGATTCAAATGGTGAGACAGTAATAAAGACTTCATCAGAAGACTTTAAAGAACCAACATTAATTGGTTTGTCAGTTAGTTTACTCGATCCTGGCGGTCGACCTGTTACTCGTAACGCAACTCAACAGGTTTGGCCAACAGAAAACATGCCAGCTATCCGTCCAATGTTTTCTAAAAGCGAATATTATAATTATAGATCAGATAGTTATAATGAACGCTACACAATAGATAAGGATAAGACCGCTGAATTTGATATAGCGTACATCAATACCGACGGTGAAAAATTGGCGACCAATAATCTTACCACACGCATTATCAGAGAACGCCGTAATTATTATTGGTCTTGGGAGAATTATGGTGGATGGAGACAAGAATATAAAACCAATCAGTTTATCGTTCAAGAAGAACAATTATCGATTGCCTCTGATAATGTTGCAAGAGTAAGTTTTCAACCTAATGAATATGGTTCATATTTAATTGAGGTTGTTGATAACAAAACAGGTGCGAAATCAAGCTTGCGTTTTTGGTCAGGCTATGATTGGCAAGATAATACTGATGGTACAAATGCTTTACGCCCAGATCAAGTGAAATTAAGTATTGATAAAAAAGGCTATAAACCAGGCGATATAGCTAAAGTTCATGTTCAAGCACCAGTTGCAGGTTCGGGCTATATTTCACTCGAAACTAATGATGGAACGATTTGGAAGAAAGATATCACGATTGATGAACAAGGGCTTGAGGTTGAAATACCAGTTGAAAATTGGGAACGTCATGATGTTTACATTAATGCGATGATCGTACGCCCGACAACTGATAGTAAAGTTCAGACAGTAAAACGTGCAATTGGTTTACTTTATTTACCTATCGATACTAGCGAACGCCAATTAACTTTTACTATGGATTTACCAGCAAAAACAGAGCCTGAACAAACTATTCCGGTTAAAATTAAATTGGATAAACAATTTATTAAGGAAGATAGCAATATAACTGTTCTGGTATCAGCAGTGGATTCTGGTGTATTAAATATTACTAATTTTGCCACACCTGATCCTTATGCCTACTTCTTAGGTCGTAAACGTTTTGATGTTGATTATTATGATGTTTATGGCAGATTAATTGAAGGCTCGGGTCGAAATGTAAATCTCAGCTTTGGTGGTGATGCCGTATTTGAAAACAGTAAGAAGAAACCACTAAATGATGTTAAAATTATTGCTCAACAACTCGATACCGTTCAACTTGATGAGAATGGCGAAGGCATAATTGACTTACCATTACCAAAATTTAATGGTGAACTTCGCATTATGGCGCAAGCATGGGATGATGACCGTTTTGGTAAAGCTGAACAAACTATGACCATTGCAGCACCGATTGTTGTCGAGTTAACTAAACCGCGATTCATGGCTGGTGGCGATAAAGCATTATTAGCTTTGAAGTTACATAATATGACCGATGAAAAGCAAACTTTGCAAGTAAACATTTCAAGTGATGGGTTAATATTCCCGGATTTATCTCAAACAACTGAAGTGACACTTGATAGTCTACAAAAAGATATCATATACATTCCGGTTACCGCCGATTATGGTTTAGGGCATTTTTCTGTAAATACCAATATTAAACAAATAGGTGATGAAAATCATAAATATGAAACTAATGATCAATGGACAATCGGTGTCAGACCTGGTTATTCTCCTACTAACATAAATTATGTATTTGCACTTGATAGTGGCGAGAAGTGGAAAATGGATACTAATGTCTTAAATGATTTGATTAGTAATTCAGTTGATGCAAAATTGGTTGTCTCAACTACACCACCACTTAATATTGCACAATACATTAAAGAGTTATATGCATACCCTTATGGCTGTTTAGAGCAAACAGTCAGCGGATTATATCCTTCTTTATTTGCTAATAACTCCGCTCTTGCAGCGATGGGAATTGCTACAGAATCAAATGAAACTCGCCGTTCGAAAATTCAAAGAGGCATTTCACGCATATTAGGTATGCAACGAGATAATGGCGGTTTTGGATTGTGGAGTAGTGAAAGTGAAGAAGAGTTTTGGCTAACTGTGTATGCAACAGACTTCTTGTTGGAAGCGAAAGAACGAGGCTATGACGTTCCTTGGTATCCACTTGACAAAGCAGTTTCTCAACTTAAAAAATATGTTTATGACAACTCATCAATAGATGATAGAGATAATTATTATCGTAGTCGTAAAGTCATTCATTATAATCAACTTGCTATTAAAGCTTATGCCTTAATGGTATTAGCTAAACAAAATCAACTTGACTCATCGGTGCGTAACGAAATCAATTCTTTGTATCAACAAGTCAAAAGAAACGACGAGAATTTCGTAATATCACCTTTACCTGTCTTGCAGTTAGCTGTTGCGGCTAAAAAAGCGGGTTTTGAAACAATCTATGAAGATATGCTTCAAACAGCAATGAAGACTTCTTATCAAGATACAGATGAATGGGTTGGAGATTATGGCAGTGAAATACGTGATAATGCATTAGTATTGGCATTATTAGTTAGTAACCAAATAAGTTCTAATAATATCTCTGATTATCATGTTACTTTATCCGATTTACTCATGGATAATCGTTATTTATCAACTCAAGAATTGGGGGCTTTATTTATTGCAGGTCTGTCAGTTGAGGAAAATAGTGGTAAAGATAGCTTTACGTTTAAAATTAATTCGGAAACCGAAAATGCGGGTTCAACTTTAAACAAATCTTATGACTATGATGATCTCATTGATGGATTAACCCTAACCAATACAGAAAATGATAAACTGCTTTATGTTAAATTGACGGTATCTGGTTATAATAAAATTCCACCTGTACCAACAGAAACAGGTAATGAGATTAAAATTGAACGTAGTTATTATGATTTGAAAGGCAATAAAATTGATCCTTCTGAATTAAAAATAAATAGTTTAATGGCGGTTGTGTTAGAAGTATCAAGCAAAAAAGATATTCCTGATGCAATGATTATCGATTACTTACCTGCTGGTTTAGAACTTGAAAATCAAAACTTAACTAATAGCAGTATTAATCTATCATCACTACCTCAACTTGCTAACTTACTCGATGGTGAAGATAGCAGTAATGTGAAATATCAAGAGTTCCGCGATGATAGATATGTGGCGGCAGTTGATGTTGATGGCTACACAAGTAATGACCAATATACTTATCACAAGCGTGTCGCATATCTTGTAAGAGCAGTGACACCGGGTAATTTTGTGGTGCCAAATCCATATGTTGAGTCTATGTATCGCCCATCGATATTTGCTATTGGCCAATCACCGGAAATTATTACAATTACATCCGATCAAACGGAACAACCGGAAGTTGAATAATCAGTCAGTATCACTGAATTGAAGTGATTGAACGATACAAACAATTAAATACCCGCCAATAATAATTGGCGGTATTTTTATAATTAAAATAATTTTATTAATTAAATGTGACAGCTAAAAATGAAAAAGCGTCTTAAGAAAATTTTTCAGTTTTTTGTACTTTTTATCCTTTTTTTAATCGCTGTTTTTTTTATTGCAGATTTCCTTTTTCCAATTTCTGTAACAGCTAAGAAAAATACTCAAACGGTTGTTGCGCAAGATAATACACCCTTATGGCGCTTTGCTGATGAAAATGGCATTTGGCGTTATCCGGTCACTCTTGAAGAAGTACCCGATTACTACCTTGATGTGCTATTGAACTATGAAGATCGCCACTTTTACAACCATTTTGGTGTCAATCCGATATCCTTATTTCGTGCTGGTTGGCAAAATATCAGCAATAATCGAATCGTATCTGGCGGTAGCACGATTTCAATGCAAGTAGCCAGATTGTTATATCCTCATGATCGCACGCTAACGGGCAAACTTAAGCAGATTTTTCGAACGCTACAGTTAGAGTTACATTATAGTAAAAAAGAGATTCTTAACTTATACATAAACCATGCCCCTTATGGCGGAACTATCGAAGGTATCGGTGCGGCCAGTTGGTCTTATTTTGGCAAACCACCAAGTAAGTTAAGTCGTAGTGAAGCTGTTTTACTTGCGGTGTTACCTCAAGCTCCTAGTCGATTGCGTCCTGACAGGTATCCTGAGCGTGCTCAGCAAGCTCGAGATAAAGTTTTAGATCGTATGGAAGAATTTCAAGTATGGCCTAAAGAGATTATCGAGCAAACTAGACAAGATGAAGTTTGGGTTAAACCTCGTGAAGCGCCAAAAAATGCCCCGTTATTGGCTTATCGACTTTCACGACAGTATCCAAATGATGAAATTATCCATTCAACTATCGATTTGTCATTGCAAAGAAATTTAGAGGATATGGTCATTAACCGCAAAAAACAGTTACCGCCTAATGCGTCAATGGCTATTTTGGTTGTAGACCATACCGATATGAACGTTAAAGCTTACATCGGCTCTGTTGATTTTAATGATCAAAATAGGTATGGACAGGTCGATATGATCAGTGCTTTACGTTCACCCGGTTCAACCTTGAAACCTTTTATGTACGCCTTTGCTATCGATGAAGGTATGATCCATTCTGAATCGCTATTACAAGATGTTCCGCGTATGAGTACAGATTATCGGCCGACCAATTTTGATGACGGTTTTTATGGACCAGTTAGCGCTTCTGAAGCACTTAAAAAATCGTTAAATCTGCCAGCAGTGCAATTAATAGAACTCTATGGACCTAAACGGTTTACCGGTAAACTAGCTTCTGTTGGCTTGAATTTATCCTCAATCGAAAATATTCCTAATCTTTCCTATATTTTGGGTGGTGCTTCATTGAGAATGGATGAACTTGTGAGTGCTTATAGTGCTTTTGCTCGAAAAGGTAATGCCAGCTCACTGCGTTTTATCCAAAACGAACCATTAACGAGCCGTCCGCTTATCTCAGAAGGTAGTGCATGGATGATCCAGAAAATGCTGGGAAATGTCAAACAAATGGTATATAAGACCGGTACAAGTTATGGCTATCGTGATGCTTGGGCTGTGGGAATTAACCCACGCTATATCGTGGGTGTATGGATAGGGCGCCCCGACGGAACGCCAGTTTTAGGACAATATGGCTCTGTATCAGCCTTACCGATTTTATTGCAGGTAAATTCATTATTGCTTAATAAAGAAAGGCGACTTAATCGCCCACTTCCGGTGTTTAAACAACCCGATTCAGTGACGGTAGAGTCAATTTGTTGGCCAATCGGGCAACCATTGCCTGCTGATGACGAAAATTGTCACCGACAAAAAAGAGCTTTTGTACTTAATCATATGGTGCCACCAACACTTGCCACATTAAATCAACTGAAAAATAGTGCTTATCGTTCTGGCTGGGTAGATATTTGGGTCAATGAAGAAAATAAACGTGTTGCCTCTGACTGTGAAGGCGCTAAAAAGAAAACATTAGCTTTATGGCCTGTTTCACTGGATAACTGGTTATTATCGAAAGAACGTAGAGAAAACCTATTGCCACCGGTTGATCCCAATTGCCCTGTTATGGGACAAGATATATTTTCTCCTCTGAGCGTTGACGGACTGGAAGAAAAACAATTGATAAGAGCGCTACCGGGCGAAACTCAAGTGACTATTGATTTAATTTCCGATGGGGGGTATGGTAAAAAAACGTGGTTTTTAGATGGCAACTTTATTGTCCAATCTGAAGGTAATGAAAAGATTGCATTACCGATAACTAAACGAGGAAATCATAAATTGCTGGTAATAGATGAAAGCGGACAAATTGTTCGAATCAAATTTACCTTTGATTAACAGGATTGGTGAAACATGACAATAGAAAAAACACTATCAATCATAAAGCCTAATGCGGTGAAAAAAAACCTAATTGGTGAAATCGAAATGAGAATTTCACAAGCTAAATTCAAAATTGTAGCCTTAAAAATGCTTCGATTAACTAAAGAGCAAGCGGAAGGTTTTTACGGCGAACATCAAGGAAAACCTTTTTTTGATAATCTGATTAGATTTATGACATCCGGCCCAATTATTGTGCAGGTACTGGAAAGTGAAGACGCTGTTAAGCGTTATCGTGATCTAATGGGACCAACAGATTTATCTAAAGCTAATGCCGGCACTCTACGTGCCGATTTTGCTGATAGTGTAACTGAAAATGCTGTCCATGGATCTGACTCATTGGCAAGCGCTCAAAGAGAAATTGCTTATTTTTTTGTAGATAGTGAGATTGTTGCTTAATCAAGTTTTACTGCTAATTACAAATCTCTTTGACCGGTAGCATGGCGCTTATCATGATTGTATTTAGCATCATTGAAATTAAAGTAAAATCTTATTAACTTGCAATATGCAACTTAAACGGCTGTGATTGTAAAAGATGTTTCGTTTCAGCATCTAAGTGACTATCTGTAATAATATCGCTAAAGCGATTGAGGGCAATAGCAGTAAATAACGAGTGACAATTATATTTACTACTATCGGCGACCAATATTACTCGATCGGCTTTAGCGGCAAAGCTAGATTTAATTAAAGCCTTATCTTCAGTTGGTGCAGTAACGCCTTTATTAAGGCTCCATGAGTTACAACTAATAAATGCGATATCAGGATTAATTTGCTCCAATAGTGAACGCCCATGTTCACCGATACAAGATTGGCTGCTGTCATCAATTTTACCGCCAATAATCGTCACTTCAATCTGCTTAAACTCTGACAAAAAAAGAGCAATATGCAGATCAGAAGTGATAACTCTAACGGGTATTTGGGTAATTCTTTTGGCTATTTCACGAGTTGTGGTGCCGGCATCTAAAGCGATCGAATCTCCAGCTTTAATAAGCTGGGCTGCGGTCTTTGCGATTCGCTGTTTTTCGATAAAACTTTTATGTAGCTTTTCAGAAGTTGTTGGTTGCGCAGGAATAAATCTATTTAAGGTCACCCCACCATGGGTACGGCTTATTACGCCTTGTTGATCTAATTTAATTAGATCACGACGAATTGTGGCAGGTGAAGCTTCTGTTGCCACAACTAATTGTTCGACTGTCACCAGATTATGAATTTTAAGATACTCCATGATTTGATCAAGTCGATTATATTTTGCCACCGTTTAATCCTCATTATTAATCGATCAGTCGTTAAGATAATAGCTCTGCTAAGCGAATCGATTCTATCATACTATCTGCTTTAGCAACACCTTGCCAAGCAATATCATAAGCTGTGCCATGATCAGCGGATGTTCGAATAAAGGGTAAGCCGGCTGCAATATTCACCCCGTCATAAAAACCGAGCAGTTTGAGTGGAATATGTCCTTGATCATGATACATTGCCACAACTATATCAAACTTCCCTTGATGAGCTTGTAAAAAAACAGTGTCAGGTGCACAAGGCCCCACAACGTTTATGCCAATTTGTTGCATTTTCTCGACAGCCGGCGTCACAAATTTGATCTCTTCATCACCAAATAGGCCATGTTCTCCTGCATGTGGATTAACACCGGCAACCGCTATTTTAGGCTGATCAATACCAATTTTTTGCAAAAAATCGTTGGCAATGCCTATCACTTTTTCAATTCGTTGGCTGCTCAAAGTCGTTAAAAATTTCTGCAATGATACATGTGTTGTAACATGAATAACTTTAAGTGCTTCGGTGTATAACACCATGGCAACATCTTTACTATCGGTTAATTGAGCTAATAATTCAGTATGTCCGGGATATATATGACCGGCTGCGTGCAATGCTTCTTTGTTTAAAGGTGCGGTGGCAATGGCCGATACCTCACCATTTAAGGCCAGCTCAGTTGCTTTTTTAATACATCGGTATGCCAGATCACCAGCTTGCGGCTGAATTATTCCCGGTTTAAGAGCTTGAATGTCAGCTAACGCAATGTCAATCACATTAATCACGTTGGCACTAAATTTGGCATCAGTTACTTGCTCTATGGGGTTGATGATAACATGATTGAATAGTCCCATTTTTAACTGTTTTTTTAGCAAATCGACCGATCCAATAACAATTGATTGGGTGTTTTTTAAAACGTCGGATTGTAACGCCTTGATGATGATCTCCGGACCAATTCCGGCTGGATCGCCCATGGTGATAGCAATAATTTTTGACACAATTTTCCTCCTTTAAATAAATGCTAATGATTTCAATAAAATATTTTTAGCGCCAAAGCCGCCTGCTTTGGTAAATACTCGGTAGGGCAGTGGGGGTTGGCTAATCAATCTGCCATAGGGAACGCCATGGCAGACTTCTCCCTCTATGGTGAAACCTTTAGCACCTAAAGATTTCGCTACAGATATTGCCACATCGCCACCGGTTAAAAATAGATTATCAAACTTTAATTGGTTAACTAACTGGCCTAAAGCCGTAGCGATCTTTTCACCAAGCTCCATCCGCGATAGATTGTAGTGCTGGCAATGCAGATCAATTGCAAACCGATCACGATAACTGGCGCAAGTTCTGACAATACAGTGATGACCTGAGTCTAAGCTTGCTTGAATCTGGGTCTGGTAAGGTGTTAATTGGTGAGAAATAGAGTGGTTGAGTAAATCAATTATGTTGATAGTAAAAAGTCTCCAATTACTGCCACCATTCTCCATTGCGTAACTTATCTGCTGTTGAGTCATTTCGCTCATTGAACCGGCAATAACTAAAAGTGGTGCGTTGCTGGTTTTAGTTTTTTGCTGTTTGTTTTCTTCTTTTGCTTTGGGCATAAAATCCAGCAAACCGGCCGAACCAACTAATAATAGCTTATCAAGCAGTGGCTTTAACTGCCCTAAAATCAACTGTAAATCGTTGTCTGTTTCACTATCTACTATCAGAATTTTATAACCTGCAGAGATTAAATTTTCAATCGTCTGTTTTAGCTGATTATTTCTCAATGTTTCTAAATTAATTTGTGCAGATAAAAGGCGTGTTTGCTGGTCAATGTTATTTTTTACGTTTGAAGATAGCACTGGTGTTTTTGGATCGGTTGCAAATTCGGTGTTTTGTAACTCAACGCCGTTAACATAACATAGCCCATTTTTGACGATACGATTCATCTTCGGAAAAGCAGGTATAACTAGTGCTGCTTGGTATTCACTATGGTCTAATAATGTTTCAATTTCAGTACCAATATTGCCACGTAAAGTAGAGTCTATTTTTTTATAAATTGGTTTAAAGTGGGAAAAGTTTTCTAACACTTTTTTTATTCTTGCTTTGGTTTCAATCACTGAGGTTGAACGAGTTTCTGAATTGACCACAATGACCGCGTTGTTATCGTCTTGGCCGAGGTTTAGTGTGAAAGAATTTGCTAAGTCAGCATTTTGCCAATCAAAAACGACATTTACCGTTACTCCCTTATTGACCAGTTGCACACCGGCATCATTGGATCCGGTGAAATCATCAGCAATAATTAATCTAACCATTGATTATTTCCAATCATAAAATCTGTCATTTCTGCAATTATACCGATTTCCAATTAAAAAACACTAACATTTTGATTGAATGTAATCATTTTAATTGTATTGTGATCATGATCCCAATTTTAAATATTAAGTTTGATCAAAATTAGCACATAAAATAATATTAAATGATTAAATTAAATCAATGTGATTTAAATGTTTCATTTTATTTTGTGTTTTGGGAGCGAATTATGCACATAAATAGTACAATTTTAAGTGGGCAGGGGGTTTTAAACGATCTTCATTGGTTATTTAAAGCACATCATCATGTTGTCTTTATTACCGATAAAAATGTCATTAATTTACCCCAAGTATCCTCTTTGCTTGCAACAATTAAGACAATCGTACCGGTTGTAACCTGCATTGATGATATCCCGCCAGAGCCCAGCCAACATGATGTTGCCAACGTTTTAGCAAAATTATCGCTTCCTGTTGCGGATTTTGTAATAGGTGTGGGTGGTGGCAGTGTTCTTGATGTGGCTAAATTGGTGTCAGTTTTAACTGTAGCAAATAACAATTTGACCTTGAAGCAGCTATTAGACGGGGTGCAACCGCTAAGGCGTTGTGCATCATTGTTGATTCCAACTACTGCCGGTACCGGATCTGAAGCGACGCCTAACGCTATTTTAGCCATACCTGAAAAAGCCACCAAACAAGGTATTATTTCATCGGTAATGCTACCCGATTATGTCTGTTTAGCCCCCGAACTAACTAGCTCAATGCCCAAAATGGTTGCCGCTTCAACTGGTGTTGATGCATTGTGCCATTTAATTGAGTGTTTAACCTCTAACTTGTCCAATGCCGTCAGTGATAATTATGCGATGCTAGGTTTGTCAAAATTGTTTGCCGCTATCGAAAAGTCGGTTGTGAATAAAGATAATTTTGGCGCAAGGCTCAACATGCTTTGGGCATCTTATTATGGTGGTGCAGCTATTGCTCATGCCGGTACCCATTTAGTTCATGCAATGTCCTACCCACTAGGTGGCAAATATCATATTGCCCATGGCGTGGCAAATGCCATATTACTTGTGCCTTGCATGGCTTTTGTGCGTGATGCGGTTGTCGATAAATTTGCCTTAGCTTACGATTTATTACCCGATGCGCAGTTGGCACTGACTACAGAAGAAAAATCCTATGCTTTAGTTGACTATTTCAGCCAATTAATTGTTCGGCTTGGATTGCCGACTAAATTACAGCAATTAAACATTTCAAGCCATGACCTCCCTTACCTCGTTGATAACGCACTTAATGTAAAACGGTTAATGAACAATGTCCCCAAACCCATTACCGAGCAAGACGTATTGGCTATCTATCAATCGCTTTTATAAAAACTTTTAAGCAGGAGTAATTAACATGAGTAAAAAAATAGAAGGAATCTTAACCGCTATTGTGACAACGTTTGATG
This sequence comes from Gilliamella sp. ESL0405, assembly GCF_019469205.1. Taxonomy (NCBI): domain Bacteria; kingdom Pseudomonadati; phylum Pseudomonadota; class Gammaproteobacteria; order Orbales; family Orbaceae; genus Gilliamella; species Gilliamella sp. ESL0405. The sequence goes on along the minus strand of NZ_CP048265.1, from coordinate 1,801,702 downwards.
ATAACGGCAATTTTTGCCCCAGTCGGATGCGTAAACAAGTTAAGCGCCAATTACACCATGGAAATAGTATTTTTTGTAACGGTACCAATGGCGAATTTTTCGTTTTAACTCAGCAAGAAAAAATCAAAGTTGCTGAAGTTTGTGTTGATGAAGTTGCCGGGCGCTTCCCAGTCATGGCGCATATAGGTGAGATCTCAAGTCAGGAAACAATAAAATTGGGTAAACAGATCGCGAAATTAGGCGTAGATGCCGTGTCGGTCATTGCCCCATATTTTATTCCATTAAAACAACAAGAGCTAATTGACCACTATACCAAAGTCGCCGATGCATTAACCGTACCGATTTATTTGTACAACATTCCCGCTCGAACGGGCAACAAAATCGAACCGCAAACCGCCGCCATACTGGCAGAACATCCGAATATTTGGGGTATCAAAGACAGTGCGGGCAGTATTGAAAGTTTGCAAGGGTTTATTGATATAGCCAAACAATTTGAAGGGTTTGATGTGTTAACTGGACCCGACTCTTTAATTTATCAAGGTTTTGTTGGCGGAGCCGTTGGCTCTATCTCAGGCCTTGCCAATGTCGTACCGGAACATATACAGGCGATTTGGCAACACTTTAAAGCCGGTGATCTTGACCACGCCAAAGCGGCGCAAGAGTTGGTCGGTGATTTGCGGCAGCGTCTTTATGCCACGGTATTTTCGCCGGCTGCTGTCAAAAAAGCGTTGTCATTAATGGGCGAGCAGGTGGGAGAAAGCCGTTATCCAATCCTATTTTCTGATTCTGATATTGCCACAATTAACGATCTTGTGAAGCGATTGTAATAACTATTTAACATGCACTGATAAAGTAAAGAAGGTGATTTATGCATTACTTTGGAACAATGGACACAATCATTATTATAAGTATTGTGGTGATTTATATTTTAGCTACTTCTGCAATGACCTATTTTTTAAGAAGTAAAAATAATAGTGATTTTATGGAAGGATCGCGTGCGGTACCTGCAATCGTTGTCGGTGTTTTATTAATGACCGAATATATTGGCGCTAAGTCGACTATAGGTACTGCGCAATCAGCTTTTGATAATGGGATTGCCGCGTCATGGTCAGTGATTGGCGCCGCAATTGGTTTTCCGCTGTTTGGTCTGTTATTAGTTAAAAAGATTTACAACACTGGGGAAATCACTATTTCAGCAGCCATTGCTCAAAAATATGGGCATTCAACTAAAAATCTTATTTCGATCATTATGATTTATGCTCTGCTATTGGTTAATGTGGGTAACTATATAAGCGGTGCGGCAGCGATTTCAACCGTGCTGCAAATTTCGTTACCGGTTGCCGCTTTTATTACCGCTGTTGTCAGCACATTCTATTTTGCTTTCGGGGGACTCAAAGGGGTGGCTTATGTCACTATCATCCATAGTGCCGTGAAATATTTTGGGGTGTTATTTATTTTAGCAACGGCATTGTATTTAACCGGTGGTATATCACCCATGATTGAACAGATGCCGCCACACTACTGGACTTGGGACGGTTCAATCGGTGCCAGTACTATTTTTGCTTGGTTAATCGGTACTATTGGCTCGATCTTTTGTACTCAATTTGTGATTCAAGCTATCTCGTCAACGAAAGATGCCAAATCGGCAAAACGTGCTTGCTGGTATGCTTTCTTCTTCTGCCTGCCTATTGCTATAGCTATTGCGGTAATTGGAGTTTGTGCCAAATTTCTTCATCCGGATATAAATAGCTTATATGCTTTACCGGTGTTTATACAGGATATGAATCCATTTATGGCCGGTGTGATTACCACTTCTTTAGTCGCTTCAATTTTTATTAGCGTCAGTACCGTTGCTTTAGCGATTGCCTCACTGATTGTTAAAGATTTTTATGTGCCATACTTCAAACCTTCACAAGAAAAAGAGTTTAAAGCAACCAAAGTGATTTCGGTTTTCGTTGGTTTCGCTCCTTTGCTGTTAGTACTGGCATTTCCGGAAGTGTTAAAGCTTTCATTTTTTACTCGTGCTATTCGGCTATCAATCACTATTGTGGCAATGATTGCTTTCTATTTACCTTTTTTAAATAGTACCCGAGCAGCAAATATGGCCTTGATTGGGGCGGCTATTATTACATCGGTTTGGTTTTACTTAGGCGATCCATTAGGCGTGAATAACATGTATATTGCGCTTCTTTCGCCTGCTGTAATCATGCTGTTAGACAAATGTTTAATTAGCCCTTTTGTTAAATCTAAAAAATAATGTTGATTGTTTATAGGGAGATTACCTCATGACCCAAATTAAACCGGACTGCAGCGGCAGATTGAGTATTAATAAAAATGATAGTGCCCGAATTGAGGCATTTCTACCAACCGAATGTGTACAAAACCATGCGGCTAATTTACTACCATTACCAAATGGTGATCTACTTTGTACTTGGTTTGGCGGTACGCAAGAGGGGATAGCTGATATTTCCGCTTATTATTCAAGACTAAAAAAGGGCAGTCAAACTTGGACTAAAGCGGTCAAGCTTTCCAATGACGCAACAAGATCAGAACAAAACCCACTGTTTTTTCTGGCTCCGGATAATGTATTGTGGCTACTGTATACCGCGCAAATCGCCGGCAATCAAGATACGGCAATTGTACGATATCGTCAATCGCATGATTTTGGTGAAACTTGGGGACCAATTAAAACGTTACTGGAAGATCCCAATAAAGGTATTTTTATTCGTCAGCCTATTACGGTAATGCCAAACGGGGATTGGTTATTACCGGTGTTTTACTGTATTGCAAAACCCGGTGAAAAATGGGTAGGAAGCTATGATACAAGTGGTGTGATGATCTCTAAAGATAACGGGAAAACTTGGCTTAATGTTGATGTGCCCAATAGTTTAGGCTGTGTGCATATGAATATTTTATTATTGAAAGACAACAGTTTGTATGCGCTTTTCCGCAGTCGTTGGGCAGATAATATTTATGCTTGCCGATCGACCGATGGCGGATATCATTGGTCTACACCAATAGCCACCAATTTACCTAATAATAACTCCTCCATTCAAGCCACCGTTTTAAATAACGGGCATATTGCCTTAGTGTTTAATCAATCGAGTGCTAAAGATGCAATTGCAAGGCGTATATCACTTTATGATGAAATTGAAGATGAAAGTTGTGCCAATAAAAAAGAGGCCGAAATTATTGACGGGCAAAAAAATGCTTTTTGGGGCGCACCACGAGCACCTATGTCATTAGCAATTTCAATGGATAATGGTGAAACTTGGCCTTATATCCGGCATCTGGATGAAGGCGACGGTTACTGCATGACAAATAATTCTAAAGATAGCTTAAATCGTGAATTTTCTTATCCCACTATTAAGCAAAGTTCAGACGGTAAATTACATATTGCTTATACCTATTTTCGTATGGCTATTAAATATGTTGTGATTGATGAAAATTGGGTTAAAAATTTCAACTAACCGCTTGTGCACTTATCGCATGATAGGTGCGCAACATTTTGACACTGTAGAATAATGCAGTATAAGGAGATGAAAGATGATTGCCGGTCACTTAAACAATCTAAAGTTAGCCACTTTACCAGATACATTATACACAATATTATCGAGCGCTGAGCTAAGCTTGAATGCACTTCAAAATCAGGCCGACGGACGTTATCAAATGGAGGGAGAACAATGGTTTTACACCATTGGTGATGCTTGGACTTCACCTAGGCAGGAGCGGCACTGTGAATTTCATAAACAGTTTTTAGATATTCAATTAATCCTCAGAGGTGAAGAGATTATTGCCTACAGTTTGCTCGATGCCTCACATTTACCTTGTTATGAAAAGAAAACTGATCTGTTTATTGTTAATCAAGCCAGCTTAAATAACTTTATTCATTTAACCGAAGGTGAGTTTGTGACCTTTTATCCGGGCGAGCTACATCAAGCGCTATGTATGGTTGATGAACCTAAAAAAGTACGTAAAGCGGTGTTCAAGGTACCGATTGACATTATTTAACTGTTTACCCGTTTCAGTTACGGCCTTTTATCCGGGCGAGCTACACCAAGCGTTATGCATGGTTGATGAACCTAAAAAAGTACGTAAAGCGGTGTTTAAAGTACCGATTGATATTATTTAACGGTTTACCCGTTTCAGTTACGGCCATTTTTTAGATTCATTAAATCTCTGTTTCTAAAGCAAGTGAAAATATACAACTTGCTTTATTAAAAATTAATTGGTGTTTTCCGCCTCTAATTCTCTAAATTTTTGCTGAATAAGATGCTGTGTATTTCGATATAAACTAACTTTATATCGAACCATGGTTAAGAATATTAATTTACTTCTAACGGTTTTCCGTCGGTTTCAATATTAATAAATTCCATACCAGTAGGATTTACCGCCATGATGGCTTTGGCTAATGATTCATGAAAAACGATGTGAAGCGATTCTCTTAATAAAAAAACTAATCTTTGTTCCAAAGGAATTTCATTTAAAATTTTTCTGTCCAAAATGAGTTTTTTTATAAAATATGTTCTTCTAGGCTTTTCATAATCGGATTTATCTTTATCTAAAGCCTCGATTATGTTGTCAGAAAGTAGACAAAAATAGTCCTTAATGAGTTTACCTTGTGGGGTTGTTAATTCAGTGTCAATAATTTTTATCCCTTTAGGCTTAAAGCTTTTAATGACATTGGCAATTTTATCGGTAATAAAAATCTCAGGACCAGACAAAAAATCAGACATAACGGGCTGAGAGGGTATAGTTCCATTAAATTCCAAATTTATTAAAGTGGGGTTTAAGTGATCATCACGATTGGTTATTCGAATCAATGGATAGGCTTGGTCTGATTTTCTTTGTATAAAATAATAATTTTCCATATTTTATTTCTCTTTAACAGGTTGTATTTTTTGGGGGGAGAAATTAGATTTGCTGATTGTTGGTTAAAATAGTAGCATGAAGTATGTTTTCTGAAGTGTTTATTTTTGTAATTATTTTACCTATCTATTATGTTTTTCAAAGCTTTGAATAACAAAATAAATAGGAGATTGGATTTAATCTCCTTTTATATGCTCTCTGTTGATATATTCATGAACGCTATTTGTTAGTCATATAACTGTTTAAATTGCGCTAAATGATAGGCTAATATTTGGCTGAGTAATGGCTTAAATATGCCAATCTTCTACTTTAATAAATTTTAAACCAGTTGGTTTAACAGTCATTAATGCTTCAACTATAGATCGGTGATAAAGCATTATTGTGTGATCTTCTCCTAATTTAAAAATTAATCTTTCTTCTAACGGAATATTTTTTAAAATATTTTCATCAAGCTTAAATTTATCGATAAAATAGCAATCATCCCCTTCGTCGAATTTAGAGTTTAGTTTATCCATTGCATTAATAATATTATAAATATGTATATAAAAGTAATCCTTAAAAATATCACCTTTATTACTTGTAATCATAGCTGGAATTAGTTGAATTCCAAATATATTGAGTGAAGACAATATTTTTTTTAACTTATCTGAGATTACTGATTCAGGTTGGGAAAAATAATCACCAATGTCTGGGCTGGCAAAATAGGGTTCACTAAATGTAAATTCCATCACTTTCGGTTTGGGAATTTTTTCATTTTCGTAATCATATAGATATTCTTCCGTATGTTCCGAATCAGGATCACACATAATTAATGGATAGGAATGACTTGGATTACGTTGTAGTACGTAATACTCAAGTTCGTCATTTGTACTATTCATGTTTCATATTCCTTTTATTTAATGTTATTGGTTTTTCATCATTATTGTTGAATCCAGTCTAATTTTCAATCAATATCATATTTGTTTATTAATTTAAATTAACTCAATAGTTTCTTTTAAATCTTGTAGTTGGCAGGGAATTTGGATCTCAATAACCATATTTATTTTTGAATATCAAATCGGTCGGTGGTGATTGTACAAAGAGAACTTTTATCAATTCAGATGATTTTTAGCATACTATCTATTTTACAACGTATTTCCTTTTTATTATTTTTCGATTGGTACCTTTCTACAATCCAGCCGGCACAAAAGTGCCAAGAAACACAGCTGGATTTTGTAATGTGTATAGGTTTTAAATGCTAAAAACCGAGTTATTTCATTACTAATAGATAATCGTGTACTACTGATAACATTATGTTGCTCCTGATTGACCTCCCGCTCAGTGCGCTGCGTGCCCACCATCACACTGACACCGATTGACGCCTGTTTTTGACCTTGCTGATTTTGCAGCTGCAAATCTTCAATCGCTTCAAGTGCGGTCAGCGCAGATTTAATCGATTGCAGGGCTAATAACTTATCATTGCCTTTCTCTTTCGCCCGCTCAACCGCTTTGGCGGCTTCATACATATCTGCTGCCGTACCGGTTAACGCAATGGTCAGTCCGGATTTCTCATACGTGTACTGCTCGTTATAGGTGGTTTTGGCATCAAGTGCCTCGATAGCCACATTCTCACCGGTTAAGTTCACATCCTGCTTAGCAATAATATCACTGCCTTTGACGGTGATATCCTTACCGGCCTGAATGCTCACATTACCCTCAGTGCTGCCGACGGTACTGCCTAAATAGGCTTGCTCGCTATCGGTCTGTTTCAGATTTTCTTTCTCATGACCAATTGTCACCCCGATACCGCCGCTACTCATCAGCCCGGATTTTTTCGTCTTCGTCTCTTGTTTACGGTAATAAGACTCCTCGGCGGCATCAATATCAATATTATTGCCCGCCTTCAGATTGACATCGTGAGTACCGACCACCTGACTACCGGTGACACTTAAATTATTCCCGGCGACAATGGTGACACTATCGCCATAGAGCTGACTGCCTTTTTCGGTGGTATTATCGATTTGCGTCTGCGTGGTGGTGGTCGTTTTATTTAAAAAGCCTTTGCTTGAACTCTTATGGAACTCATCTAACTCAAATCGCTCCGATGACGTCCCGATAGCGATATCATTATCGGCATAAAGCCCTAATTGCTTACCGGCAGCAATATCGACCGTTTTGGCATCAATATCATGCCCGGCACTTAACGTCACATTATTAGCGGCACTGATTTCACTGCCAACGACATTGTGTTCATGGCTTTTACGATAATGTTTGCCGCCACCTAAATCTAACTTCTCTTCAATCTCAGCGGCAGTAAAGCGAATATCATGCCCGGCGTGCAACGACGTATTACCTGTATCGGCATTATTAATAATCCAGCCGGCTTTAGCATGAATATCATGCCCGGCATCGATAACAATATTGCCATTATTCACCTGAATGATACTGGCCTGGTCGATATTGGTGGTGACATTATTACCACGAATTTGCGTGCGGGTACCGGACAGAAGATTGATATCATTATCGGCAGATAAATAAACCAGCTTATCACCGACTAATGTTGTTGGTTGACGAGCGGTATCCTTTAATATGAAATCTTGTAATAAATAAAGGGGAAGGGAGGTATTGTCTTTATTTTTAGGGATTTTGTTGGGGAAAGATAAAAAATATACTTAACCGTATTTAAAAATTATCTATTATGCTAAAGATAGCACAATGCGGAAAAGCTACTCCAAACCTCACTAACGGTTAAGGTGGGGTGGCTGGAGTAGATAGAATTTTATGTTGGTGTATACTACTGTTATTATTAAAGTGTGCATAACAAGTTGATTGTAGAGTTTGATTTAAAGATTTGAAAAACTGCAATAAAAATCCCTACTATAAAGTAGGGATGTTGTAACTTAATTTTTATATCGTTTAAGTAAGTTGATAACGTTTATCTTTAACAATATAAGGTTCAGCTATTTCATTCCAAACTACTTGCGCCATTTTTTGCCATTCGGTTGGATCTTTTTGTTTTGCAATGTAGTCTCTAATTAATTTTACGGATTGATCAAATTGTTCCTTATCTAATTCAACAAATGAATAAAACTTCAAGTATTCTCCTTCTTCTGATTTTATAATTTCGTGTAATTTAGGATAATTAGGCAAAAATACCGCGTCTAGCAAATCACCAAAAGCATTCCAATAACTTCCGTTTACATATGTTGATTTAAATTTATCTTCAATTTTTTCTATTGAATCATCCCGACTAAAAATTATAGATGCACCCATTGTATTACCTCATAATAATGATTTTATTTTGTTGCGTTTTAGGTAAGGTTTTTATGTAATCTAAAAATATTTTTTGATTAGATGGCGTTAATACTCTAAAGTCAACAGGGACAAAATCAGCTTTTTTCAAATGATCTTGGATAACGATTTTTCCATTACCTGTATTTATATCTTTTTCGTAAAATTTATTTAATCCATCTATTTCTTTTTGCGAAAGCTTATCTGTTGTATATAAAGCATCTACTGTTTTACCTTTATTAGGACCTGAGGTAATGACAAAGTCGGGAGATGCCCCCTGTGTTGCTCCTGACGGAGGAGTATAACGCTCCATTTAACTTAATGCATGTTCAAGCTGCGCAGCAGCAGCTGCTTCAGCTGGTTTTAATTTACCAATACCACCCAGATCTGGAGTATTGAGACGGTTTTGTCCTTCCAGTGGAGTTTGATTTATTTTTATTTCATTCAAACCATCACTATTTCTTATAACCGTAGTTTCAACTGTCGTTCCATGGCTGGCAGCTTGATGCATAAGTTGATTGCCTGTGGCGATATCACCGGAATTATAAGCCTTTTCAGCTTCTTTCACTAATGCTTGCCCAGCTTTCGTCTCTATTTTAATAATTTTTCCGCCAATTCTAATAATTTTACCAAAAGGTAAAAGGAATTATTCCCCGTCGTCCCTTTACCAGCATCCTATTTACTGGAAAAAGGTTAAGCCAAGCTATGCGGAGATATTCTGCTTACTTTTGATGGTTGATGAATTGGAATTGATTAACACTATAACCAGTAATATGATTGTTAGTATTTTGATATTTTGTGTTGCTGCTCGCAATAACTACCTTACTACCTGCATTATGTCCATCATCGCTAAATCTAAAAATGTCACAGAGCCTCGCCATAAATTTTTTATATAGCCAAATATCCTATTTTGTATCAATAGGTTATTATCCTTAATCATTATAATTGTTCTGCTTATAACTGATACTAAAGCCAAGAATAAAATATGACCCCAGCTAAATACTGGGGATAATATTTGAATGTTCAGTATCCAGAACAACACGAGAAATATATTTAGAATAGATATCATCACCATATCTACACTGGTATTTTAGCTAATAACTCATTAACCTTATCTGTATCCTCTGGGTGAAGATGTAGATACTTTTCACAGGCTAATCTAACATAATGATAACAAGTTTTTTCACTAACAGTTACCGTATCTTCTTCTGTTGGCGGATAACCAATTGCAAACTGAACCCCCTCAAAATGTTCATCTTCATAATAACTATTCATATCAGGGAAATTGCAATACACACCATCCTGTATAAAAGATTCTTTTTGAATAATATTTTCGATAGCATTTAGAAAACAGCCATCATTATACATAAGATCAAAGTAATTTTTTATAATACTACTAGGTTTTGAAATACTAAGAGGTCTCTCAAACAGATGCTTATTTAGCTGTGAAAATCCATCTGTTTCAATATTTATAGAATCTTTCAAAATATACTCCTCAAATATTTATAATATACTATTTCGGGTGAAAATTAGTAACGGTACCGGTTTTAGGGTCTATATAAACCCTAAATGTTACACCTCCGGCAGTCGCATTATATGCTCTTTCCCCTCGAGCGATTGCTTGCTTATAACCACTAGATGCTGCTTGTTGACCAAGTTCTAGCATTTTTTGATCTGTAAATATCTTTGGGTCATAAATTGTCTTTGTAAATGGTTTCGAACCATTACCTTTATAATCCCCAGTGAAGTTTCCTGCCCTATCTTTCGCAGGTATTTGATACTCAATCTTAGTAATGCCTGGAGTTCCTGTCGGTGTCTCATTCAAAATTTTAACATTATTTTGCTTAGCTGCATCATAAAAAGCATTAGCATTATGCCCACCTGAAATACCATTTTGACTAAATCTATCCACAGTTGCTAAATGCTTTGGTTGCTCAATATTAAAACTAATACCATCTGGAGTTTTGACTGTTGTCGTCCCCTTACCAGCATTAATTTCTTGCTCTTTCGCTACATGCTCACCAAATTTACTACTTTCGTTTGCTTTCTGATTGGCAGCCTGATTATCAAGTATTTTATCCTTAGTCTCTTTATAATTTCCACCACCTTGTTCAACATTTCCTTTTCCGTGTTGTAGCTCTAAGTCTGTTTTGTCTAATGGTTTATTGGCAGTAGGTCCCTTTCCGGTCTCCAAACTACCAATCTTAACTGGGGTCCATTTCCCGTCAATCCATTGTATAATCTTACCGCCTAAAGCAGCCGTTGCCGTTCCCGCAACAGTATAGAATGACGCTTCACCAACATCATGCCCAGTCATACTTGCTAAGTTAGTCAATGCTGTTTCAAAAGAATCTGCTGGGATCTCTTTATTTAACCATTCTCTTGGAATGCTTGCTATTTTCTTTCCAAACTCCCAAGCGTCATCTGCAATTTTTCCTAGTGAGTTGTCATCAATGTAGCGAATAGCTTTATCGCCACCTTCAACAATGTTATCAACCAACTTGCCAGGCGCATTTTTCATTCCTTCCCATAAGGATTGAATTTTTGTGTCATCAGGATAATATCCAAAACTCAGATCATCTGGTGATGCACCATCAGTAACTATATTATAAAAATCACGATATCGATTATCTATCTCTTCCTGCAACCAATCTCTTCTTTCTAACTGACAAGTTGTATAGCCTTCACAATCCGCTATAATTTCTCGATATCTCTCAGCATACTCTTCTAACAATTGATTTTTATATTCTTGTAATGCTCTGATCTTTTCTTTATCAAGCTCATTTGTTTCTTTTACTACCTGCATTTGGCATTTTCTATCACCATTACAGGCTGCATATTTCTTGTCTGCTTCAGCAACATCCGCAGGGCTTAACAAATTATTCTCAACCGCATTCTTCCCGGCAGCCATTGCCGCACCGGCAGCGCCGGTATCACCGCCACCGGCGGCAATCGCCAGGCCGGCTGCCAGCTGGGCGAGGGCGCTGATGTTTTGTTTTTCAGCTTCGGTTAAGTCTTTAACGTCTTTACCGTAGAGTTGTTCACGAATCAGTTTCGCCGCCAGCTCACCGGCAACCGCACCAACCCCACCGGCAATCGATGGACCTCCTTGCAGCTCCGCAACAACGGCGCCGAGTATCGCATGGGCAATTAAGTTGCCGGCGATATCATCGGTTACCCAGTTACCTTTTTCATCTTGATGACCGGTATGCAGTTTGATTTGCTCGGCAATCCACGGCGCACTGGCACCGGCCAGACTACCGGTAATATCACCGGTAATCACCCCGGTCACAATCGCCATAGCGGTATCAATCCCTTTACTGACATCACCGCCCATGGTGCCCAGGTTTTTATCTTTATTTTTATTGATTTCCAGCTGCTTATCAACCAGCGCGTAATAAATGGAGTCTTCATTCGCGCTATAATATTGTTCAAATGAGGCGTATTTTGCTTTTTCCTCATCACTTAAATATTTATATCGCTTTTCTGCTTCCGCCCGGATTAACGCATCCTTATTTTTATCCACCTCTTTTTGTGCCTCAATGCGGTCATATTTCTTCACCACACTTTTAGCTTGTTGGGCAATATCTTTAATCAGCTCAACCGTCTCAATTTTATCCAGCTCTTTTTGCTTATCAAAAATCTGTTTGAGCGGATTATTGGCACTGTCCGTATCCCGGCTTAAGCCGTTAATATCCTGTTTTTGCTGGTCCTGATTGCGGATGATTAACTCGCCTTTTTCCACCGCTGATTTGGTGGTACTTGAGTCACTGTCACTGTCTTTAAATGCCGTTGGCGCACCGGGACCGGCGGTGCCACCACTAATGGCAACATGGGTCACTTTAAAGTCAGCTTTATTTTTAATATCACTGAAGCTGATAGTGCCGGTATCAAGTTTGTTTTTACTGGTATCTTCCGCTTTCGAGGCAATCACCGCGCCTTTTAAGTCCGTGTTATTGCCGACCGTAATATCATAGCCGCCTTGACCGGCAAAGATACCCGACTGGTCAGTCACGCTTGCCCATTTACTTTCCATTTCAGTGGCCGATAACGAGCCGTTCGCACTCACCCCACCATAACCGGCGGTGCCGCTGACTGAAGCACTGATTTTTTCATAATCATAATTATCGGTATCTTGCAGTGACTGAATGTTAAGATTATTGCCCACATTCATCTTCACCGTATCCCCTTTTAACTGACCACCGACCACATTCACATCATGACCGGTTTTGATATTGAGTTGATTCCTGGCATCAATCACACTCTCGGTCCAGGCACTGCCGTCAGCATTTTCCCGCTCCCGACTAAAGTTACCGTTGGCTTTAAACCGCAGACCACTTTCATCGCCACCAAACTGAAGCTGAATGCCCACGCCACCGCCGTAGCTTTTCTCATCCCGGTCACTGTGCTGCGTATTGACCGCACCAATCACATTCACATCCCGGTTAGCGGTCAGATTAATATCATTGCCGGCTTTCACCTCACTGCCTTTTAAGGTGATATCCCCGCCTTGCTCATTTGCATCACCGGTTGCGGTGATATGAATATTCTGCCCGGCAGAGACCCCGCTACTGATAACATTATGTTGCTCCTGATTGACCTCCCGCTCAGTGCGCTGCGTGCCCACCATCACACTGACACCGATTGACGCCTGTTTTTGACCTTGCTGATTTTGCAGCTGCAAATCTTCAATCGCTTCAAGTGCGGTCAGCGCAGATTTAATTGATTGCAGGGCTAATAACTTATCATTGCCTTTCTCTTTCGCCCGCTCAACCGCTTTGGCCGCTTCATACATATCTGCTGCCGTACCGGTTAACGCAATGGTCAGTCCGGATTTCTCATAAGTGTACTGCTCGTTATAGGTGGTTTTGGCATCAAGTGCCTCGATAGCCACATTCTCACCGGTTAAGTTCACATCCTGCTTAGCAATAATATCACTGCCTTTGACGGTGATATCCTTACCGGCCTGAATGCTCACATTACCCTCAGTGCTGCCGACGGTACTGCCTAAATAGGCTTGCTCGCTATCGGTCTGTTTCAGATTTTCTTTCTCATGACCAATGGTCACCCCGATACCGCCACTACTCATCAGCCCGGATTTTTTCGTCTTCGTCTCTTGTTTACGGTAATAAGACTCCTCGGCGGCATCAATATCAATATTATTGCCCGCCTTCAGATTGACATCGTGAGTACCGACCACCTGACTACCGGTGACACTTAAATTATTCCCGGCGGCAATGGTGACACTATCGCCATAGAGCTGACTGCCTTTTTCGGTGGTATTATCGATTTGCGTCTGCGTGGTGGTGGTCGTTTTATTTAAAAAGCCTTTGCTTGAACTCTTATGGAACTCATCTAACTCAAATCGCTCAGACGACGTCCCGATAGCGATATCATTATCCGCATAAAGTCCTAATTGCTTACCGGCAGCAATATCGACCGTTTTGGCATCAATATCATGTCCGGCACTTAACGTCACATTATTGGCGGCACTGATTTCACTGCCAACGACATTGTGTTCATGGCTTTTACGATAATGTTTGCCACCACCTAAATCTAACTTCTCTTCAATCTCAGCGGCAGTAAAGCGAATATCATGACCGGCGTGCAACGACGTATTGCCTGTCTCAGCATTATTAATAATCCAGCCGGCTTTAGCATGAATATCATGCCCGGCATCGATAACAATATTGCCATTATTCACCTGAATGATACTGGCCTGGTCGATATTGGTGGTGACATTATTGCCACGGATTTGCGTGCGGGTACTGGACAGAAGATTGATATCATTATCGGCAGATAAATAAACCAGCTTATCACCGACTAATTTCCCGTAATTGGTAATATCATTTTTCGCATCAATTGCCACCCGCTCACCGAATACCGTGCCACTATTGGTGACATTATTGCCGGATAACTGAATATCTTTTTTCGCATTAATTAATCCACTGCTATTAAGCGCCTGACCTTTAATAAAGACATTATCACCGGCAATTAACGCACCGTCATGGCTGAGCTCAGTGCGGTTAACAATGTAAACCTGCGGAACTAAAACATCGATAGCTTGATGATTAATGACCACCTGCTTTTTCACCAACAAGACCATATCAGTGGTTAACGCTTTCATCTGCTCAGCAGACAGCTCCACCCCTGGCGCAATACCGTATTGATTAGCAAAGCTAATACCGGCATCCATTAAGGCTTGATACTGCGCTAAATCATTTTCATAGCCTTGCAAATAGCGATGACCGGTCAAACCAACGATTTGTTCCTTAATCAGTTGTTGCTCATAATAACCGTCACCTAAGCGCTTAAGCACCGAGTCCGGATCGGCTTTTAAGCGACTTAACATATAGTCTGAACTTAACCATTTCTTACGCTGAGTAAAGTTAGGGTCGGTTTCAATAATATAATTTTTATCGGTATCTTTATTGACGATCCATAAACTGTTATCCGGCAGGGTTAAATTAGGCTCATAAATGTTGATAGTTTTAGGCGGGGTAATATCCTTATCGGCGGTGGCTAAATCGGCATGATCTGCCTGCTGGCTTTGCTGATTTAAATGGTCATCAATATTATTATCGACAGGGGTATTTGCAGAGGTGATAACCTCCTGTTTATCGATTGTCGCGTTAACCGCCGTTGTATTATCGTGCCCAAAATGCGGGTTATCAATCTGTTTTTCGTGTTGCTTAGCTGAATCTTGAACAGGCTGATTAATATCAACATGTTGATGGGTATTTTCAACCGCTGTTGGTTGACGAGCGGTATCGTTTAATATGAAATCTTGTAATAAATAAAGGGGAAGGGAGGTATTGTCTTTATTTTTAGGGATTTTGTTGGGGAAAGATAAAAAAATACACTTAACCGTATTTAAAAATTATCTATTATGCTAAAGATAGCACAAGGTGCAAAAGCTACTCCAAACCTCACTAACGATTAAGGTAGGGGCCTGGAGCAGATAGGTTTTTATGCCGGACGGCCGGTCATCATTAAGGTTGAGTAAAATAAACTCATTATTGAACTTACAAGCAATTTTTAAAAAACAATAAAAAATCCCCATACAAATTAGGTGGGGATTTGATACTTAATCATGATTGATATATATTGCATCGGCTTTTGCTGGTACAACATTTTCCCAATTCATGATGAGCAATATATCAATCGCCATTTTCCTCATTTTTTGCCACTCAACGCTTTCACAAAGCGCGTCATTATTCCAGTATTGAATATTAGCTGCTCCACTTATAGATAACATATAATCATCTAATTTTTTTAGTGCTAGTTTTTGTTCTGATGTAAGAGAAGATGCCACTAGAGGATCATTAAGTTCATCTAAGGCCATCTCCCACTCAACTGCTAATTCATCAGCTATATTTGCAAAATCCGGAAACAAACTTTTTTGTATTTCGCAAGGCTGTGCTATTGCCTGAGTTACCCATTTAATCTTATTCATATTTATTCCTTTGGTTTATTGATAATTGTCGCTTTTTCTCCCGCACTTGATTTATATGTCTTTGGATCAACAACTTTTAACGTACCTTGTGTTGTAGTTGATACTTTATAATAGCTACCACCATGACGTCCTCCACCAGGGTGTATCTGTATCTGGCTAATTTCAGGATGACCTTTAACTTCAATAATGACCGCCTGTCCTGAACCTCTTGTTGATTGTCTAACATTAACTTGATAACCTGCTGCCTGAAAATCTTTTGCAATATCATCAGCAGATCTACCCCAAATAGATTGAGGCGATTTTGTAAAATCATTTGCAATATTAATTTTTATAGGTGCTGTTGGATTGGTTTTCCCCTTACCAGCATTAATTTGTTGCTCTTTCGCTACATGGTCACCAAATTTACTCGACGCATTGCCTTTTTGATTTTTTGCGACATTGGATTCTACATTACGTTTGATTATACCTTGAAGTTGTTTATTTTTACTACCCGCAGCTAATCGACTTATCATCATATCGAGTGCAGCCATTGATTCTGAATTATCTAAGCCAGATAAATGATCCTTGCTTGCCTCAGTTAATAATTGTACCAGATTAGCTTTATCTGTATTTGTTATGGCAACATCAGCTAAGGCTAAAATTTCCATAGCTATACCGATTGGTCCGGGCAAATATTGCCCAATTTGTTCGGGTGCACGCATCCATAATTCAGCATAATCGCTACCATTAGGCATTCCTTTACCTTTTATTAAGCCACTCAGTGCTTGCTCGGTTTCTTCTGCCGTTAAATAATTATTAGCATATGCATCAAGTGTTGCATCGTATTGAGCCCCGGTATCATGATGTATATTAAGCCAAGCACCCCAGTTACCACCATCACTCGTGCTTACGGCATTATTCTCAACCGCATTCTTCCCGGCAGCAATCGCCGCACCGGCAGCGCCGGTATCACCGCCACCGGCGGCAATCGCCAGGCCGGCTGCTAGTTGGGCGAGGGCGCTGATGTTTTGTTTTTCAGCTTCGGTTAAGTCTTTAACATCTTTACCGTAGAGTTGCTCACGAATCAGTTTTGCCGCCAGCTCACCGACAACCGCTCCGGCCCCTCCGGCAATCGATGGACCACCTTGCAGCTCCGCAACAACGGCGCCGAGTATCGCATGGGCAATTAAGTTGCCGGCGATATCATCGGTCACCCAGTTACCTTTTTCATCTTGATGACCGGTATGCAGTTTGATTTGCTCGGCAATCCACGGCGCACTGGCACCCGCCAGACTGCCGGTAATATCACCGGTAATCACCCCGGTCACTATCGCCATAGCGGTATCAATCCCTTTACTGACATTACCGCCCATGGTGCCCAGGTTTTTATCTTTATTTTTATTGGTTTCCAGCTGCTTATCAACCAGCGCATAGTAAATATAATCTTTATTATCTTCATAATATTGTTCAAATGAGGCGTATTTCGCTTTTTCCTCATCACTTAAATATTTATATCGCTTTTCCGCTTCCGCCCGGGTTAACGCATCCTTATTTTTATCCACCTCTTTTTGTGCCTCAATGCGGTCATATTTCTTCACCACACTTTTAGCCTGCTGGGCAATATCTTTAATCAGCTCAACGGTTTCAATTTTATCCAGCTCTTTTTGCTTATCAAAAATCTGTTTGAGCGGATTATTGGCACTGTCCGTATCCCGGCTTAAGCCGTTGATATCCTGTTTTTGCTGGTCCTGATTGCGGATGATTAACTCGCCTTTTTCCACCGCTGATTTGGTGGTGCTTGAGTCACTGTCACTGTCTTTAAATGCCGTTGGCGCACCGGGACCGGCCGTGCCACCACTAATGGCAACATGGGTCACTTTAAAGTCAGCTTTATTTTTAATATCACTGAAGCTGATAGTGCCGGTATCAAGTTTGTTTTTACTGGTATCTTCCGCTTTCGAGGCAATCACCGCCCCTTTTAAGTCCGTGTTATTGCCGACCGTGATATCATAGCCGCCTTTACCGGCAAAGATACCCGACTGGTCAGTCACAC
This sequence comes from Gilliamella sp. ESL0405, assembly GCF_019469205.1. NCBI lineage: Bacteria > Pseudomonadati > Pseudomonadota > Gammaproteobacteria > Orbales > Orbaceae > Gilliamella > Gilliamella sp. ESL0405. The sequence continues at coordinate 1,784,075 of NZ_CP048265.1, read as the reverse complement.
TTGCCCATTTACTTTCCATTTCCGTGGCCGATAACGAGCCGTTCGCACTCACCCCACCATAACCGGCGGTGCCGCTGACTGAAGCACTGATTTTTTCATAATCATAATTATCGGTATCTTGCAGTGACTGAATGTTAAGATTATTGCCCACATTCATCTTCACCGTATCACCTTTTAACTGACCACCGACCACATTCACATCATGACCGGTTTTGATATTGAGTTGATTTTTAGCATCAATCACACTCTCGGTCCAGGCACTGCCGTCAGCGTTTTCCCGCTCCCGACTAAAGTTACCGTTGGCTTTAAACCGCAGACCACTTTCATCACCACCAAACTGAAGCTGAATCCCCACGCCACCGCCGTAGCTTTTCTCATCCCGGTCACTGTGCTGCGTATTGACCGCACCAATCACATTCACATCCCGGTTAGCGGTCAGATTAATATCATTGCCGGCTTTCACCTCACTGCCTTTTAAGGTGATATCCCCGCCTTGCTCATTTGCATCACCGGTTGCGGTGATATGAATATTCTGCCCGGCAGAGACCCCGCTACTGATAACATTATGTTGCTCCTGATTGACCTCCCGCTCAGTGCGCTGCGTGCCCACCATCACACTGACACCGATTGACGCCTGTTTTTGACCTTGCTGATTTTGCAGCTGCAAATCTTCAATCGCTTCAAGTGCGGTCAGCGCAGATTTAATTGATTGCAGGGCTAATAATTTATCATTACCTTTCTCTTTCGCCCGCTCAACGGCTTTGGCCGCTTCATACATATCTGCTGCCGTACCGGTTAAGGCAATGGTCAGTCCGGATTTCTCATAAGTGTACTGCTCGTTATAGGTGGTTTTGGCATCAAGTGCCTCGATAGCCACATTCTCACCGGTTAAGTTCACATCCTGCTTGGCAATAATATCACTGCCTTTGACGGTAATATCCTTACCGGCCTGAATGCTCACATTACCCTCAGTGCTGCCGACGGTACTGCCTAAATAGGCTTGCTCGCTATCGGTCTGTTTCAGATTTTCTTTCTCATGACCAATGGTCACCCCGATACCGCCGCTACTCATCAGCCCGGATTTTTTCGTCTTCGTCTCTTGTTTACGGTAATAAGACTCCTCGGCGGCATCAATATCAATATTATTGCCCGCCTTCAGATTGACATCGTGAGTACCGACCACCTGACTACCGGTGACACTTAAATTATTCCCGGCGGCAATGGTGACACTATCGCCATAGAGCTGACTGCCTTTTTCGGTGGTATTATCGATTTGCGTCTGCGTGGTGGTGGTCGTTTTATTTAAAAAGCCTTTGCTTGAACTCTTATGGAACTCATCTAACTCAAATCGCTCCGATGATGTCCCGATAGCGATATCATTATCGGCATAAAGTCCTAATTGCTTACCGGCAGCAATATCGACCGTTTTGGCATCAATATCATGTCAGGCATCGATAAGGGTAGGGGGCTTTAGCTGCTAGGGTTTTATGTCGGTTGCCCTGTTATTATTAAGATTGAACAGGGCTAGTTGATTGTTGAACTTGCGATGCAAATCTAAAAGATAATAAGTAAGTTCCACACAGATTAGGTGTGGGATTTTACTATGACTGATAATCCTCATATTCCCAAGCAAAGTACCTTGATAGTTTCTGAGCTGTTTCCAACCAAGTATCACAAGTACACTTTTCGATACATTTATTTATTATGTCTTTTATTTCGTCAAGATCATATTTGCGAACTATTAGCATGTGACGAATTAATTCAGGTTCCCAAATACTTTTTGATAACCATTCAGGAGTACAGACCAATAGGTCGAAATAATCTGCTCCATTGCTATCTGCTAGACCTATAGATAAATTTAATGTAATACTAAAAATATTACTTTCTTCTGGAAGATATGTTGCTGGGTCATAGTCTATTGAACCAACTGACTTTAATAAAACTTTCATCTTTTAATCCTTAATATTCAAATGTCCGTTGCCTACTTTTATTCTATTCCCATCAACATCGAACTTATATGTTTCAAAATTGGCCTGGATTCCTGTTGTTGCAAATGGACTATCCTTACTTGATGGAGGTCTATATCCTCTAGTGCCATCAGCGCTAATCCATCCTCCGTTAGACGTTTGTTTAGCTCCTTCACCAACCCATTGCATCCCTAATTCGTTCGCTTCCGCAGTAGTACCTGAGCCAATACCATAATTTAATTTTCCATTATGACCGTTAACTACAGCATTTAATCTAGGATCTTTTTTAGCTATGTTTTGTAGATTTTCATTTGATAAATCTTCTTTTAATTTTTGTTTATTTGAAGCATTGTGCGCCTGATTGGTATTATTCCAATTTTCAGTCAGCTTATTTTCATTTTTTACATGTTCACCAAAATTACTACTTTCATTTGCTTTCTGATTGGCAGCTTGATTATCAAGTATTTTATCCTTAGTCTCTTTATAATTTCCACCACCTTGTTCAACATTTCCTTTGCCGTGTTGTAGCTCTAACTCTGTTTTGTCTAATGGTTTGTTGGCAGCAGTTCCCTTTCCAGCTTTAGTTTGTTTAACGATAGTGTTATTAGCTCTATCATAAACAATTTTATAACTCCCGTTTTCACTAAGAGTCGTTTTTATTTCATTTAATACGACAGATGGATTTTCAATACGATTATTTTTATATAATTCCATTATAGCAGCAAGTTCATTCAGTTCAGACTTACTTAATGAATTAACTAATGAGCCAGCAGTCATTCCTAACCCTGCCGCCGGGTAACCTTCAAATCCAACAGTTTCGATTAACCAAGTTCCTACATTATTGGCACACAATACAGGATTGGCAGTACAAGAAGCAATAGCAGGACCGGCTATATCAATTGCGATAGGTGCGGCTATCAGTCCGCCTATCACAATCACTTGCGGTTCGCCGTACTCTATTATCGTTTCGTTATAACTGTTTATTCCTTCCCAGATAACCTTATCTTCACAAGCTTTATCGCCGTTACATGAAGCCTCTGCGGCCTTTACAATGGCTTGACCAATATGATTATTCTCAACCGCATTCTTTCCGGCAGCAATCGCTGCACCGGCAGCGCCGGTATCACCGCCACCGGCGGCAATCGCCAGGCCGGCTGCCAGCTGGGCGAGGGCGCTGATGTTTTGTTTTTCGGCTTCGGTTAAGTCTTTAACGTCTTTACCGTAGAGTTGCTCACGAATCAGTTTTGCCGCCAGCTCACCGACAACCGCTCCGACCCCACCGGCAATCGATGGACCACCTTGCAGCTCAGCAACAACGGCGCCGAGTATCGCATGGGCAATTAAGTTACCGGCGATATCATCGGTCACCCAGTTACCTTTTTCATCAGCATGACCGGTATGCAGTTTGATTTGCTCGGCAATCCACGGCGCACTGGCACCGGCCAGACTACCGGTAATATCACCGGTAATCACCCCGGTCACTATCGCCATAGCGGTATCAATCCCTTTACTGACATTACCGCCCATTGTGCCCAGATTTTTATCTTTATTGGCTTTTAGCTGAGTATCAACCAGCGCGTAATAAATGGAGTCTTCATTCGCGCTATAATATTGTTCAAATGAGGCGTATTTCGCTTTTTCCTCATCACTTAAATATTTATATCGCTTTTCCGCTTCCGCCCGGGTTAACGCATCCTTGTTTTTATCCACCTCTTTTTGTGCCTCAATGCGGTCATATTTCTTCACCACACTTTTAGCCTGTTGGGCAATATCTTTAATCAGCTCAACCGTCTCAATTTTATCCAGCTCTTTTTGCTTATCAAAAATCTGTTTGAGCGGATTATTGGCACTGTCCGTATCCCGGCTTAAGCCGTTAATATCCTGTTTTTGCTGGTCCTGATTGCGGATGATTAACTCGCCTTTTTCCACCGCTGATTTGGTGGTACTTGAGTCACTGTCACTGTCTTTAAATGCCGTTGGCGCACCGGGACCGGCGGTGCCACCACTAATGGCAACATGGGTCACTTTAAAGTCAGCTTTATTTTTAATATCACTGAAGCTGATAGTGCCGGTATCGAGTTTGTTTTTACCGGTATCTTCCGCTTTCGAGGCAATCACCGCGCCTTTTAAGTCCGTGTTATTGCCGACCGTGATATCATAGCCGCCTTTACCGGCAAAGATACCCGACTGGTCAGTCACACTTGCCCATTTACTTTCCATTTCAGTGGCCGATAACGAGCCGTTCGCACTCACCCCACCATAACCGGCGGTGCCGCTGACTGAAGCACTGATTTTTTCATAATCATAATTATCGGTATCTTGCAGTGACTGAATGTTAAGATTATTGCCCACATTCATCTTCACCGTATCACCTTTTAACTGACCACCGACCACATTCACATCATGACCGGTTTTGATATTGAGTTGATTTTTGGCATCAATCACACTCTCGGTCCAGGCACTGCCGTCAGCATTTTCCCGCTCCCGACTAAAGTTACCGTTGGCTTTAAACCGCAGACCACTTTCATCGCCACCAAACTGAAGCTGAATCCCCACGCCGCCGCCATAGCTTTTCTCATCCCGGTCACTGTGCTGCGTATTGACCGCACCAATCACATTCACATCCCGGTTAGCGGTCATTAGGGCTATTAGCTGCATTTTTAAGCAAGATAGAGGTTTCTGGCTCTTTTGAACATTTGTCTCTTACTAATCGACCTAAAGCATCAATAAAAGACGCTGTGGGATTCAATAAAAATTGCTCTACTAAATTAGCTTCTAACTCATCAGGAATAAGCAAGTATAGTTTGCCGCAAACGGAATAAATATAATCTATCGCATCATGATTTTCTGGATTATCTATATGTGAATAACGAATAATGTCAAAATATCCATTTAATATTAGACGCTTTTCTATTGCTGTAAGTTACTGCTGTTTATAATTTTTTAGCCCATCTAAACCATAATCACTATCATATATAAGGGGTTTAATAAAACCAGCCCTCAGTCCTATTAATATGCTAGTAACATCTTTGCGCTTAGAGCATAAATTACAAATATTATCCATAGATAATTCTTTTAAACTTACAAAAGACTCAAGCCATTACTTCAAGATCACCAACCACTCTTGGTTTGGAAAGATCTAATGTTTCTAAATAATTATCTATGTTCATCTTTGACGATAAATCAGATTGCAATTTATTAAGAGCTTTCTCTAATAAGTAAATTGAAAACGCTGATCTTGAATAATATTAGGCTCTACTATTTCATTCCAAACAACCTAATCCATTTTTTGTTATTCGATTAGTTGTTTTATAAAAAATGATTTATAGCATTCATTCTTTCCACATCTTCTTTTAAAACATTTTTTGCTGTATCACTCAATGCTCCTGACGTTTTTTCTGCAAAATGTTCAAGTAATCGAAATGTTTCTTTTGTTATAGAACCCTTGACCTCATGACCAACTAATACTCCTAAAGCATCAATTAAAGAGGGTGTCGGGCTTAACTTTAATTCTTTAACTATCTCTTCTTCTGCTTTATCAGGGGAAATTCTATACAAAGCAATACAGGCTGCATAAATAAAATCTATTGCATCAACTTCTTCATGAATTTCAATGTGCGAATATCTTATTACATTAAGTAAACCAAAAATAATTAATTGTTTTTCTTCAGATGAAAATTTTCCATCTTTATATGCTCCCCATTCTGTTGAATTAAATTGTGGAGATTTTAAAAAAAATAATGCGCATAGTCCTACTAATATGTAACCAATATCTTTTCTTTCTGGGCATATGTTAAAAATTTGCCTCAAGGACAAATTTGGCATATTCGCTAGAGAATGGAGAATAATATCAACTTCAGTAATTGCCCCTGGTTTTGAAAGATCTATTTTTTTTAACTCATTAACCATAATCAATTGATAACCTCGCTAGTTGATTTGCTTTTAATATTCATATTTGACAAGTGTGATTCTAATTTTTTTAATGCATCACTTGATTGTGCACGATAGCGACCTGACTGATTATTTATTAATAAAGTCCCGTCAGAATTCATTTTTAGCTCTCCGGCACCTTTTACCGCCTCACCACCACTAAGTTGAGTATGTTTTACTCCTGTTCGTCCAGCGCTACCTCTAGGTGCTATTTGTATATTATTATTTGTATCAATGATATAAATATATACTTCATCTTTGTTTAGCTTTGTTACACTTGTTTTATCGAGAACAAACTGTCCTGGTGCTGGGTCTATTTTATCTATAGAACGAGGCTTGACTAAAGGTAATTCATCATAGCGATACAACAAGCATCTAAAAAATGGACTATGCCTATTCAAAACTGGAAGAGTGCGATGAATCGATTTATTATAGAATTTGGTGACAGAATGACTCGTCACCTCTAACTGGCAAATACACACAAAATTTAGGATAGGGTCCCCCCGTCGGTTAGGCGAGGAGCTTATTTTCACTTACTTTTTATCAATAATATATTTATCATTATCTAGTTCATCTGAATCTAAAATAACGGATTTTTTCGAGCCATCAGGTGAAATCATGATCCATGTAAGAGGGCTTAGACTATCATCAGGTATTAAACATGTAGAACCCAAAATACAACTTATCTTTTTTGATATCATCTCCGGACAGTTTTCTATTGATTTATCTCTAATAAAAAACTGACAAACTAATAAAAAATCACCTTGCGTTTCATTTGCCATACACCATAACTTAACATCATCAGTTAATGGCGTGTCAATGTAGTCATCGGTAATTACTATTGATTGTTCCGGAATATTAAAACTTTCAGATATTGCCTTTTTCAATTCTGTTTTTGATACTTTTTTTTCAAGTATTAAGTCAAATCCACTCATTTATTATTTTTACTCCATACTTCAAGTGCTTTTGCTCTAGATTCTGCACTCATACCCATACTATTTAAAATATCCTCAGCCCGTTTCGTATTACCAAATTGATTATAAACCCCAAGAGATTTAAATTCACCTCTATTTAAAGTTGTAAATCCATTCCCTGATATCGGCGCTAATGTACCGTTGGCTTCTCTCTCATAGATTCGACCATTAACTGTTATCTGATTTCCTTTTATTGAGGCTTGTCCATTTTTAATTGCCGCCATATCCGCAGCAACATCTACAGATGAATCAATGACTGTATTTAGAGGCTTGGCCGTTGTCTTTTGATTTATGTTATTAAAGTAATGGCGACCGTTAGGCGAGTTTATATCAGATATCCACTCAGGTAGATTCTGTGTTGTCCCCTTACCAGCATTAATTTGTTGCTCTTTCGCTACATGTTCACCAAATTTACTACTTTCGTTGGCTTTCTGATTGGCAGCTTGATTATCAAGTATTTTATCCTTAGTCTCTTTATAATTGCCACCACCTTGTTCAACATTTCCTTTGCCGTGTTGTAGCTCTAACTCTGTTTTGTCTAATGGTTTGTTGACAGCAGTTCCCTTTCCGGCATTGGTTGCAGTTTTTCCGATCAACTGCTTGGTGTTACCGAATACTTTTTGTATTCTAGGCAGAGTAATCCCAGCTCCAACTACACCATGAACTGTCATCATGCTACCCATATAATAGCCAGCCATTTTTTGTGCATCTTCTTCGTTGTAACCCCAACGCTGAAAAGATAACACCACGCCATCATAGATACTGCGCAATTCATTTGCTTCTTTTGATGTTGATTTTAATAAATGGTTTATTTCCTGATAACCTATTTGAGTTTCCACAGGATATAAATAAGTATATTGTTGGTAGGTCTTCAATGCATCATAAGCATTTTGGCGTTCTGTTGCACATGCCTGACTATTAGCATCAACACAGGCTTCTAACAAAGCATTTGTCGTGCTTTCATCTTTTATTTGAAGCTCTAATAATTTTAGTTTTTCAGAATCAGTTATTGTTCCATTTTTTTCTTTATATTTTAGACTTTCTTTAGTCTGATGATCTGACGAATTTAAATAATTATTCTCAACCGCATTCTTCCCGGCAGCAATCGCCGCACCGGCAGCGCCGGTATCACCGCCACCGGCGGCAATCGCCAGGCCGGCTGCTAGTTGGGCGAGGGCGCTGATGTTTTGTTTTTCAGCTTCGGTTAAGTCTTTAACATCTTTACCGTAGAGTTGCTCACGAATCAGTTTTGCCGCCAGCTCACCGACAACCGCTCCGGCCCCACCGGCAATCGATGGACCACCTTGCAGCTCAGCGACAACGGCGCCGAGTATCGCATGGGCAATTAAGTTACCGGCGATATCATCGGTCACCCAGTTACCTTTTTCATCAGCATGACCGGTATGCAGTTTGATTTGCTCGGCAATCCACGGCGCACTGGCACCCGCCAGACTACCGGTAATATCGCCGGTAATCACCCCGGTCACAATCGCCATAGCGGTATCAATCCCTTTACTGACATTACCGCCCATTGTGCCCAGATTTTTATCTTTATTGGCTTTTAGCTGAGTATCAACCAGCGCGTAATAAATGGAATCTTCATTCGCGCTATAATATTGTTCAAATGAGGCGTATTTCGCTTTTTCCTCATCACTTAAATATTTATATCGCTTTTCCGCTTCCGCCCGGGTTAACGCATCCTTGTTTTTATCCACCTCTTTTTGTGCCTCAATGCGGTCATATTTCTTCACCACACTTTTAGCCTGCTGGGCAATATCTTTAATCAGCTCAACCGTCTCAATTTTATCCAGCTCTTTTTGCTTATCAAAAATCTGTTTGAGCGGATTATTGGCACTGTCCGTATCCCGGCTTAAGCCGTTAATATCCTGTTTTTGCTGGTCCTGATTGCGGATGATTAACTCGCCTTTTTCCACCGCTGATTTGGTGGTGCTTGAGTCACTGTCACTGTCTTTAAATGCCGTTGGCGCACCGGGACCGGCGGTGCCACCACTAATGGCAACATGGGTCACTTTAAAGTCAGCTTTATTTTTAATATCACTGAAGCTGATAGTGCCGGTATCAAGTTTGTTTTTACTGGTATCTTCCGCTTTCGAGGCAATCACTGCGCCTTTTAAGTCCGTGTTATTGCCGACCGTGATATCATAGCCGCCTTTACCGGCAAAGATACCCGACTGGTCCGTCACACTTGCCCATTTACTTTCCATTTCCGTCGCCGATAACGAGCCGTTCGCACTCACCCCACCATAACCGGCGGTGCCGCTGACCGAAGCACTGATTTTTTCATAATCATAATTATCGGTATCTTGCAGTGACTGAATGTTAAGATTATTGCCCACATTCATCTTCACCGTATCACCTTTTAACTGACCACCGACCACATTCACATCATGACCGGTTTTGATATTGAGTTGATTTTTAGCATCAATCACACTCTCGGTCCAGGCACTGCCGTCAGCGTTTTCCCGCTCCCGACTAAAGTTACCGTTGGCTTTAAACCGCAGACCACTTTCATCACCACCAAACTGAAGCTGAATCCCCACGCCGCCGCCGTAGCTTTTCTCATCCCGGTCACTGTGCTGCGTATTGACCGCACCAATCACATTCACATCCCGGTTAGCGGTCAGATTAATATCATTGCCGGCTTTCACCTCACTGCCTTTTAAGGTGATATCCCCGCCTTGCTCATTTGCATCACCGGTTGCGGTGATATGAATATTCTGCCCGGCAGAGACCCCGCTACTGATAACATTATGTTGCTCCTGATTGACCTCCCGCTCAGTGCGCTGCGTGCCCACCATCACACTGACACCGATTGACGCCTGTTTTTGACCTTGCTGATTTTGCAGCTGCAAATCTTCAATCGCTTCAAGTGCGGTCAGCGCAGATTTAATTGATTGCAGGGCTAATAACTTATCATTGCCTTTCTCTTTCGCCCGCTCAACGGCTTTGGCCGCTTCATACATATCTGCTGCCGTACCGGTTAACGCAATGGTCAGTCCGGATTTCTCATAAGTGTACTGCTCGTTATAGGTGGTTTTGGCATCAAGTGCCTCGATAGCCACATTCTCACCGGTTAAGTTCACATCCTGCTTGGCAATAATATCACTGCCTTTGACGGTAATATCCTTACCGGCCTGAATGCTCACATTACCCTCAGTGCTGCCGACGGTACTACCTAAATAGGCTTGCTCGCTATCGGTCTGTTTCAGATTTTCTTTCTCATGACCAATTGTCACCCCGATACCGCCACTACTCATCAGCCCGGATTTTTTCGTCTTCGTCTCTTGTTTACGGTAATAAGACTCCTCGGCGGCATCAATATCAATATTATTGCCGGCCTTCAGATTGACATCGTGAGTACCGACCACCTGACTACCGGTGACACTTAAATTATTCCCGGCGGCAATGGTGACACTATCGCCATAGAGCTGACTGCCTTTTTCGGTGGTATTATCGATTTGCGTCTGCGTAGTGGTGGTCGTTTTATTTAAAAAGCCTTTGCTTGAACTCTTATGGAACTCATCTAACTCAAATCGCTCAGACGACGTCCCGATAGCGATATCATTATCGGCATAAAGCCCTAATTGCTTACCGGCAGAGATATCGACCGTTTTGGCATCAATATCATGTCCGGCACTTAACGTCACATTATTGGCGGCACTGATTTCACTGCCAACGACATTGTGTTCATGGCTTTTACGATAATGTTTGCCGCCACCTAAATCTAACTTCTCTTCAATCTCAGCGGCAGTAAAGCGAATATCATGACCGGCGTGCAACGACGTATTGCCTGTCTCAGCATTATTAATAATCCAGCCGGCTTTAGCGTGAATATCATGCCCGGCATCGATAACAATATTGCCATTATTCACCTGAATGATACTGGCCTGGTCGATATTGGTGGTGACATTATTGCCACGGATTTGCGTGCGGGTACTGGACAGAAGATTGATATCATTATCGGCAGATAAATAAACCAGCTTATCACCGACTAACTTCCCGTAATTGGTAATATCATTTTTCGCATCAATCGCCACCCGCTCACCGAATACCGTGCCGCTATTGGTGACATTATTGCCGGATAACTGAATATTTTTTAGTAAGTTATCGGAAGAAGATAAAACCGTGATTAAGATATTTTTAGAAGACTTTTTAATCAAGAAGCAGATTAAATTATAGGCTAGGTAGGACAAATAAAAAGTAACATAGTAGTAACAGGCGACAACCTGCTACTACTACAACTATACGAAATGGTTATTATGATTAAGATGCATTTCTACGCTAAAATCAACCCCAGACCACAACTGACAATTAAAGGCAGGTGGCTGGAGCAGATAGGCTTTTATGTAGGATGCCCTGTTATCATTAAAATCGAGCAGGGCAAGTTGGTTGTTGAACTTGCGATGCAGATCTAAAAATAGATAAGAAGAGCCCCGTTGGTTAGGTGGGAGATTTACTATCTACCACCACTTAGGATAATTAATAAATTCATTTTTGATGACAGAGTAAACATCATCAGTAATTTTACTGCTATAATCTGCAGTCATAACATTTCCTTCAGGATCTCGTCTCTTAATTGACCATGCAAACTCTATGAACTCATTACTTTTTATTATCTTTATGATAAAAGTATCATCCATATCATTTAATATAGTGTTTTTTCCCTCATTAAGCCCTTTAGAGAATCGATCCCAGACGCTACATTCAATCCAAATTTCTCCACTATATGCTAAAAGATGAGTGAACTGATTTATATTAATATCAATTTTGAATTTAATTGACGGTAAATAATCATCTATTTCTATCTCATCAAAAATAATCTTGATAGGATCACTTAAATTAATACTCATTAATACTCCTACTTATTTAACTGGTCGAGCATGAATTACTGCAGGAAGCTCACCTAGTTGACGAGGTGGTGCTAATTTTAGCTCCCAACCGTCGATTGTAATTAACTTATTATATTCAACGCCATTTTTTGTTGCTGAATTAAGAGCCCCTTGCAAACTGTTCAATTGTTGTTGTGACGATAACCTTACAGCTTCTGGCGTATAGTCTTTCGCTTTAAATTGAGCATATTCGGCAATATGTTCTGTTGCATTACCATGAATCCATACTTTCTGCCCATTAGGTAAAGTCATCTCAAATGATTTAGGAATAACTGAACCAGGGTAATTCGGTTGAGTTGCCTTCACTGAATCCCATACGGTACCAGTTGTTCCATTATTTATGTTAGCACTCGTTCCCTTTCCAACATTAATTTCTTGCTCTTTCGCTACATGCTCACCAAATTTACTACTTTCGTTTGCTTTCTGATTGGCAGCCTGATTATCAAGTATTTTATCCTTAGTCTCTTTATAATTTCCACCACCTTGTTCAACATTTCCTTTTCCGTGTTGTAGCTCTAAGTCTGTTTTGTCTAATGGTTTATTGGCAGTAGGTCCCTTTCCGGTCTCCAAACTACCAATCTTAACTGGGGTCCATTTCCCGTCAATCCATTGTATAATCTTACCGCCTAAAGCAGCCGTTGCCGTTCCCGCAACAGTATAGAATGACGCTTCACCAACATCATGCCCAGTCATACTTGCTAAGTTAGTCAATGCTGTTTCAAAAGAATCTGCTGGGATCTCTTTATTTAACCATTCTCTTGGAATGCTTGCTATTTTCTTTCCAAACTCCCAAGCGTCATCTGCAATTTTTCCTAGTGAGTTGTCATCAATGTAGCGAATAGCTTTATCGCCACCTTCAACAATGTTATCAACCAACTTGCCAGGCGCATTTTTCATTCCTTCCCATAAGGATTGAATTTTTGTGTCATCAGGATAATATCCAAAACTCAGATCATCTGGTGATGCACCATCAGTAACTATATTATAAAAATCACGATATCGATTATCTATCTCTTCCTGCAACCAATCTCTTCTTTCTAACTGACAAGTTGTATAGCCTTCACAATCCGCTATAATTTCTCGATATCTCTCAGCATACTCTTCTAACAATTGATTTTTATATTCTTGTAATGCTCTGATCTTTTCTTTATCAAGCTCATTTGTTTCTTTTACTACCTGCATTTGGCATTTTCTATCACCATTACAGGCTGCATATTTCTTGTCTGCTTCAGCAACATCCGCAGGGCTCAACAAGTTATTCTCAACCGCATTCTTCCCGGCAGCCATTGCCGCACCGGCAGCGCCGGTATCACCGCCACCGGCGGCAATCGCCAGGCCGGCTGCCAGCTGGGCGAGGGCGCTGATGTTTTGTTTTTCAGCTTCGGTTAAGTCTTTAACGTCTTTACCGTAGAGTTGCTCACGAATCAGTTTCGCCGCCAGCTCACCGGCAACCGCACCGACCCCACCGGCAATCGACGGGCCACCTTGCAGCTCAGCAACAACGGCGCCGAGTATCGCATGGGCAATTAAGTTACCGGCGATATCATCGGTCACCCAGTTACCTTTTTCATCTTGATGACCGGTATGCAGTTTGATTTGCTCGGCAATCCACGGCGCACTGGCACCGGCCAGACTACCGGTAATATCACCGGTAATCACCCCGGTCACTATCGCCATAGCGGTATCAATCCCTTTACTGACATCACCGCCCATGGTGCCCAGGTTTTTATCTTTATTTTTATTGGTTTCCAGCTGCTTATCAACCAGCGCATAATAAATGGAGTCTTCATTCGCGCTATAATATTGTTCAAATGAGGCGTATTTTGCTTTTTCCTCATCACTTAAATGTTTATATCGCTTTTCTGCTTCCGCCCGGGTTAACGCATCCTTATTTTTATCCACCTCTTTTTGTGCCTCAATGCGGTCATATTTCTTCACCACACTTTTAGCCTGTTGGGCAATATCTTTAATCAGCTCAACGGTTTCAATTTTATCCAGCTCTTTTTGCTTATCAAAAATCTGTTTGAGCGGATTATTGGCACTGTCCGTATCCCGGCTTAAGCCGTTAATATCCTGTTTTTGCTGGTCCTGATTGCGGATGATTAACTCGCCTTTTTCCACCGCTGATTTGGTGGTGCTTGAGTCACTGTCACTGTCTTTAAATGCCGTTGGCGCACCGGGACCGGCGGTGCCACCACTAATGGCAACATGGGTCACTTTAAAGTCAGCTTTATTTTTAATATCACTGAAGCTAATAGTGCCGGTATCGAGTTTGTTTTTACCGGTATCTTCCGCTTTCGAGGCAATCACTGCCCCTTTTAAGTCCGTGTTATTGCCGACTGTGATATCATAGCCGCCTTTACCGGCAAAGATACCCGACTGGTCAGTCACACTTGCCCATTTACTTTCCATTTCAGTGGCCGATAACGAGCCGTTCGCACTCACCCCACCATAACCGGCGGTGCCGCTGACTGAAGCACTGATTTTTTCATAATCATAATTATCGGTATCTTGCAGTGACTGAATGTTAAGATTATTGCCCACATTCATCTTCACCGTATCCCCTTTTAACTGACCACCGACCACATTCACATCATGACCGGTTTTGATATTGAGTTGATTCTTGGCATCAATCACACTCTCGGTCCAGGCACTGCCGTCAGCGTTTTCCCGCTCCCGACTAAAGTTACCGTTGGCTTTAAACCGCAGACCACTTTCATCACCACCAAACTGAAGCTGAATCCCCACGCCACCGCCGTAGCTTTTCTCATCCCGGTCACTGTGCTGCGTATTGACCGCACCAATCACATTCACATCCCGGTTAGCGGTCAGATTAATATCATTGCCGGCTTTCACCTCACTGCCTTTTAAGGTGATATCCCCGCCTTGCTCATTTGCATCACCGGTTGCGGTGATATGAATATTCTGCCCGGCAGAGACCCCGCTACTGATAACATTATGTTGCTCCTGATTGACCTCCCGCTCAGTGCGCTGCGTGCCCACCATCACACTGACACCGATTGATGCCTGTTTTTGACCTTGCTGATTTTGCAGCTGCAAATCTTCAATCGCTTCAAGTGCGGTCAGCGCAGATTTAATCGATTGCAGGGCTAATAACTTATCATTGCCTTTCTCTTTCGCCCGCTCAACCGCTTTGGCGGCTTCATACATATCTGCTGCCGTACCGGTTAACGCAATGGTCAGTCCGGATTTCTCATAAGTGTACTGCTCGTTATAGGTGGTTTTGGCATCAAGTGCCTCGATAGCCACATTCTCACCGGTTAAGTTCACATCCTGCTTGGCAATAATATCACTGCCTTTGACGGTGATATCCTTACCGGCCTGAATGCTCACATTACCCTCAGTGCTGCCGACGGTACTGCCTAAATAGGCTTGCTCGCTATCGGTCTGTTTCAGATTTTCTTTCTCATGACCAATGGTCACCCCGATACCGCCGCTACTCATCAGCCCGGATTTTTTCGTCTTCGTCTCTTGTTTACGGTAATAAGACTCCTCGGCGGCATCAATATCAATATTATTGCCCGCCTTCAGATTGACATCATGGGTACCGACCACCTGACTACCGGTGACACTTAAATTATTCCCGGCGGCAATGGTGACACTATCGCCATAGAGCTGACTGCCTTTTTCGGTGGTATTATCGATTTGCGTCTGCGTGGTAGTGGTCGTTTTATTTAAAAAGCCTTTGCTTGAACTCTTATGGAACTCATCTAACTCAAATCGCTCCGATGATGTCCCGATAGCGATATCATTATCGGCATAAAGTCCTAATTGCTTACCGGCAGCAATATCGACCGTTTTGGCATCAATATCATGTCCGGCATCGATAAGGGTAGGGGGCTTTAGCAGTTAGGATTTTATGTCGGTTGCCCTGTTATCATTAAGATTGAACAGGGCAAGTTGGTGATAGAGATTAATTTACTAGTTTAATTCCAAGCAATCAATAAGATATTTTCATTTATATTTTATTATGTGGAAATACCCTATATTTTATAAGCTTTAATGAATATATTATTCTGAAAATATTAAAATATTTTTCTCTTAATATTTTAAAGTTCAATGCATTAAAGTTATGCAATATAATTTTTATATGCAATATTACCTTTTTCACTACTACTAAAATAATTTTTGGAAAAATCATATTCTAAAAAATTAGATGAAATATTATTTAGATCTAGTTGAGTAATATTTCTATTTTTTAATTTTACAATTAATGCTTGGTATCTATTAATAATATCAACTTCATGATCTGTAATATAATCTTTAAAATCTATTGTTTGAATTAAAATATCTGATTCTTCAAAAATAAAATTTAATCTACCTGAAAAAATAATTTTTAGCTTAACTTCTTTATTGAAATAATCAGCACTTTTTCCTGCCAACCAAATGTATTTATCGCCTATATTAAAATTAGAATCTACAGAATGAAAATATTCATTTTCTCCATCATTTATTTTCAAATATAAGTTTTTTTGCTTTTTTATAATTAATTTCGCTTTTCTAATCAAGACAACTAATATACTACTTAGATCATTTAAATCAATTTCATTTAAAGCATTATTCAGGATAGTTTGAGGGTTTTGCTTTATGATAGGTAAATACCAAAAGTCCTCGCTCATATTAACCGCTATATTCTCTAATATGATTTCAAAATCATCAGTGTTATTTTCTAAGTCAAATGATAAATAGTTTTCTATTCCTATATCATTATCTAAGCATATGAACTTTTGATAACTATCAGTTATATCTAATTTATATTTCATAATAAACCTTCATTAATTTCTAATAAATTTATATTCAGTAATAGTAGGATTCTGTATTGGTTTACCGTTTGATTGTAAATAACCTTTACTCGGAATAATATTTTTTTCAACTAAAGTAAAACCTTTGCTCTTTGCAATTTTTTCTATATTATTCATAGACGGATTATTCCAACAACCTTTGACAATAATTGTTCCATTTTTATCTAAAACTCTTAATACCTCATCATTAAAAGGCTTATATTTATATGGATTTTCCATAATAATGACTTTTTGAGAACCTGTTGCAATATTTGTCAAATCATTAACATTGCCAGGATAAACATTTTTTCCCATAGGATAATCAGGATGAGATATATTATAAGCGCCTTCAATTGGTTTATTTCCTGCACCAATATTTAATGTTCCCCCTTGTTCGGGTTTGTTTAAATATCCTCCAGTCCCCTTACCAGCATTAATTTGTTGCTCTTTCGCTACATGCTCACCAAATTTACTACTTTCGTTTGCTTTCTGATTGGCAGCTTGATTATCAAGTATTTTATCCTTAGTCTCTTTAT
Source organism: Gilliamella sp. ESL0405 (assembly GCF_019469205.1). Lineage (NCBI taxonomy): Bacteria > Pseudomonadati > Pseudomonadota > Gammaproteobacteria > Orbales > Orbaceae > Gilliamella > Gilliamella sp. ESL0405. The sequence goes on along the minus strand of NZ_CP048265.1, from coordinate 1,766,956 downwards.
AATTTCCACCACCTTGTTTATACCGCCAGTTACGTGTCACAAGGCACAAAACCACAACTGACCATTAAAGGCAGGTGGCTAAAACAGATAGGCTTTTATGTAGGCTGCCCTGTTATCATTAAGATTGAACAGGGTAAGTTGGTGGTTGAACTTGATTTGCAAGTCTAAAAATAAATGGTTGATTTTCCCCGCTACTATGTAGGGATTTTTAATAAATAACTATGTTGTATGAGGATAATTTATAGAGCAATTCGCACTAACTAAGGACAAATCTACCCAACCTTGCATTTTCAAATAATATAGCCTATTATCAAGATTCTTTGATATTTCAAGTTCACCGATATATGCAGGTAAAATATCCTTTTCATCGATATTATTTTGATATTGTAATGTAATGATGTTATTTATATTGATGGTACAAACTTCGCTACCATTATCCATATTTAAAATTTCAATAATAACTTCGTTTTTATCTAAATTAATAGAAAACATAGATAAATTAACATCAACCAACTTTAAATAATGATCTTTCATATATTATTTGTCCTTATCGATAAAATGGTTAGTAGAATGACTTTGATCTTCTAATCTATTAAATTCATAGTCAGTTCTTTCATTATATTTTTTACCATTTTCTGCAATCTTAGGTTTTGTTGGGATAACCTCACCAGTAGGTTTTATTGTAACAATACGCCCATCCGGATGCTTATAAGTCGTATATCCCCCCCCACTAGTACCTTTTAACTGAAAGCCTTTAGAAATAAGATCAGAGTTTAATTCACTCAATGTGTTTGGTCTGACTGTATTTATTACTCCACTCGTCCCCTTTCCAACATTAATTTGTTGTTCTTTCGCTACATGCTCACCAAATTTACTACTTTCGTTTGCTTTCTGATTGGCAGCCTGATTATCAAGTATTTTATCCTTAGTCTCTTTATAATTTCCACCACCTTGTTCAACATTTCCTTTTCCGTGTTGTAGCTCTAAGTCTGTTTTGTCTAATGGTTTATTGGCAGTAGGTCCCTTTCCGGTCTCCAAACTACCAATCTTAACTGGGGTCCATTTCCCGTCAATCCATTGTATAATCTTACCGCCTAAAGCAGCCGTTGCCGTTCCCGCAACAGTATAGAATGACGCTTCACCAACATCATGCCCAGTCATACTTGCTAAGTTAGTCAATGCTGTTTCAAAAGAATCTGCTGGGATCTCTTTATTTAACCATTCTCTTGGAATGCTTGCTATTTTCTTTCCAAACTCCCAAGCGTCATCAGCAATTTTTCCTAGTGAGTTGTCATCAATGTATCGAATAGCTTTATCGCCACCTTCAACAATGTTATCAACCAACTTGCCAGGCGCATTTTTCATTCCTTCCCATAAGGATTGAATTTTTGTGTCATCAGGATAATATCCAAAACTCAGATCATCTGGTGATGCACCATCAGTAACTATAGTATAAAAATCACGATATCGATTATCTATCTCTTCCTGCAACCAATCTCTTCTTTCTAACTGACAAGTTGTATAGCCTTCACAATCCGCTATAATTTCTCGATATCTCTCAGCATACTCTTCTAACAATTGATTTTTATATTCTTGTAATGCTCTGATCTTTTCTTTATCAAGCTCATTTGTTTCTTTTACTACCTGCATTTGGCATTTTCTATCACCATTACAGGCTGCATATTTCTTGTCTGCTTCAGCAACATCCGCAGGGCTCAACAAGTTATTCTCAACCGCATTCTTCCCGGCAGCAATCGCCGCACCGGCAGCGCCGGTATCACCGCCACCGGCGGCAATCGCCAGGCCGGCTGCCAGCTGGGCGAGGGCGCTGATGTTTTGTTTTTCAGCTTCGGTTAAGTCTTTAACGTCTTTACCGTAGAGTTGCTCACGAATCAGTTTTGCCGCCAGTTCACCGGCAACCGCACCGACCCCACCGGCAATCGACGGGCCACCTTGCAGCTCAGCGACAACGGCGCCGAGTATCGCATGGGCAATTAAGTTACCGGCGATATCATCGGTCACCCAGTTACCTTTTTCATCAGCATGACCGGTATGCAGTTTGATTTGCTCGGCAATCCACGGCGCACTGGCACCCGCCAGACTACCGGCAATATCACCGGTAATCACCCCGGTTACAATCGCCATAGCGGTATCAATCCCTTTACTGACATCACCGCCCATGGTGCCCAGGTTTTTATCTTTATTTTTATTGGTTTCCAGCTGCTTATCAACCAGCGCATAGTAAATATAATCTTTATTATCTTCATAATATTGTTCAAATGAGGCGTATTTCGCTTTTTCCTCATCACTTAAATATTTATATCGCTTTTCTGCTTCCGCCCGGGTTAACGCATCCTTATTTTTATCCACCTCTTTTTGTGCCTCAATGCGGTCATATTTCTTCACCACACTTTTAGCCTGTTGGGCAATATCTTTAATCAGCTCAACCGTCTCAATTTTATCCAGCTCTTTTTGCTTATCAAAAATCTGTTTAAGCGGATTATTGGCACTGTCCGTATCCCGGCTTAAGCCGTTGATATCCTGTTTTTGCTGGTCCTGATTGCGGATGATTAACTCGCCTTTTTCCACCGCTGATTTGGTGGTGCTTGAGTCACTGTCACTGTCTTTAAATGCCGTTGGCGCACCGGGACCGGCGGTGCCACCACTAATGGCAACATGGGTCACTTTAAAGTCAGCTTTATTTTTAATATCACTGAAGCTGATAGTGCCGGTATCAAGTTTGTTTTTACCGGTATCTTCCGCTTTCGAGGCAATCACCGCGCCTTTTAAGTCCGTGTTATTGCCGACCGTGATATCATAGCCGCCTTTACCGGCAAAGATACCCGACTGGTCGGTCACACTTGCCCATTTACTTTCCATTTCAGTGGCCGATAACGAGCCGTTCGCACTCACCCCACCATAACCGGCGGTGCCGCTGACCGAAGCACTGATTTTTTCATAATCATAATTATCGGTATCTTGCAGTGACTGAATGTTAAGATTATTGCCCACATTCATCTTCACCGTATCACCTTTTAACTGACCACCGACCACATTCACATCATGACCGGTTTTGATATTGAGTTGATTTTTAGCATCAATCACACTCTCGGTCCAGGCACTGCCGTCAGCGTTTTCCCGCTCCCGACTAAAGTTACCGTTGGCTTTAAACCGCAGACCACTTTCATCACCACCAAACTGAAGCTGAATCCCCACGCCGCCGCCGTAGCTTTTCTCATCCCGGTCACTGTGCTGCGTATTGACCGCACCAATCACATTCACATCCCGGTTAGCGGTCAGATTAATATCATTGCCGGCTTTCACCTCACTGCCTTTTAAGGTGATATCCCCGCCTTGCTCATTTGCATCACCGGTTGCGGTGATATGAATATTCTGCCCGGCAGAGACCCCGCTACTGATAACATTATGTTGCTCCTGATTGACCTCCCGCTCAGTGCGCTGCGTGCCCACCATCACACTGACACCGATTGACGCCTGTTTTTGACCTTGCTGATTTTGCAGCTGCAAATCTTCAATCGCTTCAAGTGCGGTCAGCGCAGATTTAATTGATTGCAGGGCTAATAACTTATCATTGCCTTTCTCTTTCGCCCGCTCAACCGCTTTGGCCGCTTCATACATATCTGCTGCCGTACCGGTTAAGGCAATGGTCAGTCCGGATTTCTCATAAGTGTACTGCTCGTTATAGGTAGTTTTGGCATCAAGTGCCTCGATAGCCACATTCTCACCGGTTAAGTTCACATCCTGCTTGGCAATAATATCACTGCCTTTGACGGTGATATCCTTACCGGCCTGAATGCTCACATTACCCTCCGTGCTGCCGACGGTACTGCCTAAATAGGCTTGCTCGCTATCGGTCTGTTTCAGATTTTCTTTCTCATGACCAATGGTCACCCCGATACCGCCACTACTCATCAGCCCGGATTTTTTTGTCTTCGTCTCTTGTTTACGGTAATAAGACTCCCCGGCGGCATCAATATCAATATTATTGCCCGCCTTCAGATTGACATCATGGGTACCGACCACCTGACTACCGGTGACACTTAAATTATTCCCGGCGGCAATGGTGACACTATCGCCATAGAGCTGACTGCCTTTTTCGGTGGTATTATCGATTTGCGTCTGCGTGGTGGTGGTCGTTTTATTTAAAAAGCCTTTGCTCGAACTCTTATGGAACTCATCTAACTCAAATCGCTCAGACGACGTCCCGATAGCGATATCATTATCCGCATAAAGCCCTAATTGCTTACCGGCAGCAATATCGACCGTTTTGGCATCAATATCATGCCCGGCACTTAACGTCACATTATTAGCGGCACTGATTTCACTGCCAACGACATTGTGTTCATGGCTTTTACGATAATGTTTGCCGCCACCTAAATCTAACTTCTCTTCAATCTCAGCGGCAGTAAAGCGAATATCATGACCGGCGTGCAACGACGTATTGCCTGTCTCGGCATTATTAATAATCCAGCCGGCTTTAGCATGAATATCATGCCCGGCATCGATAACAATATTGCCATTATTCACCTGAATGATACTGGCCTGGTCGATATTGGTGGTGACATTATTACCACGGATTTGCGTGCGGGTACCGGACAGAAGATTGATATCATTATCGGCAGATAAATAAACCAGCTTATCACCGACTAACTTCCCGTAATTGGTAATATCATTTTTCGCATCAATTGCCACCCGCTCACCAAATACCGTGCCACTATTGGTGACATTATTGCCGGATAACTGAATATCTTTTTTCGCATTAATTAATCCACTGCTATTAAGCGCCTGACCTTTAATAAAGACATTATCACCGGCAATTAACGCACCGTCATGGCTGAGCTCAGTGCGGTTAACAATGTAAACCTGCGGCACTAAAACATCGATAGCTTGATGATTAATGACCACCTGCTTTTTCACCAACAAGACCATATCAGTGGTTAACGCTTTCATCTGCTCAGCAGACAGCTCCACCCCCGGCGCAATACCGTATTGATTAGCAAAGCTAATACCGGCATCCATTAAGGCTTGATACTGCGCTAAATCATTTTCATAGCCTTGCAAATAGCGATGACCGGTCAAACCAACGATTTGTTCCTTAATCAGTTGTTGTTCATAATAACCGTCACCTAAGCGCTTAAGCACCGAGTCCGGATCGGCTTTTAAGCGACTTAACATATAGTCTGAACTTAACCATTTCTTACGCTGAGTAAAGTTAGGGTCGGTTTCAATAATATAATTTTTATCGGTATCTTTATTGACGATCCATAAACTGTTATCCGGCAGGGTTAAATTAGGCTCATAAATGCTGATAGTTTTAGGCGGGGTGATACCCTTATCGGCGGTGGCTAAATCGGCATGATCTGCCTGTTGGCTTTGCTGATTTAAATGGTCATCAATATTATTATCGACAGGGGTATTTGCAGAGGTGATAACCTCCTGTTTATCGATTGTCGCGTTAACCGCCGTGGTGTTATCGTGCCCAAAATGCGGGTTATCAATCTGTTTTTCGTGTTGCTTAGCTGAATCTTGAACAGGCTGATTAATATCAACATGTTGATGGGTATTTTCAACCGTGGTTGGTTGACGAGCGGTATCGTTTAATTGAGCCTGCTCAAATATTTGATGATCTAAAATATTGGTATTTAATGCATTATCAATAAACGCTTCATCGGCTTTTGTATAATTATAGGATCTAAATCTATATTCACCTTTACTTTTTTTTCTATGTAAATTAACCCTTCCCGAATAGACATATTTTGATAAAACTTCTTGCGAGATATTGTTTAACTGATCGACATTAATATTGACATTTTTACCGGCAATAATTTTACTGTCGTGATTATTTAACGTTTGTCCTTGTATCGTAATATTACCGGTAGCGGTGATTTTACTTGGATCTGTTTCAATCAATACAGTACGATATTTTTGTTTATAGATGTCATAATGCCAGGAATTTTCCGCCCCGTATACGCCTTTACTTGGAACATACATTCTTTGTAAATTCATGGTATTACGTAAATTCAATGGAATATCATTCCATTTGTACAAACATCGACTATGTTTGTCACAAGACACGCCTTGAGCATGACTCATATATTTACTCTTAATGCGATAAAGCACATCATCAGGCGAGTATTTGGTTTTCCCTTCCCCCTCAGACGTTTGAAAATAGACTTCATGTTCCGGTGGCTCGTCACTTTGGCGCATTTCAGTGACAATATGGTCATTAATATTATTAATGCGCTTAGCATTAATCAATAAATTGCCGTGTGATTCAATGGTTGCTGAATGGTTTTCAATCAGTTCGGCTTGACCTTTTACATTGTAATGTTCATCAAGTTCACCGCCAATAATAAAATCACCCAGACTCAATAACTGAGCATGCGCATAGTTATTGAGCGTATTGACCCCTAAATGAAAATTTTGTCGGGCAGCAATGACCGGCGCAGTACCATTTTGTGCCCGATTATTCAGCGTTATGGCGTTAATGGCTAAATTATCGGCATAGATTCGACCGGTTTGTAAGTTATTTAATGTGTTACTGTCAATAATTGCGGTTGTGCCATTAATTAGGCCATAGTTGGTGGCATTTTGATGATTTAATGCCAGATAATCGGCACTAATTTCTGCTTGTTGTTCATTGATAAGTTGTTGGCTTTTTAAGCTGACTTGTTTGCCGGCTGTAATTTTGTTTTTATTGATGATGTCATTTTCACTGCTAATCGATAAGTGACCATTCGCGGTAATTTCACTGTCATTAACAAAACTGTCTTCTAACTCAAGCGATAAATCATTTTTCGTTTTAATCGTACCATTACCACGAAATGATTTTGTTTTGAGCAATAAGTTGTCAGAGAGTAAATAACCTTGATCGTTATCAAAGTCCTTAGCATCAATAATAATTTTATTATTGGCGGTTAAACTGGCTAACTGATTGTTTAAAGCGTTGCTTTCGAGCAGGATATTTTCTGCCACATAGTGAGATTGGCGGTTATTAATTTGCTGTGCCTTAATATCAACAAGACCATTGGTTTTAAACGAGGCGGATTGGTTATCAATATTGATTGCCTGTAATGAAATACCGTTATTAGACAATAATTTGGCATGTTGATTTTCAATATGACCATTTAATGAAGCGAGTTTAATGGCGCCACTGGCGGTCAGCTCAGCAAAACGGTTGTTGATACCGTTAGCAACATCGAAAGTAATAGTGTTTTCCGACACCACATTAGCCAACTCATTATCAAGCGTTGCCGCATTAATGTCGATATTGCCTTTGGCTTGTAAATCAGCTTGTTGGTTATTGATTTGATTGGTTTGAATCGATATCGCTTTATCCGCCACTAATTTGGCATTTTGGTTAGCAATGTCGTCAGCCTTAATGGTCAAATCGCCTTGCGTTAATATTTTTGCTTGTTGGTTATTGAGTGTTTGGCTTTCAATATTGGTACCGTTTTTACCGGAAAGCAGTAAGGCGGACTGATTGTCAAATTGATCGGCTTTGACCGCAATTTCTGTTTGCGATTGTAATGTTGCATTAGCATTATTCAGTGCTTTGGTGGCTATTTTTATGGCCGCATTCGCCACTAAAGTCGCATTAGCGTTGTTAAACGCCTGATTATTGATCGTTATTGCATTATCGGCTTTAAACACGGCGTCTTGATTATTGAGTTTAGTTGAATCAACGGTAATTGATTGACCGCTAAATAATTTAGCCTCGGCATTCTCGACGGTTTGTGCCTCGATCGTCATATTGTCTTTAGCACTCAACGCCGCTTGATCATTATTCAGTTGCTGGCTGTGAATAGTTATGGATTGATCTGAAACAAGTTGAGCCCCTGAGTTATCAAATTGGTTAGCGTTAATGTTGATATTCTGCTTTGCCTGCCATTTAGCCTGGTTATTAATCAGCGTTGAGGCGTCAACATCGATATTGCCTTGTGCGCCAATTTCACTTTCCGTGGTATTGATTTGCTCAGCGCGAATTTGCATATTTTTTTCAGCAACCAGTTGGGCATTTTGTAACGCTAAAACGTGCTGTGTATTAATTTGCATATTGCCTTTACTACCAAGCGAGGCTTGATTGAGTGAGGCGTTTTCACTGTTGATAGTGAAATCACCTTCAGAAACATACTGCGCAAGGTCACTGCTAAGTTGCTTGCTTTTAATCTCAATGCCTTGTTTAGCCTGAATCACACTCGATCGATTATCCATAACATCGCTGGTTAGATTAATGATGCCATTACTGGATAATTGCGCTTTTTGATTATCTAACTGGTTGGATTTTAGGGTAATAGATTGCACTCCCCAAAGTCGAGCAGCGCTGTTGATGATGTTATTGGCATTAATATCGATACCTGCCGTTTGGGCAATGAATATACCGGCATTATTGTTAACGTTTCCGGTTGCATTAATACTTATTTTACTTGCCTGAATTCGCGCTTTTGTGTTGTCGAGATCCTGGGTATTTATGGCCAGATTTTTGAAAGATATTAAGGTTGCTTCACGGTTATCTAACTGCTCACTGTCAATAGTCAGGTCTTTTTCAGCCTGAATATTGGTGTATTGGTTATTAAAGTATTTGGCGAATATTGCAACATGACCGCCACTGATCCATTTGCCGTCCTGGTTATTGAGTTCGGTCGTGTTGATCGTCATGCCATTTATGGCATAAAGCGTTGAATGATGGGTGTTGGCTTGCGCCGCTGTCAGATTCAGTTGTTGGTTAGCGTACAATTGACCACGGTTGAATGATGCCAGCTTTAAAGCTTTAATGGATAGATCTTTGGCCGCTCTGATAACCGCATCGTCAGCCTCAATGGTCGTGGCGTCCAAATTGATTTGACCGTTGGATAAAAACTCACTTTTGGTTAAGTTCTGTTGCTGACCACTAACGTTAATATCGTCCTTAGCACTGACAGAAGCATCGGTTAAATCAATTTGCTCACTGTCTAATGCAATGATGCCTTCGGAATAAAGAGTTGCACCTTTGGCACTCAATTGCTTTTCCGCATCTAATGTTATGTTAGTATACCCATACAAATAACTGTTGTTGGTCGATAACTGCCGGGCAGAGAGTGATAAGCCATTATTGGCGATCAATTTAGCGTTATCATTGTTGATTTTTTCAGAATAAACCATGATTGATTTATCTGATAAAATTGTACCAAATTGGTTGTTAAATAATTGATAAGCTGAAATGTGAATGTTGCCGGTACCTTGCAATTTACCCTTTTCATTAAACAGGTTATCACCGGTCAGGCTGATTTCCCGGCCGCTGACTAAGGTGGCGCCTTGATTATTTAAGCGATTAAAGTAGTAATTAATCGGCCCATTCGATCGGATAAAGCTTGAAGCGTTTTCGATGGTATTGGCTTCAACATAGATATCTTGCCCGGCTTGTATATTGGCTTCTTGCGTGGATAACGTTTGAGCGGTAATTGCTAATGATTGCTCAGTAACGGCCTGTAAATTATCCATAATGGCGTTATTTGCCGATAGTGAAATTTCCCCTTTAGCACTTAAGTTACCCGATTGCATCTGCACATCATTGGCCTGGATATCAATGGTACTATTAGTGTTAAGGTCTGCTGCTTGCGCTTTTATTTGATCTGCTTTTAAGGTGATAGACTCTTGCGCTAACAGTTGGCTATGGTCGGCGGTGAGCTTATTGGTTTGTATTTCAATCCCTTGTTTAGCTTGCACTGTGGCGTTATCAATATCGATTTGTTGGTTATTTGATAACTGTAATTGTTGCTCTGTCTGAATTTTTGCCGAATTGAGAGAAATATTCTCTTCACCGGTCAAATGCAGCTTATTGGCATAAGTTTGACTGTTGTTCAGATTCAGATTGTTCTTTGCATTGAGCGATAGTGTCTGGCCGGCACTGTTTTTACCGTTGAAATTGATGTCATTTGCGGTGCCGGAAATATTGCCTTTATTATGGATCAGTTTTCCTTGCTCATTAATGCCGGCGGCAACTCGACTTGCCTCAGTGCTGTCGATTTTTTTGGCATTTAAGGTAATATCATGTTGAGCGATGATTGCCCCTTCATTGGTGATCGCATTTTGACTATTTAATTTAATATTTTGTTTACTGTAGATCTGACGGCGATTAGTGATATCTTGTTGACTGTTTAAGGTGATATCTTTCTGCGCTTGTAATGTACCGGTATTAATAATTTTTCCGTCTGCACGAATCACGATATTATCTGAGCTTGCGCCAAGTTCGCCGGCATTGTGTACCCCAACGCCTTTTTCGGTACCAATCATGTTGATTTGACCGGCATACATGCCGCCAAATTGTGAAACATCGATCGATACTTCGGGTTTATCTTCGGTATGAGTACTGTCTAACGCAGTAACGTTTTTGGTATCACGGCTGACTTGATTTTTACCGGTGATAACATTGGCTTCATTTGCCCATACCGCAGCATTAATCGATACTGAGCGGGCAATTAAATCGGTATAGCTTTGCGTTGAGCCATCGAGCCCTTTACCGGTGACATTAATATGTCCTTGTTCAACCCGGTAACCGGTTAATTCACCATTATCGATAGTCGGGGTACCGGTGGTTAAGGTGCCTCGATTCGCGTTAATAAAGCCACAACCATGACAGGTAATACCCGAAGGGTTAGCGATAATCACTTGCGCTTTTTGTCCGGCAACTTCAATCACGCCATTTAGTTGGCTTGGATTACGTGAATTGACTTCATTTAAGATAATTTTAGCCGGACCGGTTGTTTTTAAGTTTTCATTACCTTGAACATAACCGCCAATCTGGGTTTGATTGATTTTGCTGCTGTTGTTTAAAATTACCCCTTGCTGTGAGACATCAAATTGGGTGTATTTATTGTGTGAAAGACCTTTATTATTCGGCGTTTGTATATTAATTTGGGTGACACCATTTGCCGCCGAGATCACTTGCGGTTGCTGATTTTTATTTGCCTGATTATCAACAACAATATTATTACCATAGGCTGGTGAGATGATGGATACAAAGCCTAACGTGATAGATACGAATAAGCTTATCGGTTGCAATGCAAATAAACAGGATTTGAATAATGATTGTTTATCTTCTTTATTGGCTTTTTCATGACCATTAGGCGTTTTAGCAATATCGGCGACAACCATTTGGATACCGCGTTTTTTATTAAAAATGACTCGATATAGGTGCTTATTCATTTTTTAATTCCTTCATTCCATTCTGTTTATTACTTATTTCCATGTATAACTGGTCGGGTATACGATGTGTAATTCACGCAATACTCAGTTAATAATTCCAATTGATATTAAAGCCTAACGTCAATGGATTGGTTTTAAATCCTTTCGGTTTGCGAATTGGCTTACCGGCAAAGAAGTCATAATAGAATCCATAATTATTGCCCCGCACACCAACAACGCCACCGGTTAAATGTCGGCCAAGCAGGTACTCACTTTTGGTACCGGATACTTCACCGGTATCAATACCCAGATAAGGCTCGTGATTAAGCGGTGCTTGCCAGGCAAACTCATTACGTAAATACCAGCCTCGATCGGCTTTCAAGGTAAGCTCGCCATCAAAACCGCGTACACTCCAACGTCCGCCGATTGAAAACTGTTCAGGTGAGGTTAAATCCCCGCCTCGGGTATATTGCCCTTGATAATCTAATCGATAGCGAAACGGTTGCTCAGCCAAACTAAATGGGACATTGGCTGAAAAGTTAACTAAAAAGATCTCAGACAGGGGACTGCCGCTATTTTCCGGGCTTTTTTCTTCCGGTGCTTTTTTAGCATTAAACCAACGTACGCCTTTTTGATAAGTTATACCCGCATCTAACGTGATATCTTTAATATAGTGTCGATGCTGTAAACCCAATTGCCAATGTGTGGTTTTGCGCTGTTGAACTTCAAGCTCCGTATTATTGATATAGTTATGCGATTGGCGCAGTGAAAGGCCATAGCTTAAGGTTGTTTTTTGTGACTCATTACGGTGAATAACGCGGCTAAGTTGGATATTGGCATTACGGCTGCGCCCACTGTACTGATAATTGACATTTTGCCCGGCTACAGTTTGATGATATTTATTACCGGATAATGATGTATTGAGCGTCCAATAGCCGAAAGGTACCGAATAGGACAATAAAAAGTTACGGGAGCCGTATTCGCCTTTTCCGTTTAAATCATGTCCTACTGATCCATAAAACGAATCACTCAATGATAACAGGTTGTCCAGATATAAAGTGGCACCACCCTGATCACGACCGGTAGCTTTGGTGCCCGAGTCATCAATCGATAACCCTAATCGCCACATTTTAGTCTGCTTGCGACTAATCATAATATCGCTTTCACCCGGCTTATCACCCGGGACTAATTGCATTTGCGTGCTGACTGTCGGTATGCGCTGAAGATTTTCAAGCCCTTGCTCGATATCACGTAAATTTAAGATTTTCCCTTCTCTTGCCGGCATCGCGGTGTAAAGTTGCGCATATTTATCACTGTCATCGGTGTAACGTACATGTCTCACTTTACCTTCAACCAGGAGTAATTTTAACACCCCTTGGGTTAAATCCTGCTCCGGCACAACCACTCTTGTAGTAATATAGCCATAACTGACTAAGCGATCTTGAATGGCGCTCATTAAAATGTTCACCCCTTTAGCGCCTAAACAGCGATGCTCTGCTTGTTGGGCAAGCTTGTTTAAAGGAACAAACCAGGGTAATTTATCACGCTCAAGCAATTGAACCTGATCAATATTGAAACATAAAGACTCTTGCGGAAAATTTAACTCGTTGACACTGGTTGTCGGCGGAAGCAAATGAATATCGGGAGCAGTGGTATTTAATGATTCTTCTAAAGCCTTTTGACGCTCTTGTTGATGAATCAGTTGCATATCACCCAACTGTTGCGTAGCAGGCAATTGAGCTATTGCTATGGGTGATGTTAATACGATTGTTACAGCCGCAATACAGCTATATTTAAATAAAAAATCCATATAAAATCAAAATCTAATAAAAATCCTTTTTTGAAATATTAACATATGACTAATAAATAGTCTATTTAAAAACGATAAGTGTTTTTATATAAAAAGAAATAGGTAATCTGTTCGGTATAAATGTATTTATAGGGGGGCATTATTGGTTGTAAGTTAGGCTTAGGATAATTTGAAGTATTTTCTTGAGCAAAGAGCAAGAATTTATCCTGCTCTTTTTGTAGTGGGAATGAAGTTTATTTTTAACTAAATTTCATCATTCATATAAAATTAACTCTCGGATATTTTCATCCTCGTTGTTTCAGTTGGATTAATATCTTCAAATCTTCTCGAAAATTAGAAAGACCAATCTTCCACTTTTGTAAATAACACACCTTTAGGATTAACTTTCATAATAGCATCAACAACGGTCTTATGGTAAAGATGATTGTTGAATTCAGTCTAATTTTCAATCAATATCATATTTGTTTATTAATTTAAATTAACTCAATAGTCTCTTTTAAATCTTGTAGTTGGCAGGGAATTTGGATCTTAATAACCATATTTATTTTGAATATCAAATCGGTCGGTGGTGAGTGTACAGAGAGAACTTTTATCAATTCAGATGATTTTTACCTTACTATCTATTTTACAATGTATTTGCCTTTTATTATTTTTCGATTGGAACCTTTTCACAATCCAGCCGGCACAAAAGTGCAAAGACACTCAGCTTGATACTATGATGTGTAAAGGTTTTAAATGCTAAAACCCGAGTTATTTTATTGCTAATAGTACAATGGTGTACTATTTATAAGTTATGGGTCATTTTAAATATAACTTTAAGTTATAAGCACCTAAATAATTGTTATTTATTAACCCAAATACTTTATTGATAGACTGAAACCCTATACAAAGTCCAATGGGGGATAATAACAATGAAATTTTTAACTAAATCACTGACGGCGGTTGCCTTAATTGGCTCATTATTTGTTGCGAGTTCGGTCTATGCCGATCGCTTAGATGATATTGAAAAACGCGGACAGATCAAAATAGCGGTATTTGATAGTAATCCGCCGTTTGGCTATATCGATGAAAAGACTAATCAAATTGTCGGGCTTGATGTTGATTATGCTAATGAAATCGGTAAAGCTTTAAATGTAAAAGTTGAGTTAGTTCCCACTAATCCAGCCAATCGTATACCTTTATTAACTTCACAAAAAGCCGATTTAATTGTGGCTAATTTTACAGTGACTGAGGAGCGTGCCAAAGCGGTCGATTTTAGTGTGCCTTACTTTGCAACCGGACAAAAATTTGTTGCTAAAAAAGGCGTGTTAAAAACGGCAGATGATCTTAACAATCTTCGTATTGGCGCAGATAAAGGGACGGTAATGGAAATTACCCTACGTGAAAAGTATCCTACTGCTAAAGTGATTTCGTATGACGATACGCCTTTTGCCTTTGCTGCCTTACGTAATGGGCTAGTTAATGCTATTACTCAAGATGATGCTAAGCTAATTGGTTTATTGGCTAATGTGCCGGAAGATCAACGTGCAGAATTTGAAATTTCACCATTTAGTATCACTCAAGAGTATCAAGCCGTCGGCATTCCAAAAGGTGAAACACGTTTAAAAGATAAAGTGAATCAAATTTTATTAAATCTTGAAAAAGACGGCGAGGCTGTCACTATTTATAATCGTTGGTTTGGACCAGATACTAGATCGGCCATGCCACGTGGTGATTTTAAAATAGGTAACGGTCAGTAACCATGTTTGAGCAACTACTTGAGCCTCGATATTTATGGTGGTTATGGGATGCTTTTTTAGTCACCTTAGCGATTTCATTTCTCACCATTATTTTATCAACGCTTTTAGGTTTTTTATTAGCTATTGCAGAGCAAAGCCACTTTAAATTGATTAAAGGGGTAATAGGGGGATATAACGCTATTTTTCGTTATTCACCATTATTGCCTCAACTGTTTTTTTGGTATTTTGGCGTAGGCAACTTGTTGCCGGCTGAATTGAAAATGGCGTTATTAGATGAACCACAAATCTCTTGCTATTTTTTCACGTTAAAAATGCCTTCTTTTGAATTTATCATCGGTTTAATTGCGTTAACATTTTATTCAAGCGCTTTTATTGCCAAAGAGTTTCAGGCTGGGATTTCCGGCGTGGCAAAGGGTCAACAGCAAGCCTCTTTAGCATTGGGGTTAAGTTGGTGGCAAAGTATGCGATTTATCATATTACCGCAAAGTTTTCGTATCGCCTTTTCGCCTTTAATTGGTCAATATATGAATATCATCAAAAATTCATCATTAACCATGGCTATCGGGGTGCTTGAGCTTTCTTATGTATCACGGCAGATTGAAACAGAGTCACTAAAAACATTTCAAGATTTTGCTATAGCAACATTGTTATATATTTTAGCCATTGTGATAGTTGGTACCCTTGGCAATATTTATCAAACAACAAGATTATCAACCAGTAAGGTTTAGAAAATAATGGAACTTAAAGGATTAACGGTTATTTGGGATAATTTGCCTTATCTTATGTGGGGTAACTTTCCCGGCGGTATATTTTTAACGCTAATGATGAGCGTTATTGCGATAATCTTCTCAACGCTATTAGGCATACTCGCCGGTATCGGTCTGACCGTTCTTAACGGCATCGCTCGTCAATTACTCATCATTTTACTTGGTTTTTTACGGGCTATTCCGGTCATTATGCTGATTTTTTGGACTTATTTTCTTTTGCCGGTTTTGTTAAATATTGATGTACCGGCAATTGCAACCGTGATCTCGGCCTTAACCTTCATCGGCGCTGCTTATATTGGGCACTCTGTGCATGCTGGCATGGTGGCGATAGCTAACGAGCAGTGGCAAGCAGCTTACTCGCTTGGGCTGACAAAACGACAAGTGATTGGCTATATTATTTTACCTCAAGCGTTGAAAATGATGTTGCCGTCGTTTGTCAATCAATGGGTATCATTAATCAAAGACACCTCGTTAGCTTATATTGTTGGTGTTGCTGAATTTACCTTTATTGCTACGCAGATTAACAACCGCAGTATGGTTTATCCGACCGAAATCTTTTTATTTGTTATTTTGGTCTATTTTGTGATTTGCGCATCACTCGATATTTCTGTTTCGCGATTGACGCAAAAACGATTCAATCAGAAAAATTAAAAAATAGGGTGACTAAGCTTAAACTATCTATCAACAACTACGTTAATAACAAATACGATATCGACAATTACGCATTGATAACGATACATCGACACTTGCTGTTTGCTCCTTTGCTTAAACGATTTTATCGTATCATTACGCCATACAGATTGCTTAATATGGTTATTGGCTTGATGATTTATTAAGGTTTTTTTAAGATTTAACGATTAAATTATTCAAAAGTAATCAATAATTCAAGTGGATGCGGTATGTGGCGCGATTTAAATACTCAACTTTTTTTGTTAATCAATGCTTCTGATCATGCATCGAAGCTGTTTATCTCTTTTGCTATCTTTTGTGCCAACTATCTGGCCTTTCTACCGATTATTGTGCTCATTATCGGTGGCGCAATTAATAAAAGTTATCGCTTGTTGATTATTAAGATTGTTGTCACTTTAATCGTAGCACTTAGCATCACATTTTTAATTCGACATCTGATCTATTCACCCCGCCCGTTTGCACTGGATATTGGTACGAATTATCTATATCATGATAAAACCAGCTCATTTCCTAGTCAGCATGCAGTATTTGTTTGGGGAATTTGTTGCACTATATATTTCAACTATCAATCTCAATTAAAAACCTTGCTTTACTTTTGTACAATTGTTGCCTTGCTGGTTTGTTGGAGCCGTATTTATCTTGGAATACATTGGCCACTCGATATCGTAACCGGATTTTTATTGAGTTTGATATCGGCATACATCATCAATAAGATTTGGTTGTTGCGTGCGAATAAATCCCGATAGCTGACTCAATAGATAATAATAAAACGTTTATGGCAACTAACAATAATGATTTGGTATATGTGCAGCAAAGCATATAATAAATGTCAAAATATGCTCATGATTCTAATATCGATAACTGGGGTGATTCCTAATGAAAATACTGATTGTAGAAGATGATAGTCTATTACAAAAAGGGCTTTATGACGGTATTACCTCTAATGGTTATGTATGTGAAGTGGCATCAAATGGCAAGCAGGCGGAAGATCTTATCCAATTTTCTCAATTTAGCTTGATCATATTAGATTTGGGGTTACCCGATTGCGACGGTTTAGAGCTGTTGATGCGCTGGCGTAAAAATCATATTGATATCCCTGTGCTCATATTAACCGCTCGTGATACGATTGAAGATCGCGTCGAAGGTTTAGATCAAGGAGCGGATGATTATTTAATTAAACCCTTTGCATTGACCGAACTCCTTGCCAGAGTGCGAGCATTAATTCGCCGAAATCAAGGAACGGCTGATAATGTAATAACTTATGGTGCAATTACTATTGATATCAAACAACAAAAAGTGACATTGGATGATAAAGAAGTGACCCTTACGCCCAAAGAGTTTATTGTTTTATCCCGTTTGATGCTTAAAGCGGGCGAAAAGGTTCATCGTGATCTGTTACAAAATGATTTATATGATTGGCAAAGTGACCCTAGCTCCAATGTGCTAGAAGTGTATATTCACGGTTTACGGACTAAACTAGGCCGAAAAACCATTCGGACTGTTCGTGGTTATGGCTATCAACTCGATGTTAGTCAATAATCAGTTTTCTCGCTTTATGGATAAAATCAGATATGATTCGTCAATCCCTCAGTAACATTCGCCATAGTATCCGTTGGAATCTCTTTTTCACGCTGGGCGCAATTATGCTGATATGTCAAATTATCACGGTATTATGGTTATGGCATGAAAGTAAAGAGCAAATCGATGTCCTTGTCAATTTAACGTTAAGTCAAAATAAGATTGATGAAGTTGTTGAGCACGAAGAGCTAGAAGCCATTTTTGCCTTATTTTGCTCAGCGTTTTCGATGATGTTAGTCACGCTATTTTTGGCTTATAAAGCGATCAAATGGATCACAAAGCCGCTTGAAATACTTGAACAAGATTTAAATCAACGTACAGAAGATAATCTTAAACCCATTAGCCAAATTAGCCACATGCGGGAAATCAAATCAATCACTAATGTGTTAAATAAACTCTTTGTCCGATTAAGTAATACATTGGTACAAGAACGCTTGTTCACAGCGGACGTTGCTCATGAAATGCGCACGCCATTAGCCGGCATTCGCTTACATTTAGAACTTTTAGAAAACAAAAATAAGATTGATTGCCGTGAATTAATTGAACGGATAGATCGACTGGTCAATACGGTTGAACAATTGTTAATGCTGGCACGGGCAAGTCAAAAATTCACTATTGGGCAATATCAGAAGATAAATTTTTATGACGACATCATCATCCCACTTTCTGATGAACTGACCGAATTAACTGAGCAAAAACAGCAACAGCTAGTATGGTATTATCAAGATAATCAGCTATTTTTTAATGGTGATGCTACCTTGATTCGATTATTGATTCGCAACTTAGTGGAAAATAGTTATCGTTATAGCCCGGCAAACAGCAAAATAACGGTAAGTTGCTTTAAACAAGCCGATATGATTGTGATAACAGTAGAAGATGAGGGGAGTGGTATTGATGAGTCAAAAACGGAAAAACTGACACAAGCGTTTTTCCGTATGGACAGGAAACATAATGGTATCGGGCTTGGTCTGAGTATTGTCAACCGTATAACCAAATTACATCATGGGCAATTTACGTTAAAAAACAGAGCAAACCAGCAAGGTACCATTGCAGAACTTAAGCTGAGTGATTCACATCATTGACCAGATTTGTGATCAAAGGATTATGGGTATTTTCTCTGATTAGTGATTTTAAAAATCGTTGCCAAGTTCGTTCAATTTTGCTTTTAGCAAAAAAATCGATGTAGTTGGCAATGGGAATAAAGGTTGAATTGCCGATATTATCAATAATGACTAATCGGTTTTGATCGGCAGATTGATGTTGAAACAAAATATTTTTGCTTTTAATGGTCATGGTAATAATGCGATCACGCAATAAATCGGCTTTTAATTTTTTCAAAGCGGTTACCAGCGCTGAATAGTACTGCGAAGTCAGTTGCTCATCAGCAAGATATTTTTCAAGGGTAGTTGATGTGTTACCGTCTTGATCTCGAATCAACTCAAAAACTTGACCTTCGCCAAGATTAGTATTGACCGCACCATAATACTGCGCCAATGCGTCCCACGCGATATGACGTTTGATAAGGTGTTTATAATACGCTATCTCACGGCTGGTTTCTTCTTGCGCACCTTCGTTATAATTAACTTTGATACATTTATTGGCATCATCAGGATGATGATAACATTTGCGGTGTAAGCCTTTGCTAATATACTCTTTATCGGTAAGTTGGATTAGATTTTTCATAGATATTGATATTGGCTAATTGAGTTTTTTAAAGAGTTTAACAGTAACTGTTTTTTCTCGCTACGATTTTTTATGATAAACGCTAGCGCTTTTTATATATTTCTGTATAATATCGCCACCCACGTTACGACAGCGTTCTTCCCAACGCTGTTTTCGGTTGTCAAAATTAGTATAACAACTCGAAGGGGTTAGTTAATTAATAGCAGCAATCAAAAAAGTGTAAATAAATCATATGATTTATTAACGTGAGATTAATTAAATTATTGGATAATTACGAATGAGTACTTTTTCAGCTAAACCAGAAACAGTTAAACGCGACTGGTATGTTGTGGATGCAGAAGGCAAAACGTTAGGTCGTTTAGCAACTGAAATCGCAAGCCGTTTGCGTGGTAAACACAAAGCAGAATATACACCACATGTTGACACAGGTGATTATATTATCGTTATCAATGCCGAGAAAGTTGCTGTAACAGGCAAAAAACGCACTGATAAGATCTATTATCGTCATACTGGCTACATCGGTGGGCTTAAAGAAGCGACTTTCAAAGAAATGATTGAACGTCATCCTGAACAAGTCATCGAAATCGCTGTAAAAGGCATGTTACCGAAAGGTCCTCTAGGTCGTGCAATGTACCGTAAACTAAAAGTTTATGCTGGTAGTGAGCACAATCATGCGGCACAACAACCGCAAGTATTAGATATTTAAGGGGATAAAAGATGGCTGATAATCAATATTACGGTACAGGTCGCCGCAAAAGTTCTGCTGCTCGTGTGTTTATTAAACCAGGTAGTGGAAATATCGTTATTAACAAACGTTCTTTAGAGCAATACTTTGGTCGTGATACTGCTCGTATGGTTGTGATGCAACCACTTGAGTTAGTTGAAATGACTGACAAACTTGATCTTTACATCACTGTTAAAGGTGGCGGTATTTCAGGTCAAGCTGGTGCGATTCGTCACGGTATTACTCGTGCATTAATGGAATATGATGAAACTTTACGTTCATCATTACGTCAAGCGGGCTTTGTTACTCGTGATGCACGTCAAGTAGAACGTAAAAAAGTGGGTCTACGCAAAGCACGTCGTCGTCCACAATTCAGCAAACGTTAATTGTATTTTACAAAAACGTTATCAAGTTGTACCAAAAACCCGGCATTGGTCGGGTTTTTTTATGTTTAACGTGCTTGCTGAAAAATAGTGAAATAACTTTACTGATATTTCCCGTCAAAAAATCTTATCACAACGCTAAAATCTTAAATCTTGATCACTTTTTTTGCTTAAACACCTATAAAATCTGAAATTTCTTGTCAAAATCGTCATATTTCGGCGATTCTTAATAAGAAAATTCATTTTTTTTAACAAATTTGTTATCCAATTTGCTAGAATAGAACTTATCTAAACTAAAATTTAATTTTAATATTTGGAGTGAACATGGTTGTTGCTGTTAATAAACGTTCTGTAATGACATTATTTTGTGATACAACTGATATTTACGGCCATCAGATTCGTTTTGTGCTGGCGGAAAAAGGCGTAACTGCGGAGATTGAGTTTGTCAAAGCTGACAACTTACCCCAAGAACTTTTGGATCTTAACCCATATAGCTCTATCCCAACCTTAATCGATCGTGATCTCACGTTGTTTGAGCCTCACATTGCCCTCGAGTATCTTGATGAGCGATTCCCGCATCCACCGTTAATGCCTGTTTACCCAATTGTGCGTGCAAATTCTCGATTGACAATGTACCGTATCAAACGAGAGTGGTACAGCGCCTATGAAACCATTATTGCTGATCCGGATAGTGATGCAGCAAAAGTCGCTCGCAAAAACTTACTTGATGATCTTGTTTCTATCTCGGTCATGTTTAAAGAAAAAGACTATTTTATGAGTGATGATTTTACCTTATGTGATTGCTATTTTGCACCACTATTATGGCGTTTACCTGTTATGGGCATTGAATTGCCTAAAGTGGCTGAAAAGAATTATTTAAGCTATATGGCACGTATTTTTGAACGTCCTGCTTTTGTCAGTTCGTTAACCGATGACGAAAAGAAAATTAGGGCATAATCAACCCTTTTAATTGCAATTGAAATCAACAAGGTAACCTTTATGGAATATGAACAAATGTTGCCACGTCGCCCGTATCTTTTTCGGGCTATTTATGATTGGATTTTAGATAATCAATTAACCCCGTATATTCTCGTTAACACAACCGTTCCGGGGGTACAGGTGCCACGGCAATTTATTCAAAATAATCAGATCGTGTTGAATATTGCGCCCCATTCAGTTGGGCAATATTTAGCAAACAATGATCGGATTGAATTTAATGCCCGTTTTTCAGGCGTGTCCGAACATATCATTGTTCCAATGGAAGCGTTAGTTAGTATCTATACTCGTGAAAATGGCATGGGTATGGGTTTTCATGATGAACCGCAATATGAAATGCAACGTGAAAAGTCATCTAACCCGACAACACAAACCGATAAAAAGCCAGCCAACCCGTTTCGTGTGATTAAGTAATTATTACATAAGCATTAAATAATTATTATCCATTTGTTAAATAATAGCTTTTTAAAAAAGCTATTATTGCATATGCTGGCAAGATTATTTGAAACCTTAATCAAGCAGGCAACTTTTAGCAAGTATTGTCATTTGTATTTTCTTGTCTTTTCGATATATGATATAGCAAACTAACTAACAAATTAAATCTGTATGAGCCATGAAATTGAATTAAAGTTTCAAATTAATCAAGAAGATATTGCTAATCTTCAAGCCTTTTTAAATCAATGGGCGAGTAGTGATGAGCTTGAGTTTTCGAGCTTATCGAAAAAGCAGCGTACATTTTCAACCTTATCTTTGGCTAATAGCTATTATGATACAGCCGATAACTATTTGCGCAATCATCATTGTGGATTAAGACTAAGATCGACGGAAAACAACCAGACTAAACAGTACGAAATGACGTTAAAGCGTGATAGTCACGCTATCGCCGGTTTACATGAGCGTGCTGAATACAATGTTGATTTAAGTCAACCACAACTCGATTTGTCTCTTTTTCCGGCGCAAGTGTTCCCTAAAGCGTGTGATATTACAACGCTACAACAAAATTTAAAACCACTTTTTACCACCAACTTTACCCGTCAAGTCTGGTTGATCTCGTTTGCCAATAGTGAAATTGAAGTTGCCTTAGATCAAGGTGAAATCACCTCTAATGGTCAAACTATACCAATTCAGGAAGTCGAGTTAGAGATCAAACACGGTAATAAACACGATCTTTTAAACTTTGCCAACGAACTGAGCCGATTCCATTTACACTTATTTTCACAAAGTAAAGCTGCCCGGGGATATCGTTTGTTAAATAATCAAAAACTATCACCTACGGAGTTTGAATTAACGCAACAATCAAGCTTGTTTGATATCATCAAATATTGGCAAAAAAACGAAGAGTATGCGTTATCAATTGATAATCTTGATTTTTATAAGCGGGTACTTGATCAAGTTAATCATCAGTTAATGAATAAAGCAGATAAATTCAATCCCGAACTTACACAGTGGCAAATGGCATTATCGGCGATAAATACGATCAAAACATTTGCATTTAGTGAAATTAATACAACACTCAAACTTATGCTGATTGCACAAATCGATAATGAAGTTAAAAATGAGTGATTTAAAAAGTATAAAAATATGTTTAAATATAACTTTTTTGAAATCACCATTGTGGTTTGTTATCGTTTTTGGGTTGTTAAATAGTATTGCTGTTGTGGTTATTTATTACAGATTGTTCAACGATAATTTTGTTAAACAAGCTTTGAAATTCCAGGCAAATTGATTGTTTAAAAATTTATCATCTTACTCAATTCTCTTTTTCCTCCATTTTTATCAAGCTATGACCACATTTCCCTGTTTTAAGTAGGGGGAAATGGTTGGCAGTTAGGCAAAGCAACTTAATGAAAAATAAAAGCAAGATAAAGTTTGATTATTTGATAGACAGTAAAAATAACATTTGCTATTTTACCATTGATTTGCCATTAAATTACATTTCTTAGTAAATAAATTTAAATAACTCCATGGAATAGTAAGGAAAAAACATGAAGAAATTAAAATTAAATAAAATCACACTACTCGTTAGTGTGTCGTCCACCGCTTTATCGCTATTTCCATTGTCAGCTAACGCACTCTCAATCGACCACACTAATATCACAAATTATCTCAATAGTGGTATTTCAACCGATCGTGAACAAGATTCCATTGATATTGATACTTCTTCAGCAGCAGGGCCCCATATCATTAAAGATAGTGGTAAAGCCTTAGAAGCCAACAACGACCAATCAATTTTTATTTATGGTGATAATTCATTTGATATTCAAAGCCATTCTAATGGCAATTACAACAGCTTTAACGGGGTGAATGTTCGAAACGGTGGAAGATTTTATTTTCATACCGATCTAAATATCGCGCAAGGTGCAGGTACCGGTATTTATATTGCAAGTGAGGGTAGAGTGCTATCCTACAATAAAATTAACATTGATAGTACCAGCTCAAATAGCAACGCTTTTATTGGTATCCGAATGTACAACTCTAGCGATCAATCTCACTCCGAAGGCGATTTTCATAACAAAGTTAACATTAATTCAGCCGGACAAAATAGCTATGCTATTTATTCGCTTAAATCCAATAATCCTAACGCTGTCCGTACTTATTTAAAGTTTAGAGATCATGTGTCAATCAATATGACTGGTCAACAAAGTCATGGTATAGCGTTTAACCAACAATCAATCAACTCAGTAAATCCTGATCCAATTGAAAATAATTTTATGGAATTTGGCAACGGTGTTGATTTAATGATTGCCAATGGTATCCCTATTAACATGCAACAGCTTAATGGGTCTTTAAATATTTATACTTCGGATGATGTTAAAAACCGAATTGTGAGTAAATCGAATCAAGAATTTAATGCAATTCAATCGTTAGGGGGCGAAATTGATATCGCTGGTCAAACGCTTATTGAAGGCGATATTTATGCGAAGAAAGATCGCATGGGTGATGCTCTTATAAACTTCGTTCTTTATGATGGATCGTATTTATTAACCTCAATGGATAACAATAATCAATATGCCAATAATAAAGGCGAGATAAATCTTATCCTGGAGGGTAATCAAAGTCAGTGGAAGATGACCAATAATTCGTATCTTGATCATTTAACCTTAGATCAAGGAGCTAAAGTCTCTTTTGGTTATTCTTACACAACCCCGAACATGCCATTAACGCTCGATAGTCACAATAAAATGGAGCTTATCGCTCAATCATTAGATGGTGAAGGTTTGTTTGAAATGCGAACTGGCATAGGTCAAACGCTTGCGGGCGATCTGCTTAAAATTACTGGCGTAAGGCAAGCTTGGGGCGATCATAAAATTGCCCTCATTGACAATAAAACTGGCGCCAACCGGGTAAACGGTACCGAAAAAATAACTTTAGTTGAAACCCAAGGCGGCAATGCCAATTTTGCTATGGCATCTTCTTTTGATATCGGGCCTTATTTATTTAACACGCTAACCAAAGTCAGCGGTGAGCGTGATACAACCTCTGAAGATTGGGTATTGTCGGCAATTAGCAATCCAAATGTTGTAAATGACGATAACAGTGATGACGACGACAACAACGACGGCAACACCGACGACAATAACGGCAACACCGACGACAACAACGGCAACACCGACGGCAACAACGGCAACACCGACGACAATAACGGCAACACCGACGACAATAACGGCAACACCGACGACAACAACGGCAACACCGACGACAATAACGGCAACACCGACGGCAACAACGGCAACACCGACGGCAACAACGGTAACAACGACAGTAACAACGGTAACACCGACGGCAACAACGGCAACACCGACGGTAACAACGGTAACAGCGACGGCAACAACGGTAACACCGACGGTAACAACGGCAACACCGACGGTAATAACGGCAACACCGACGGTAACAACGGTAACAGCGACGGTAACAACGGCAATAATAACGATACCGGCAAAGATAAAACAAAACCAACTTTGACTAATACCGCAAAAAATGCCGCCAATATCCTGAATTCAAACTATTTAATGAATTATGTCGAAACGCAAACATTACTACAAAGAATGGGGCAGCTACGTACAAATAACGGTGACGGTGGCGATGTCTGGGGTCGAATTTACACCGGTAAATTAAGCTCATTTAATGATAATCGCTTATCTAATTTTGATATGCGCTATTATGGATTGCAACTCGGCGTCGATCGAAAAGTGGATAATGATAATCTTGATATCTATTACGGTATTATGGGCGGATTTACCCGTGGTAATACTGATAATCATGTCGGAGATGGTCATACCAAAAGCTATTCAGTTGCGTTATATACCTCATTACAAGCACACAATGGTTTATATTTTGATGCATTAGTCAAATATATGCACATGTCACATAAATTTAACACGAAAACAGGTGGTGGTTATGCGGTTAAAGGCGACGGTGATACTAAAGGCTTTTCAATTGGTGCCGAAATCGGTAAACGCTTTTATATCAACCAATGGTATATCGAACCACAAATGCAGCTTACCTATTCACAACAAAATAGCGCAACAATCAAAGCCAGCAACGGCTTAAAGACCAAATTAAGCCGTTATAACTCACTGATCGGTCGAACCAGTGCAATTTTAGGATACTCAACACAGATTGATGACAACCCAATCGATATTTATATCAAAACAGGATTCCTAAAAGAGTTTGACGGCGAAACGGCTTATACCTTTAATCATGTCGCCAAAGAAAAATATGATTTTGGGGGTAACTGGTGGGATAACGGCATCGGTGTAAATATGCAGTTAAATCAAAATCATCATCTTTATGGTGATGCTGTTTACTCAGTGGGTAATAAGTTTGATCAAAAACAGATCAATCTAGGTTATCGATATTCATTTTAATTTAACCACTATTTAAAACAACAAATTATCTCTGGTGGACGAGGGTAATTGGCAAATAATAAAAAATTTGCTAAATAATTTTCGCTCCACCTACTTTTTTAGACTTGAGCGATAACAACATAACTTTAAATAAAAAAATAATTGATAAGGATAGGTAGGAATGAAGGTATCTTATTGTAAATTGCCCTTGATGTATGTGTTATTTTTCTGGCTATTTAGCTTAAGCTTTTGGATTATCGATGCGGTTTTTGTGTCTGAGATACAACGTGGAATCTTTGAAATTTTTTGGTCTCAAGACCTTATCTATAAAGTTAGATTCCTATTATTTATTTTTATAGAATATCTTCCTGCTTCAATAATGATTTTTATTGTCTCATTGATCCTATTAAATAAATATTCTATCCATCAAATTACCAGAAAAAATAGCTTTCAAGGTGGATTGATTATGTTTATCACCACTGTTTTTATTAAATTAATTTCCTATATCTATTTTAGCAATTCAATGACACCGCTACCGCTATTACAATCTTTATCACTATTACTATCTAACGCTGTGATTATTTTGGTTTGCATTCCACTGATATTCTATCTTATGGTTAGATTCTTTAACCCCGATATGACACCTATTGACACTGCGATAGCCTGTCAAAACAGCCCAAAGCTTCATTTAGTATTGTTTATCTTATTGTATAATTATTATTTTATAGCATTATGTGTTTATGGGTATTTACATCAATATTCATTACTTCTTTTTTTAGTGATTTTAACGATTTGTAATGTACTGGGCTATCTGTGCTTACGTGGTTTATTTCAAAAAGTAAATGAAAAATTACAGTGGCTAAAAGTCGTTACTAGTTCATTTTTACTATTCGTATTAAACGGTCTGCTCATGTTTGGATTAACTGTTTTAACCGGATTTTTCGTCAGTAAGATCTTTCATCTTCAACAGAGCTCTTATCAGGAGGTTGAATTTTATGATCATCATCATAACTCCCTGTTTACGGCTAATCTTTTGATATTAATGCTGTTAAGTTGCGTTATGGTAAGAGTTGGCGTAATGTTATTTTTTGGCAGGCAAAAACCTCAAAAACAATCTTAATTCGAATGGAATGACCAGCATGACAGAATTGAAAAAAGTATTTAATCAACAAAAACAGAAAGTCCTGGCAAATTTGTCAAACATTGATCGTGATTGTTTACAAGCAAGCCTTGATATTTTAATTCAGAGTGATTTTCTGATTGATACATTTAATCGATATCCTAGCTGGTTATCGCAATTGATTAGCGCTCCCCCACAAGCTGATGAAAGACGATTTTATCAAACTTGGCTGAATGAACAATTAGCATCGGTCACCAATGAGGAGCAATTGATGAAAACATTAAGATGTTTTCGTCGTTTTATCCTGACTCGTCTTGAATGGTCTCAATTGACTAAGATCAGCACCGATGAACAAATACTATTGCAACTGAGTGAACTTGCTCAAGTGATCATTATCACGGCTCGAAATTGGCTCTACCAGTTAAGCTGTCAGGAATGGGGTACGCCTTGTAATGGGCAGGGAATTGCGCAGCCTTTACTAATTTTAGGTATGGGTAAATTAGGGGGGGGTGAACTGAATTTTTCCTCCGATATTGATCTTATATTTACTTATCCCGAACACGGTCATACTCAAGGTGGACGACGAGAGCTGGATAATGCGGTTTTTTTTACTCGTTTAGGGCAACGCCTAATCAAAGCGCTCGATCACGTCACCGAAGACGGCTTTGTTTATCGGGTTGATATGCGTTTGCGCCCACTTGGTGACGGTGG
Organism: Gilliamella sp. ESL0405; assembly: GCF_019469205.1. Classification (NCBI taxonomy): domain Bacteria; kingdom Pseudomonadati; phylum Pseudomonadota; class Gammaproteobacteria; order Orbales; family Orbaceae; genus Gilliamella; species Gilliamella sp. ESL0405. Next base: position 1,738,724 of record NZ_CP048265.1, on the reverse strand, counting down.
CCCGTTAGTGCTCAGTTTTTCCGCTATGGAAGATTATTATCAAGAACAAGGGCGAGACTGGGAACGTTACGCCATGGTGAAAGCTAAGGTCTTAGGTGATCAGCAAGATCCTTATACCTTAGAACTCTATCAAATGCTAAAACCTTTTGTTTATCGTCGTTATATTGATTTTAGCGTATTACAATCATTGCGTAATATGAAAAGCATGATTGAACGAGAAGTGCGTCGTCGAGGTTTGAAAAACAATATAAAACTCGGCGCTGGCGGGATTCGAGAAATTGAGTTTATCGTACAAGTCTTTCAACTTATTCGAGGCGGTCGAGTAGTGGGGTTACAGACTCGTTCCTTATTACACGCTTTACAGGTGATAGAACAAGAAGGATTATTGGATGTTGAGGAAGTGATTTTATTGCGGGAAAACTACCTATTTTTACGCCGCTGTGAAAACATTTTGCAAGCCATTAATGATGAACAAACCCAAACCTTGCCTGAAAACGAACTCGATCAATTACGTCTGGCGACCAGCATGGGCTTTGATAACTGGTCAACGTTTAGCGATGATTTATCTAAACGAATGCAACTTAATCGACAAATATTTAATGAATTAATTGGCGAAGATACACCAGAATCGAGCCAATCTAAACACGATAATGATCCGTTTGATGATCTATGGGTGCCGGATTTACAATTGACTGATGTCAAAGCCGTATTACCCGGCTTAAACGAGCAAGATGCGCAGCAGCTATGTCAATTGTTGCTGCAATTTCGAGATGATATCGGCAAACGAACAATCGGCGTGCGAGGGCGTGAGATTTTAGATCAGCTAATGCCACGATTACTCGCTTTGACTTGTCATGAACAACAACCACTTATTTTACTGCCAAGAATTTTTCCATTACTGGTAAACATCGTTAGTCGTACCACCTATCTGGAGCTACTGCTTGAGTATCCAACCGCACTGAAACAATTGATCCGCTTATGTAGCGCATCGCCAATGATCAGCGACCAATTAGCCCACTATCCCATTTTGTTAGATGAACTGATTGATATCAATTCGCTCTATCAAACGGCTGCCCCTGATGCTTATAAAAGTGAACTGTATCAATATTTACTGCGTATAGCGGTTGATGATGAAGAGCAACAACTCGAAGCCTTACGTCAGTTTAAACAGATGCAACTACTGCATATTGCTGCTGCTGATGTGCAGCATGTATTAACCACCATGAAAGTGAGTGATCACCTAACTTATGTGGCAGAAGCGTTACTGGATTTCGTTGTACAAATGGCATGGAATCAAATGGTAAGCCGTTATGGCAAGCCGGATTATCTCACTGACAACCAAAAAGGTTTAGTGGTGATAGCTTACGGTAAATTAGGTGGCTGGGAGCTGGGTTATGGTTCCGATCTGGATTTGGTCTTTTTACATAACTGCCCGGCCAGTAGTGTCACCAATGGTGAAAAACAGATAGATAGTCGGCAATTTTATTTACGACTGGTACAACGTATTATCCATTTATTTAATGTCCGTACCAGCTTTGGGATTTTATATGAAGTTGATGTACGCTTGCGCCCACAGGGCGATGCTGGCTTATTAGCCTGTAGTTTAACGGCGTTTGAAGATTACCAAATGCATGAAGCATGGACATGGGAACATCAAGCCTTAGTGCGAGCTCGTGCAGTTTATGGTGAGGCTGAGCTAATTGAACAATTTAACCAAATTCGCCGCCAAGTACTTTGCAAAGCACGGGATGAAAGCCAATTAAAAACCGACGTCAGACAGATGCGTGAAAAAATGCGCCTACATTTAGGCACTACCCAAGCGGATTGGTTTAATTTAAAAATTGATGAAGGTGGCATTGGCGATATTGAATTTTTATCACAATATCTTGTGCTAAATTATGCCAATCAATATCCTAAAATAACCCATTGGAGTGATAACGTACGTATTTTAGAATTAGCAGCCAATTATCAAATTATGGATGAAACCGAAGCGCAAGCGCTCACCAACGCTTATATTGATATGCGTAATGAAATACATCAATTAGCATTACAACTTCGCCCAAGTTTGGTTGAAAGCGACAGCTTTAAGCAAGAAAGAGAGATAGTCAAACATAGCTGGGCTAAATGGTTAAGCAACAATTAGCTGTTTTATACTTAAACATAGGTATTTTCTGAAAGTTTTTGACAAGAAATATGCCAGTATAATATCGCTGACGTTAGGCAAGCAAAATGATTGCCTTGCTAAAGCAGGCTAAATGGCAAAGTAAAATAATTCAGTTTTATACTAAAACATAGGTATTTTCTGAAAGTTCTTGACAAGAAATCTACCTGTATAATATCACTGACGTTAGGAACCAAAATGATTGCCTTGCTAAAGCAGGCTAAATGGCAAAGTAAAATAGTTCAGTTTTATACTAAAACATAGGTGCTTTCTGAAAGTTTTTGACAAGAAATCTACCTGTATAATATCGCTGACGTTAGGCAAGTAAATTTGATTGCCTTGCTAAAGCAGGCTAAATGACAAAGTAAAATAGCTCAGTTTTATACTGAAACATAGGTGTTTTCTGAAAGTTTTTGACAAGAAATCTACCTGTATAATATCACTGACGTTAGGAACCAAAATGATTGCCTGGCTAAATGACAAAGTAAAATAGCTCAGTTTTATACTTAAACATGGGTATTTTCTGAAAGTTCTTGACAAGATAACGGCGTTAGCGATGATATAACATCGGTTTAAAAACTTTTTATACCGATTTAGATTTTATTGGAGTTTTAAATTTAATGGCAACGATCAAAGATATTGCGAAATTGGCGGGAGTATCGCACGGCACGGTATCAAATGTGCTTAATGGTCGGGGTAATGTCAGTGTCAAAAAAATCAAATTAGTTGAACAAGCCGTACAACAGTTAGGCTATCAACTTAACTTACAAGCCAAAATCTTAAAAGAGGGCAGTGCTAAAACCATATCGGTAATTTTGCCCAATATCACTAAAGAACAGTACGCTTACCTTTATGAAGGTCTGTTTAATTATGCCAACGAGCAGGGTTACGAACTAGCACTCTATTTGACCTATGACTCAAAAGAGCTTGAATTACAACATATCTCAAAAGTGGCCGTCAAACGTGATCACGCTGTTATCACCATTAGCGCTTTAGCTGATGCGCAACCTTATTATCAATCGATTAAAATAGCCGATGAAAAAATCATTTTTGTCTATCGCAAACCGGCTCAAGCAAAGCAATTTATCACTTTAGATTTTGAACAGGCAGGCGAAGATATCGCCGCACAAATGATAAAGCATCACTATCGGCATATCGGCTTATTTTGCTGTAGCTATCAACATCATCATGCGAATTTGTTCAAGCAAGGGCTGGAAAATGCTTTTGTCCAGCAAAATTATTCAGTGCAATTAGATACCATTGCTTCAGCGCCGTCAGAAAGCAGTTATAATTTAGCTTTTCAATTTTTTACTGAGCAACACCCTCAATATCATGCCATTATCACCATGGATATGGAGCAGGCGCATTTTATCAGAAACGCTAACTTTTTTGGCAGTTTAGATAAGTGCCCACCCATTTACACATTAGCCAATAACCGTTTTTATTATGAAAGTGACTTTTACCAATACCATATGAATTATGGGATGTTGAGCGAGCAGATCATTAAATTAATTGAAGATAAACCAATCACGCCGTTAGCTAATAAAGGCTTTTCATTATTACCCGCTATATTACCGACTAAATTACCCGATAGCGCAGTAAGGGGCTTATCGCAAACGGCGCAAGTGATTAATTTTCTGATTTTACCCAGCCCGTCGACTGAAGCCGTTAAAAAATTGCTACCCCACTTTAAAAAAGTCAGCGGTATTGATGTCAACTTAATTGTAAAACCCTTTGATGAGATTTACGACATTGTTGAGAATTTTGACCAGCACCCACAAATCGATATTGTTCGACTCGATATGGCAGGTTTACCTTGGTTTGCGCCTTTCATATTTAAGCCGTTAATCGAGCTTGATCTCAATGTGGCATCACTGTTTGAACGCTATCAACCGGAGATTGTTGAGCGATTTAGTTATGTGGATAACAAAGCCTATGCCATACCATTTGATCCGAGTGTGCAGATGCTGTTTTATCGTAAAGATTTATTTGACGATCCGTTGATCAAACGCGCTTACTTTGAAAAGTATCGACAGTACTTGCAGATCCCGACAAATTTTAAAGATTTCAATCAGATCGCCACATTTTTTAATCAACAGTATAATAGTGAATCCCCAATCGAGTATGGTAGTTGCATTACGCTGGGTAATGACGAGATTATCGCATCAGAGTTTTTACTTCGTTACTATGCGCAAGGTGGAAAATTATTTAATGAAGATAAACTGTGTTTAAATCACTCGATTGCGCTAAGTACCTTAACCCAATTACAGACCTTTATTCAGTCAGCAAACAACATTGATGCCAGTTGGTGGCAACAGTCGGTTAATTTATTCGAACAGGGTAAACTGGCAATGCTAATTGTCTATACTAATTTGTTTAGCTATATCAATCATCGGGATATTTTACCATTGATTGGCTATAGCAATGTGCCGGGTAATCGTGCATTATTTGGTGGTGGATCGCTGGGTATGTCTAAATATAGTCAAAAAGACAAAGCGGTAAAAACCTTTTTTGATTGGCTCTATTCGGCTGAAATCAATGAACAAATTGCTTTACTGGGCGGTGCAACGGCGCAAAAAAATATTATGCAAAATCAGCCGATTGTTAATCAATCACCCTGGCTACCGGTTGCCCAATTGCAATATGCTAATGGTATACGGGAAAACAGTATCAATGGCAAAGCAATTAATCTGCACTTAGTTGAACATATTATCGGTCAATATTTATCGGGTTGGATAAGCGGGCAATTTAGTGCTAAGCAAGTGATTGCGCTTATTAATGAGTCAATCAGCGAGCAATATTGCTAATAAAGGCATTATCAGCAATATTGCAATCGATAGGTTAAAGGCTACTTGCTTAGGATTTTGCTTTAGATGTCATAATCACATCTTTATCGTTAAAGAAGAACCAGAATCCGACCGCCACAATGGCCGCAACCACAGCCGGATAGATCCAAAACTGCTGCCATTGAGGTCCGGCTTGCTCTAAAGACTTTTCAGTTACAACCCGATTATTGATAAATCCACAGACTGACGCTGCCATAAACAGACCAAAACCATTGGAAACAATAAAACGTAATCCTTGCGCTTGAGCTTTAATTTCAGTTCCGGCTTTTTTATCTACATAAATATCCCCGGCTGTAAAGAAGAAGTCCCAACAGATACCTTGTAACAGAAGTGTACCAATAATATAGAAATACATCTCAACACCTCCTGCCGTGGCGGCTAAGGACAGCATTAAAGAGCGAATTACCCAACAAATGGCACCAAATAAGATGATCTTTTTAAATCCATAACGACTTAATAAGAAAGATAACATAAACATAAATATGACTTCGGTAGCAATGGCAATTTGCATCATGGACGCCGGCTCAATACCTAATACCGGTAAATAGACAGGTAGATAAGCACTATAAGCTGTTTTGGTTATCATCAGAATAAAGGTTGATAGCATAAAGATAGTAAAGTATTTATCTTTAAACAGCGATAACGCATCTAAACACAAAACATCACGTAGCGAGAATTTTTTGTTTTTGCCACTTGGCGGTGTATTAGGTAGCATAAAGCAATATAAGCCATATACCACAGAGGCACCAGCGGCAAGTAAAAACGAATTAATCGAAGTTGAAAAACCGGTAAACCCGAGAATTAATCCGGCTACCATAAAACCAATGGTACCAAAGACCCGAATAATTGGGAACCAACGAACACCGTCAATATGTCTGAAGCTTACGCTATTGGCTAAGGCAGTAGTTGGGTAAAACAGCAAGCCAACAATAAAGATCATAATTAAAAAGCCGGTCACATTACCGCTGAGAATAAAATTGGGAATAGTAAATAAAACACAAGCATTAATAATGTGTAACACGCCCATGACTTTTTGCGAGGCGATAAATCTATCGGCAACCATACCCACAAACAGTGGCGAAATAATGGTAGCTATGCCCAAAACCGAATAAGTTGAACCGACAATCTCTTTTAAATCATGAGCAGCAAGTACTGCGCCGATAACCATATTCCATGCACCTTGCACAAAATATTGTAAAAACATCATAAGTAGCAAACTGGGTATTTTTGACATATAAAACTCCAATATTAAATTGTCTTAATTAAGCCGTCGTAAGCGACTTGAATATGATAAGGTTCAAATATTTCAACTAATTGGTCGTGCATAAATCCACTACTATGTGAGTGATGCGAGGTGATAAGTTGGGTTGAAGAGTCGAAGATCGCATCATCTAACATACGTTTTTGCGCAGCAATGACCGTTTCAATACTCATATGATTATTAGTGCGATCATTTTGCTTATAGCCATAAGTACATTCAAAAACCGCTAAATCGATTTTTTTACCACTTGCTTTTAACCATTGCCAGGTGAGCTCCGGAAAATAGCCGGAATCGTGTCCGTGCAGTACCGTTTTGCCGTCTTTTTCGATCAGGTAAATATAACAAAATTCCCATTTGGCATGATTCGCCAGCAATGGGGTAATACGATAGCCGGCCGAACTGGTTACCGTTTGATATGGCACCAGCAAATTAAACACAAACCGCTCCGAGCTATAACCGGGTAGAACGTTTAAACAGCCATTTATCGCAATATCATTGCCATAAACAGACAGCGGATGATCGATATTAAAACCATAATCGACCATACGACTAAATAGATCACCGACATTAAAATGGTCGGGGTGGGTATGGGTAAAAAGAAGATCTTTGATTTTGGTCACGTCAATATTATCACGCATAACTTGATAACTAAACTCTGGGGCAAAATCGATTTGCAAGATATCATCGATAATCACTGAACTTCGGGTGCGGATATTTTTACCTTTTTGTATTCGTGTCTTTTGACAAATATCGCATTTACAAAAAGGATTGGGAATACCTTCAGAAGCAGCGGTACCCAAAAACTGTAGTTTCACATTGTTCTCCTATTATTTAGGTTGTTTAAACGGGTCAAATTACAAGTTGTGTTGTAAAATTGGAACGTTTCAATTTTATGTGAAGGTAGGTTATTCCACAATAAAATTAGCTTACTTTTTTGTTAATTCGTGAGCAGGATCAAAGTTTTAAATTAACGCTAAATGATCGGATCAAATAAATTGATTAAGAAACAGATTTTCTTTAATTGATGTGTTAATAAGTTAATTTAGATACTAATTAATCGATCAGTGATCATTGCGCATACCACCGCTGATCTAACACTGACAAATCAATAATTAATCGCTATTTTTCTACGATAAAATAGGACGATCTTTTGATAAACTTATCATTACAAATAGTATCTTAGATAGACTTTAAATCAATAATTAATTAGATAAAATCCTATATATGGAAACTAAAAACACTTAATGGACATTTTAGGAAACAAATTTATACGCCAATTTAGAAAACTGTTAAACAATTCTGGTGATAGTGCAAGCTTGTATCAAGGCAAGCTGTAGCTTCGCTAACCAATAGATTATATTATGCAATCAAGCGTGATGATATTTGTTATTTATCTGTTACACATCAACCTTTTATTAATTATTTAACAGTACGATTAAACAAATTAATTTAGGGGTATAAGAAATTTAAGAAATACATTAAGAAACAATTTCTGTCGACTGATCGAGACAAAGATAAGTTTTGAATTGGGTACTAACGGTTTATATATCATAATGGATTGCTTTAATAGCTATCTACATTAATCAGCCGGAATAATAGTTTAGATAAACTTTGAATATTATGATCACAAAGTCTAATTTAGCAATATAGGAAATTAACTGAACAATTTAAGAAACAATCTGTCGAGTTAGTTATTGATAGCGATACACGGGATTAACTTAAGTTGCTAGCGGGTTATAATCGATAATGAAATTTGATGATGTGAGTATTAATTAATTGGCAGGGTAATCATATCAATGATATTAATAATTAAGTATTTTGGCGATATTGGAAATTAAAGAAATGCTATAGTAAATCATCTATCATAATAATTATTGATAGCGGTAAACGGTGTTAACTTCAGTAATTATCAGGCTATATCTCATAATAAATGACAATATATGTTTTTTCATTGATTAGCAAAGTAAACCTTTTAGATAAGTGTAAAATGATAGTGAAAAATAAGTTGATTTGGAAATATTGAAAATAAAAGAAACCATGATTGGAAATCATCGGTAAGAACAGTTTTTGGTTGCGATAAATGATATTAACAATTAAGTTAATTTGAAAATATAAGAAATAAAAGAAAGTATTTAAGAAACTACCGGCGTTAGTAATAACTAGCGCCGATATAGCGTAATAGCGTTGATCAGTTTAAGCTTAATTTGCCTCTTTCCAAAGGATCATCTCTTGATCATCAAGCTCAGCAGCATTAAAACCAACTATTGGTGGTAACTCTTCCCGATCAAAAGCTAAATCGCCACCATTTTCATCGATATCACCTTTTTTAATTCCTTTAAAATCGAAAAGGTGAGTATCACAAAGGTGTGATAGGGTGATATTTTGTGTTGCACGGAACATGGTTTCAATTCGTCCGGGGAATTTCTTATCCCACTCGTTAAGCATCTCTTTAATCACTTGTCGTTGTAAATTAGGCTGAGAGCCACATAAATTACAAGGAATAATTGGAAACTGCTTAATGTCGGCATATTTGGCGATATCTTTTTCTTTGCAATATGCCAGCGGACGAATAATGATATGTTCGCCCGTGTCGTTAACCAACTTCGGTGGCATCGCTTTAAGCTTTCCGCCATAAAACATATTAAGAAACAGTGTTTCTAATATATCATCACGATGATGACCGAGCGCAATTTTGGTCGCCCCCAGTTCGGTTGCGGTGCGATATAAAATCCCTCGACGCAAACGAGAACAGAGCGAGCAGGTTGTTTTGCCTTCCGGAATTTTTTCTTTAACGATGCCGTAAGTGTTTTCCTGCACAATTTTGTACTCGATACCTAACGATTGCAGATATTCCGGCAAAACATGCTCAGGAAAGCCGGGCTGTTTTTGATCTAAATTGACGGCAACCAATTCAAAATTGACCGGTGCGCTTATTTTTAGATTAATCAGAATATCAAGCAAAGTATAACTATCTTTACCGCCGGATAAACAGACCATAATACGATCACCCTCTTCAATCATATTAAAGTCGGCAATCGCTTCGCCTGTTAGACGACGCAATCGTTTATGCAATTTATTTTGATTATATGTACTTGTCACCATACTATTAATTATTCCGCTCGTCCCATATAACGACGTTCAGCGATATGAATTTTCACTTTTTCGTTGTTATCGATATATTCAGGCACTTGAATAACTAAACCTGTTGATAAGGTCGCTGGTTTGGTGCGAGCACTGGCCGAAGCGCCTTTGATACTCGGTGAAGTTTCGATAATTTCTAAATCTACCGTTTGCGGCAACTCTAATGCGACAACTTCACCGTCTGCCATTAAAACTTGGATGCCATTCATGCCACCTTCAGGAATAAACAATAATTCTTCTTCAATTTGTTCTTTTTTGAAGATAAAAGGAGTGTAATCTTCATTATCCATAAACACGTATTCATCACCGTCAATATAAGAAAAGCTGACCGGACGGCGAAATAGTTCGATAGTGTCGATAATATCATCACCTTTAAAGCGTTCTTCAACTTTACCGCCATTTCTGACATCGGTAAAACGCATTTTATAAAGAGTGCTTGCTCCACGTGCGCTTGGGCTTTGAACGTCAATTTCTTTGACCAGTAATAATTTACCGTTATAAGTGACCGCATCGCCTCGTTTTATCTCATTTGCTTTTGCCATAATATTTTCTTCGCAATTAATAAGGGGGTTAAAAAATTAGCTCGCTATTTTACCGCTATCTTGCTATTGTCTCCAACAAAATTTATCGATGATCGTTAAATAAAAGGTAATGCGATGACTGATTCATTTAAATGCCGTGAAAATTGTGGCGCTTGTTGTATTGCGCCGTCGATCTCATCGGCTATTCCTGGCATGCCTAACGGTAAACCGGCTGGCGTTGCCTGTATTCATTTGGATGAAGATTTTCACTGTCGCTTATTTGGGCAATCATCCCGACCTTCTGTCTGTGGCCGTTTAAAGCCTTGCTTTGAGATGTGCGGTAACTGTCGCCAGCAGGCACTCGATTATTTATCTCAATTAGAACAGCTAACTAGGGTATAAGTATTGCTTATATTTAATAAACTGGTCTTATTATTAGAATTATTTATCTCGCACTGCTGTTTTTTTGCTACACTTCACCGCACTTTATTTGTATAGATAAATAAACACAAACTGTTAAGTTAGATTTTCTCAGTTATTGGTTGATATTCAAAAGCAAAGCCGACTATGACTGAATTTTTTTATGTAATTTAATCTCTTTAAAAAGAAGAATATTGTTATGAATTATAAATTAAAACGGGATTTAAAAGCTCGTCATTTAACCATGATAGCAATCGGTGGCTCAATCGGTACCGGATTGTTTGTTGCTTCGGGGGCGACCGTTGCAACTGCTGGGCCCGGAGGCGCACTGCTCTCCTATGCGATTATTGGCATTATGGTCTACTTTTTAATGACCAGCCTTGGCGAGTTAGCCGCTTACCTTCCGGTTTCCGGCACTTTTGCCACTTATGGCGCACGTTATGTCGATGAAGCGTTTGGTTTTGCTATCGGCTGGAACTATTGGTATAACTGGGCGATCACCGTTGCGGTTGATTTAGTGGCGGCGCAACTGGTTATTTCGTATTGGTTTGATGTTGGTGAATATAGTTGGCTGTGGAGCTTGCTATTTTTAAGCATTATTTTTTGTTTAAACTATATATCGGTAAAAGGTTTTGGTGAAGCTGAATTCTGGTTCTCATTAATTAAAGTAGTCACTGTAATTATCTTTATTATTATTGGGATTGCGATGTTTTACAGTATTTTACATCATGATGGAGTTAAAAGCGCCTTTGGCAATTGGCGGTATGGTGATGCGCCTTTTGTCGGTGGTTTTTCATCCATGATTGGTGTGGCTATGGTCGTTGGCTTTTCTTTTCAGGGAACTGAACTTATCGGCATTGCCGCTGGTGAGTCAGAAGATCCGAAAAGAAATATTCCTAAAGCAATGAGACAAGTGTTTTGGCGTATTTTACTGTTCTATATTTTCGCAATTTTTATCATCAGCGTATTGATACCTTATGACGATCCTAATTTATTGCGCAATGATGAAACCGACATCAGCGTCAGCCCGTTTACCTTAGTGTTCCAGCATGCTGGTTTATTATCGGCAGCGGCGGTGATGAATGCGGTGATTTTGACCTCGGTATTATCAGCTGGTAACTCAGGCTTATACGCCTCTACCCGTATGCTGTACGCCTTAGCTAAAGAGGGTAAAGCGCCAAAAATGTTCTCTCGATTATCTTCATCGGGCGTACCACGCTTTGCTTTAATAGCAACAACCATTATCGCTATGTTATGTTTCTTAACTTCGATGTTTAAAGACCAACAAGTTTACTTATGGTTACTCAATATGTCAGGTATGACCGGCTTTATTGCTTGGTTAGGTATTGCCATTAGCCATTACCGTTTTAGAAAAGGCTACATGGCGCAACGATTAGACTTAAACAAATTGCCTTACTTTTCGAATTTCTTCCCATTCGGACCGATTTTTGCCTTTGTACTTTGTTTAATCATTACCTTAGGTCAAAACTACGAAGCATTCTTGCAAGATACCATTGACTGGAATGGGGTGATAGCAACTTATATCGGTATTCCACTGTTTTTTGTGATCTACTTCGGTTATAAAATCGTCAAAAAAACCAAATGGATTAAATACGAAGATATGGACTTTTCACAAGTCGATTAACTCAATTATCGGATGTCGCAATTTGAATTGTTGATAAGCCGATAGATTGGCTTAATGAGAATAAAATATAATGGCGCCGCTTACTATCGGTGCCATTTTTTTTTAGTATAAAGCGCTAAGCAATGTATTGGTTAGCCAACTAAAAAAAGCTTAGCTATTTAAATAAAATCAATTTTGCCAAAGGCGGATAACTCAATTAGCCTAGGTCGCAATTTGAATTGTTGATAATCCGATAGATTGACTAATTTCAAATAAAATACAATGGCGCCGCTTACTATCGGCGCCATTTTTTTTAGTATAAAGTGCTAAGCAAAGTAGTCGTTAGTCAATTAAATATCAATTAAGCCACGATGATAAAATCGATTTTGCAGAAGTTGATATACTTAATTACTACCGATTGCGGTTTGAATGATCAAGAATCAAATAGACAGGCTAATTTTAGATAATAGAAAAGCGCTTGCGTCGACATCAGTCGACGCAATTGTATTAAAAAAAGAGAAATAACCGATTAGGTGGTTAATTATTTAAAAAACAATAAGTCTGATAACGATTAGCGACTACGGAAGATGATACGAGCTTTTGAAAGATCATAAGGCGTCATTTCAACCGTAACTTTGTCGCCAGTTAGAATACGAATATAGTTTTTTCTCATCTTACCGGATATATGTGCAGTAACGACATGACCATTTTCAAGTTCAACACGAAACATCGTGTTTGGAAGAGTATCAAGTATAGTACCTTGCATTTCAATGTTATCTTCTTTTGCCATTGGGGCCTCTTATTAATAAATACAACAAATTAATTATACTCATTGCACTCACGACAATACACATGTTAATCAATGTGAGTACGAAAAGCGGTAAAATTAGACATTGCAAGTAAAGCCTATTGGATTTTTGCTAATGCCAATTTAGTGATTTTGAGTATAAACACAGAAAACTGAATTTAGAATATATAAATATATAAATGCAGCGGCAAAATAATGCCGAAAAAAGTGCCAGATGTAAAGTCCTTTCTAAATTTTCTTTGCATTATAAAGCCCATGCTGATGAATATAGCGCCAAACTGGTGGTGGTAGCAAGTTTTCAACGTTTTTAGGGTCGTTAATATTTTGTCTGATTTGGGTTGCCGATATATCCTCAAGTGGCGTATGGGCAAAATAGATATAGCCCGCCGGCGAAGCATGCAGATCAGCCACATTTGTGGTTTGGTGCTTGGCAATCCATTTGGCCAAAGTCGGATCGGTAATTTTTTCACTATAATGCGGGCGCGCGCAGATAAGTAGGTGGCAATAATCAAGTAAGTTTTGCCACTGTTTCCAGCTTGGTAAACTAAGCAAGGAATCTTGACCCATAATAAAGGCAAGCCCTTTTTGGCTGCCGTTTTGTTTACGCCACTGTGCCAGCGTATCGATAGTATAAGACGGGCGAGCCGCCTCGACGTTTAACTCCCTTGTATCGATTGAAAACAGCGGTAAATCAACGATCGCAAGCTCTAACATTGCCAATCGCTCCGCCGTTGTGGCATCGGGCTGAGGTTTATGCGGTGGAATATGATTCGGTAGCAGGCAAATTTGCGTTAAACCGACCTCTTTTGCCAATGCTTTTGCCGGCCGGATATGTCCATAGTGAATCGGATCGAAGGTGCCGCCCAGTAGTGCTGTTAACATTGCTTAAAACCCATAAACTGCATCGATAAACTCGACAGCGCATCCCAAATTGCTAACTGATTATCATGCTTTAAACTGATTTCAATTTCAGTCAGTTTGGCCAATACTGCATAGAGATCGTTAATCGTAAAACGATTTAAAAAAGCGGTATAGATTGTTCTTTTGTTTTGCCAGACTTTATATTCATCAAATATCTGCTTGAAGTTTTTGTGCTGTAAGCCTTTTTTTAAATTGATGACTAAAATAAGCTCTCGTTGAATAGTGCGTAACAATATCAACGGCTCAACATCGTTAACTTTAAGTTGTTGTAATATATGAATCGCTCGTTTAGTTTTTTGAGCAAGCATGGCATCAATCCAATGATAGGGGGTAAAAATAGCCGAATCATTGATATTGTTTTCTATCTGTTCATAACTGATAGTTTGGTTGGGGAACAATAACTTAAGCTGCTCAATAATTTGGGTTAAGGCTAATAAATTACCTTCGTAATAGTAACACAAAAGTTCAATGGCTGATTTTTCAATTGTTACCTCATTTTGTTGTAAATGGTTATTTAGCCACTGTGGTAATTGAGAAAAATCAGGCGTTGAGCAGTTGACCACCACAAGTTTATCGGATAGTGCTTTATACCATGGTGCGTTTTCTTGCGCTTTGGTGATCTTACTCAAACTGATGATAAGCGCGACATCAGCGGTTAGCTCTTGGCTAAGTGTGTTAAGTTTGCTTGCAATAGCAGCATTTAAGCCACTTTCGCCAAAATCTAATAAGATCAGGGTTTTGCTGGAAAACAGATTTAATGACTGACAGCAGTCATAAATTTTGTTCCAATCGGTTTGGTTATCGATCGTAAAGAGGTTTTGCTCTTCATAGCCCGCTTGTTGCATCGCTTTGCGAAGCGTGGTTTGCCCGTAGTGTTGTAAGTAAGGATCGCTACCTAATAACAGATAGTAGGGCGATCCTAATTGGTGGCTGATTTGATCTGCATTGATTCTTATCATAACAATATTTTAATTTACAGCATCAACCGATTTTAATTTACGGATAATTTGTTTAGCTGCTTGTCGATACATCTCATCTTCAATTAAATTTTGTTCTGCTGTTTTTGCCAATGCCGCAGCAGGATTATCAAAAAATGTTCTAAAGACTCGTACATTAATCGGGTAGATATCTTGTCCGGCAATAATCACTTGCGCTTGAATGGTCAGCACAAGTTGATATTCAGCCGCTTTACCGTCTTGATAAATCGAGATAGTGCTACGATTAAGCGAGTCACTGATAATTTTTAATGAAGGTATCTGCCCGCCGTTATCTTGATTGACTAACGTGACGTTATTGTCTTTCAATAGCTCTTTAATATCTCGTGACAGTCGACCATAAGGGTCGTAACTGACATAAGTTAAAGTTTTAAAACGCTCGGGCACTTCTGTATCATATTGCAAATGAAATCCACAGCCAGTAAGTGATACTGCCAATAACATGAGTAATGCAAAATATTTTTTCATCGTATTACCACCTGTAGTTTAGTTATCTAACAATATCAACCCACCACCAAATTCAATAATTTACCCGGTACATAAATGACTTTACGAATTGTCACATCAGCTAAATATTTTTGAATATTGGCTTCTTGTTTGGCTTGTTCAAGCACAAAGTCTTGATCGGCATCTGCCGGAACAGTGAATTTACCACGTACTTTACCGTTAATTTGCACAACAATCAGTTTTTCATCTTCAACCATTGCAGATTCATCAGCTACCGGCCAAGTGGTGTCGTCGATTGATTCACTGTGTCCTAACGCTTGCCACATGATAAAACACACATGCGGAATCATTGGATAGAGTAATCGTACAATCGCATTTAATGCTTCGTTCATTAACGCACGATCTTGTTCGGTTGCTTGTGGTGCTTTTTGCAGCCGATTCATAAATTCCATTACAGCAGCAATGGCGGTATTGAATGTTTGGCGACGCCCGATATCATCACTCACTTTAGCAATTGTTTTATGCAATTCACGGCGTAGTGTTTTTTGCTCTGCATTTAATTGCGCAACGTCAAGTTTGGCACAGGCACCTTGTTGGGCATGTTCATAAACTAAACGCCATACACGTTTAATAAAGCGGTTTGCACCTTCAACACCAGATTCTTGCCATTCAAGGGTCATATCTGCTGGCGAGGCAAACATCATAAATAGTCGAACAGTATCTGCGCCATATTTTTCAACCATTTCTTGTGGGTCGATACCGTTATTTTTTGATTTCGACATTTTGGTCATACCCGCATGCACCAGCTCATTACCTTTGCTGTCGGTTGCTTTGCAAATGCGGCCTTTTTCATCACGTTCAATGGTCACTTCGGTCGGTGATACCCAAATACGTTCGTTAGTTGGGCTGGTGTAGTAAAATGCATCAGCAAGCACCATACCTTGACAAAGTAAACGTTTAGCCGGTTCATCGGAATTGACTAAGCCAAAATCACGCATCAATTTATGGAAGAATCTGAAATAGAGTAAATGCATAATAGCATGTTCGATACCGCCAACATATTGATCGACTGGCAACCAGTAGTTTGCCGCTTTTTCATCTAACATCCCTTTGTCGTAATGCGGACAAGTATATCGTGCATAATACCAACTTGATTCCATAAATGTATCAAAAGTATCGGTTTCACGCAGCGCCGGTTGCCCGTTAACGGTTGTTTTTGCCCAGTTTGGATCGGCTTTAATTGGGCTGGTGATGCCATTCATTTCGACATTTTCCGGTAAAATAACCGGTAGTTGATCTTCCGGCGTTGGAATGGTGGTGCCGTCTTCGAGTGTCACCATTGGAATTGGTGCACCCCAATAACGTTGACGGGAAACCCCCCAATCACGCAAGCGATAATTGACTTTACGTTCACCAATACCTAATGCCGTGAGTTTGTCGGCGATAGCATTGAATGCTTGATCAAAATTAAGCCCGTCAAATTCACCCGAATTAAATAATATACCGTGCTCGGTGTAAGCTGTTTGAGAAAGATCCGGCGCGTTGCCTTGCTCATCTAAAATCACTGGTTTTATTGGTAAGTCATATTTTGACGCAAATTCATAGTCACGCTCGTCATGACCCGGTACAGCCATAACCGCACCTGTGCCATATTCAATCAAGACAAAGTTGGCAATCCATACCGGTACTTTATTACCCGTTAATGGATGAATAGCATAAAATCCGGTGGCAATGCCTTTTTTCTCCATGGTTGCCATATCGGCTTCTGCCGTTTTGGTATTTTTGCATTCTGCAATAAATTCCGCAATTTTCGGATTATCTTTCGCTGCTAATTGTGCCAGTGGATGCTCGGCAGCAACTGATACAAAACTCACGCCCATTAACGTATCAGGACGAGTTGTGTAAACACGCAATTTATCATTGTAGTTTTCAACTGCAAAATCAAACTCGACCCCTTCAGAACGGCCAATCCAGTTACGTTGCATGGTTTTTACTTGTTCTGGCCAGCTTTCAAGGGTATCTAAATCATTAAGAAGCTCTTCGGCATAGTCAGTGATTTTAATAAACCATTGTGGGATCTCTTTACGCTCAACCGGCGTATTACAGCGCCAACAACAGCCCTCAACAACCTGTTCATTAGCCAATACAGTTTGATCGTTAGGGCACCAGTTAACAGCTGAGGTTTTCTTGTAAACTAAGCCTTTTTCATACAGTTTAGTAAAGAACCACTGTTCCCATTTGTAGTATTCCGGTCGGCAAGTGGTGACTTCACGATCCCAATCGTAACCAAAACCTAATAACTGTAATTGCTTTTTCATATAAGCAATATTTTCATACGTCCATTTGGCTGGTGCGGTATTATTTTTGACTGCCGCCCCTTCCGCCGGTAAACCGAAGGCGTCCCAACCAATAGGTTGTAATACATTTTTGCCATTTAGACGTTGGTAACGTGAAATAGTATCGCCAATGGTGTAATTTCGGACATGACCAAGATGCAAACGTCCCGAAGGGTAAGGTAACATTGATAAACAGTAGTATTTTTCTTTTGAAGGATCTTCAGTAACATGAAATGTTTTGTTTTCTAGCCAATGCTGTTGCACTTTGGCTTCAATCTCGTCGGGGCGATATTGTTCTTGCATGATGAATATATGTCCTATCTATTATTGCTAATAAAAAATAATTTGCTAATTGTATTGGTTATTGGCACGTTTTACAAACGATATGTGAATCAAGCACAATGATTTGAGCATCCATATTTATTATGAGTTAAGATAGATAAAGTGAATAATATACATAAAAAAGAGATAAATTATTCAATATCGATATAATTAAAAAAGTCTTTAGACTATAGTTCTAAAACAAATATAAGGAATAGTTAATGCAAAATCGTACATTTGAATTTCGTTGTTTCACTCGGCGCTCATTTAAAAATTTAATGATACTCACTTTGTGCTTTGGTTTTTTAGTCGTTTGTTGTCTCACTTATTTATTTGTAATTTTCTTTGATGCGATCATGCCGATGATTCCCAACCAATACTTTGAGGTCATTTATATTATTGGAATGCTTGTTCCGGCATTATTTTCTATCTTTTTGTTTGCTATAAGTATTGTGAGTTTCTTCCGTAAAAAAATGACGATTAATGCCAATTCATATTCGATTAATATTGATGACCATAAAAAATTGAATCAAATGTTTCAATGGTCAGCATTACAAAAAGTAATAAGATTGAAAGTCGAAAACACTGTTTGGGTTAATCAAACACTTATCCTTGAGTTTGACAATAAGCGTATTAAGATGCTGACAGTAAAGGGGAAAATTGCTCTATTATCCAAAAAAGATATCGATCAATTTTTTGAATTCACACAATATCTTCATGAACAAGTTCTCAAACCAGATTTTACATTAATCTCGGTGGATCAAACTTTATCTTCTAAAACAGCTGAATTTCTAGTGAATGCTTCACATGATTTAGAAAATCGTTACCTTTATGTCAGAAAGTAGGTCATGCGCATTTATTTTTTATACATTGTGATAAAACAATGGCTATTTAAATGTTTAAATAGCCATCAACTGTTTTGATAAACTTTAACTGCCCTTAATTGGTGAGTATATTAGCCACCATTAAACACACTTAAGAAACGTGAGAAGAAAGATTTTTTCTCTTCAGCTGGTATATTTTCGATATTGGCTTGAATAAGTTGATCAACTTTTTTGGCTTCATCAACTAAACCCAGTTCGTTATAAGCATTACGCATTAATAATAATGCTGATTTAGTTGAGTCTGTATCAGGGAACATTGCCAGCATTTGGGTGACACGATTGATAACTGCAACATAAGCGCCACGTTTAGTATAAAATTGGGCTACTTTTAATTCATATCGAGCCATGCGATTTTTCAAAAAGACTAATCGTTTTTTGGCATCTGCTGCATATTGGCTAGTTGGAAAACTGGAAACTAAATAAGTAAAATCTTTAAATGCGGCGGCAGCGAATTCTGGATCACGATCTGAACGGTCAACGTTAAACCATCCCTGAATCATATTATCGTCTTGAGCCATATTGGTAATACCACGCATATAAATAACCCAATCGATGTTTGGATGCGTTGGATTCAATTTTAAAAAGCGGTCGATCGAGGCTATAGCAAGGGGTAAGTCAGCAGATTTGTAATAGGCATAAATTAAATCGAGTTGCACTTGCTGGGAGTACGGACCGAATGGATAGCTTTTATCCATTGCCTCTAAAATCGTGATACTGGATTTGATATTGCCATTTTCAAGCTCTGATTTAGCTTTACTGTGCAGTTCAATCTCTGGTACATATTCAACTTCGGGTTTGGTTGAGGTACAGCCTATTAGCGCACCACATAGAGCGATAGCTAACAAAGAGTGTAAATGTAATTTCATTCAGTTTTCAATCCAAAATATAATTAAACATTAAAGGCTAGGATTAGTATATAATACTCTAAAACAGATGAGCTTAAAATAGATAAATTACACATGCAAGAGTTAAAATTATCAACTGAAATTGAAGCAAGCCAACTGGGAATGCGTTTAGATCAAGCATTATCAGAGCTTTTTCCCGATTATTCACGCTCAAGAATTAAAGATTGGATCGTTAACAATAAAGTGATGGTTAATAACGATATTGTTAACAAACCTAAAGAAAAAGTACTGGGCGGTGAAAAAATAACGATCAATGCTGAAATTGAAGAAGAGACCTATCATCAACCGGAAAATATTCCACTTGATATCGTTTATGAAGATGATGATATTTTAGTTATCAATAAACCTCGTGACCTTGTTGTGCACCCTGGTGCCGGCAATCCAAATGGTACGGTTTTAAATGCGTTGCTTTATCACTATCCGGAGATAGCACGGGTACCACGAGCGGGTATAGTGCATCGGCTTGATAAAGATACCACCGGACTTATGGTTGTGGCTAAAACCATTGTTGCTCAAACGCATCTGGTTGAATCACTCCAATTACGGGAAATTACACGTGAGTATGAAGCGGTTGCTATGGGGATTATTACCGCCGGTGGGACAATCGATCAGCCGATTACTCGTCATCCGACTAAACGCACTCATATGGCTGTTTTTCCAACCGGCAAGCCTGCTACTACCCATTATCGTGTTATGGAAAAGTACCGCTTACATACTCGTTTAAGACTGCGGTTAGAGACCGGTCGAACTCACCAAATCCGTGTCCATATGGCGCATATAGCGCATCCTTTAGTGGGCGATCCTCTCTATGGCGGTCGTCCAAGACCGCCAAAAGGAGCGAGTGAATCGTTTATTCAAACTTTACGTAATTTTGACAGACAAGCTTTACATGCTACTATGTTAAAACTGTTTCATCCGGTCACTGGTGAACAAATGCAATGGCATGCACCTATTCCGGATGATATGCAAAAATTAATACAAGCATTACAAGAAGATACAGAACTTCATAAAGATGAAATAGATTGGTAACAAATATGATTAAATCGATTTACCCCTACTGGTCAGCGCCAAAAAATATTCGGGCATTTACTTCAACACGAATCGGAGGCGTCAGTAAGGCGCCTTATGATAGCTTAAATTTAGGTAGTCGAACGGCTGATAATTTAACCGATGTTTGTCAAAATCGTCAGCGTATAATTGAAGCCGAGCATATTCCCAGCGAGCCATATTGGTTAAATCAAACGCATAGTAATAAAGTCCTTGATATCTCATCGATTCCCCTTCAAGCCCCGAGCGGCATGATAAATCAAAACGAAGCTCAAGCAGATGCTTCTTATACCAGTCAAGCTAAACAAGTAAGTGTTGTGTTAACCGCTGACTGTATGCCGGTACTCTTTTGTTCAATCAAAGGCGATGAGGTTGCCGCTGCTCACGCCGGTTGGCGAGGGCTTTGTAATGGTATTTTAGAAGAAACCGTGAAAAAGTTTTCTTGTCCGGTCAATGAAATTTTAGCGTGGCTTGGGCCGGCTATTAGTCAACAAAAGTTTGAAGTCGGGGAAGAAGTCAAGCAAGCCTTTGAACAAGTTGACGCTAAAGCCAGTGCGGCTTTTAAATTAATTAATGCAAATCAGCAAAAATATTTGGCTAACCTTTATTTAATTGCCAAACAACGTTTGCAAGCAATGGGCATTTTAAAAATTTTTGGTGGTGATTATTGTACCTATATCGAGCAAGACAAATTCTTTTCGTATCGTCGTGATCAGACCACCGGCCGAATGGCAACGATGATTTGGTTTGAATAACATTACGATTGGATTCAACTTCATTATTTTTTATATCGAAAGCCTAATTATGCTCTTACATAGAGTCTTCCGATTATTGCGTTTTTATCGCTGATAAAAGCGGCAGTAGCTCATTTTCCTATCGTTTATACTTCATCTTGATAAACGGTATTTTTTGATTCAATCTATAAGGCTAAAATAACAAATCCAATTCGCCTTCTTGTTCCACTTAGGCGCTTGAAAGATTAATTTAAATCCGCTTCAAATAATAAAAACAAGATATGCCTCTTAGCTATTGCCGAACATGTTTTTTAGTTGTCAGATAAAGCGTGCGACTGAATAGGCTTTAATGCAATTATTCGATGCCGGCAAATTTATGAGTCTGCAAACTTAACAGCCATTTATTATTTTCGCGACCCTCATTAATTTTGCCTAACAAGGTAATAGTGTCATGCATATTCATCACGCCATTATTTTCACAAGGGGAAAGATAATAGCGTTTTGCATCAATTTGCTTTTCAATATATTGGCAAAATGGTAGAAAATCGGGGTGATTTTCGACAACAATTCGCACTTCATCGGCGAGCGGTTGGGCGATTTTTTGATAGCGAGATTGATAGCAAAATTTAGGGCTTAGTGCGATATAGTCAATCAGCAGATCGACTTTGCCCAGACCATTACTCTCAATGGCAATAAAATAACCGGCTTGTTTGAGTGACAAGAGCAGCTCCGGCAACGCTTTAACCATAGTTGGCTCACCGCCGGTGATAATAATATTTTTGCTTTGATACTGCTTAAGCGTTGCTAATAGCTGCGTTAAGGTAAATCGGCTAAATCGGCGAAAATCGGTATCACACCATGCACAATTTAAATTACAACCGGCAAAGCGAATAAAAATTGCCGGCATACCAGTATTGTAACCTTCGCCCTGTAAAGATTCGAAGATTTCAACAATGCGAAATTCAGTCATTTTTAGCTCCGGCGGTACTCGCAGTAAGATGTCGGGGTTTCCCAAAGTTTGATCATCGAAACGGGTAGATATTGCGCTAAGCAATCGAAGATGTATTGACACATTCCTTCAGCAGTTGTACGGCAAGGAAAGGCAAAAATTTTACGATCCATCTGCTTTAATAAATCGGCAATCCGGCACTCGTTAGCGTTATTTTGGTTGTATAAATAAGCATGATCGAGCGGATCAACAATATGTTGTTTAACAATTGCTTTTAAATCAGCGTAATCCATGACCATATCAGCACTTGAGCCGCTGGTAATAAGTTCACCACTGATCTCAACTAATAAGCGATAGGTATGACCGTGCAGGTTATGACATTTTTTATTATGCCCGTCTAACATATGACAAGCATCAAATTGAAACTCTTTAGCTATTTTGAACATGATATTATCCTAGTTTTTTTACGTGGGATGGGTTACGAACCACGGTTAGATGACCTAACAAAACGAGCGGCTAATATAATCGATAAACGTTGATTTGTCATCTTTCAATTGTCATTTAATGATAGTTTAAGTAAACTGATGCGGTGATTTTCATCACGTTTTCTAATACAAGGTTAACTGTGTCTTATTTGCGTTGTTTTGTTGTATAAATTCTGTAAAAAAATATTCTCAATCAGCTCTTGAAATTTCATCTTCCACACTCATTTAGTGATCATGCAAATGGATTGAATGCTTCGCCATTTGATCCAAATCTATTGCACAGGAGATAAATAATATGAGGTTAGACAAACTCACAAATAAATTTCAACAAGCTTTAGCTGATGCGCAGTCTTTAGCATTAGGTAAAGATAATCAATATATCGAGCCTGTTCATGTACTTTCCGCCATGCTCAATCAAGAAGGCAGTAGTGTTAAACCATTATTAGCTTCGGCTGGCGCTAATATCGCTCTATTACAACAAGAATTAACTCAAGCGATTGATCGTTTGCCGCAAGTACAAGGTGCCGGCGGTGATGTGATACCTTCACAAGATTTTATTCGAGTACTAAATCTTTGTGACAAATTATCGCAAAAAAATGGCGATAGTTATATCTCATCTGAACTATTTATTTTAGCCGCTTTAGAAGATAAAGGCAGTTTAAGTGACATACTTAAACGTAGTGGCGTGACGAAAGATAAATTTAATCAGGCGGTAAATCAAGTAAGAGGTAATGATAACGTGAACGATCCTAATGCAGAAGATCAACGTGGTGCGTTGAAAAAATATACTATCGATTTAACCGAACGTGCTGAACAAGGCAAACTCGATCCGGTTATTGGTCGTGATGAAGAGATTCGCCGTACTATACAAGTATTGCAACGTCGTACCAAAAATAACCCGGTACTTATTGGTGAGCCGGGGGTCGGTAAAACCGCTATCGTTGAAGGTTTAGCACAGCGTATTGTTAATCGTGAAGTACCGGAAGGGTTACGTAACAAACGTGTTTTATCATTAGATATGGGTGCTTTGATTGCCGGCGCTAAATATCGTGGTGAATTTGAAGAGCGTCTTAAAGCAGTACTTAAAGATATCGCCAAAGAAGAAGGCCGTATCATTCTATTTATTGATGAGATTCATACCATGGTTGGGGCAGGCAAAAGTGATGGTGCGATGGATGCCGGTAATATGTTAAAACCCGCATTGGCTCGTGGTGAATTGCACTGCGTGGGCGCAACCACTCTTGATGAATATCGTCAATATATTGAGAAAGATCCTGCGTTAGAACGCCGTTTCCAAAAAGTCTATGTGGCTGAACCAAGTGTTGAAGATACGATTGCCATTTTACGTGGTTTGAAAGAACGTTATGAAATTCACCACCACGTACAGATTACCGATCCGGCTATTGTGGCGGCGGCAACGTTATCGCATCGTTATATTTCAGACCGTATGTTACCGGATAAAGCAATCGATTTAATTGATGAAGCGGCTTCGAGCATTCGTATGCAAATGGATTCTAAACCGGAATCATTAGATCGCCTTGAAAGACGCATTATTCAGCTAAAACTTGAGCAACAAGCGCTTAAGAAAGAGTCTGATGATGCAAGTAAAAAACGACTTGAGATGCTAAATGATGAACTTGCTGAGAAAGAAAAACAATATGCGTCACTTGAAGAAGAATGGAAGTCAGAGAAGGCAGCAGTTTCGGGCACTCAAACTATCAAAACAGAGTTGGAGAAAGCTCGCACTGAAATAGAGCAAGCACGCCGTGCCGGTGATTTAAACAAAATGTCAGAATTACAATATGGCAAAATCCCGGAATTGGAAAAGAAACTTGCCTCAGCAACACAGTTAGAAGGCAAAACCATGAAGTTATTGCGTAACAAAGTCACCGATAACGAAATTGCCGAAGTATTATCGAAAGCAACCGGTATTCCTGTTTCCAGAATGCTCGAAAGCGAAAAAGATAAATTACTACACATGGAAGATGCGTTACATAAACGTGTTATTGGTCAAGATGAAGCGGTGGTTGCGGTGGCTAATGCGATTCGTCGTAGTCGTGCCGGGCTTTCTGATCCAAATAAACCGATCGGATCGTTCTTATTCTTAGGTCCAACTGGTGTAGGTAAAACTGAGCTTTGTAAAGCACTGGCAAACTTTATGTTTGATAGTGAAGATGCCATGGTGCGGATTGATATGTCAGAATTTATGGAAAAACACTCAGTCGCTCGATTAATTGGTGCGCCTCCGGGATACGTTGGTTACGAAGAAGGTGGCTATTTAACCGAAGCGGTAAGACGTCGACCATATTCAGTCATTTTACTTGATGAGGTTGAAAAAGCGCATCCGGATGTCTTTAATATTTTATTACAAGTATTAGATGACGGTCGCTTAACCGACGGGCAAGGTCGCACGGTTGATTTCCGTAATACGGTAATTATTATGACCTCTAATTTAGGCTCAGATCTTATTCAAGGTCAAGTCGAGTTAAGTTACGACGAAATGAAAGCGTTAGTGATGACTGTTGTCACTAAACACTTTAGACCGGAATTTATCAATCGTATTGACGAAACAGTGGTCTTCCACCCACTAGGTCAAGAAAACATTAAAGCGATTGCTAAAATTCAATTGGCACATGTTGAAAAACGCTTAGAAGAACGAGGCTATGAATTAGAAATCTCTGATGCCGCATTAGAACAGCTTGCGAAAGTTGGCTTCGATCCAATTTATGGTGCAAGGCCGTTAAAACGTGCAATTCAACAAGAGATTGAAAATCCGTTAGCTCAACAAATTTTAGCAGGGAAATTAGTACCGGGTAAAACCATTCATTTGGACTTAGTCGGTGATAATATTGAAGCTAAACAGTAATTTGTGTGGTTGAATAATGAAAATAAAAACCGGAAAACATGATGTTTTCCGGTTTTTTTATTGGTAATGATTACTGAACAAATTATCTTAAGTAGCCTAATTATAAAGGACTGACTTTAGAGAATTTAAAGATAAATTCAGGCTCTTTGACTTTACCGTCTAAAGTCAAACTTGATTCATAAATACAAGTATCGCTATCATCAAAGAATTGACCGGAAAATTTCACTTTTTGACCTTTCTTTAAGTTGGCAACAGCATCAAACAGTGGTGTAGAAGGTTGAATTAATGTGTTATGGAAACTATCCGAAATTGCGTTATTCCAAGTTTCGACATAAACATTTTTAGCTATCTCAATCTTTAAAATGCCCAGACCGTCTGAATTGGAATCAATTTTGCTTACCGTTCCAATCCAATCTTCGACCGTTAATGGTCCCATATTGGCACAAATCGTTTTGTTTCTTTCTCTTAGCGCATTACCTTTTTGCATATCATTATCAGCTTTTTTGGCTTTATCAATAGCGAGTAATGATGCATCGATTAAAACAGTTTGATTAGCGGGATACTGAATTTCCGGCTCAGACTCCTTTTTGCTCTCACTGCTATTACCGGCAAAAATGGCTAAGACTAAGAAGCCTACGCCGGCAATAACTATTTTTTTGCTTAAAGACATCTTCTTTTTGGTTGCGTCAGTCATAAAACATTCCTTTTTATTTCCATTGACTATAAAAAAAAGCGATCACAGTTTAGATGAATCTCATTTTTTCTACAACACTGTTTTATTAATCGTGGCTAAGCATTTTGTTCGTTTTACCATGCTCGATGTTGATGTATTGTTGATATTAGCAGTTAAACTTAGCTGTTTTATTGACTTGTCATCTGACCGAAATGTGATATCAATGCTTAAGATATCATCAGTATCAACACCATTAAAAGATAGCGTTGAGATTGCTCTATTAATAAGGATTACAATAACTCATCAGAAATAGAACAAGCATTAATCTTGCCAAATATTGCATAAAATTGCATAATCAATCACAGTAATGATCTATCTCGTAAAATAAGTGAAAGGAAAAATGTATGATTAAGTTAATTATCAGTGATTTAGATGGTACTTTTTTAAACGACAGGGGCGATTATGATCGACAGTTATTTGCTAAAGTGTATGAGCAAATGGCAAAACAGGGTGTCCATTTTGTCGCTTGTACCGGTAAGCAGTGTGAACGGGTAGAAGAGCTGTTTGGTGATTATCGTGATAAAATTTGGATTGTTGGTGATAGTGCGACGGCAATTAAATTTAATGGTGAGTTTATCTACCGCTCATTTTTAGCCAATCAGTTAGGTCAACAAATTATTGCCACTCTCGAACAAGTTAATAAAAATCATGTTATTATTGCCTGTACTGCAAATGGTGCGACCATTAAAGCCAATTTGCCGGATCGGTTAAAACAAAAAGTACGACAATCTTATGCGGCAATGATTGAAGTTGATGATTTTAAAACTATTACTGATGATTTTATTAAAATTACCGTTTACGATGAAAACCAACAATGCCCGCAAACTCGCACCCATTTAACCCCTTATGAAAACCAAGCCTATATTGTGGTATCTGAAGCAGCATGGATAGATATTACAGAACATAATGTGCATAAAGGTAATACCATTAAAAAATTACAACAACTATTAAATGTTGATTATGGGCAAACCATGGCATTTGGTGACGGTTATAACGACATTGAATTGCTCCAGCAGGCTCAATATAGTTTTGCTATGCGTAATGCTTTTGATGAAACCAAAGCGGTTGCTAGATTTATTACCGGTTATAATGATGAAAGTGCAGTATTAAAAACCATTCAACTTATGTTGGATTTGCAGGCTCAGCCAAAAGCCGAATCTTAGGTTAAAAAGCGCATGAACTTAAACCAGCTCAATTTGTAAATTGACTTGTTCAAAGCCTTCAATTTTTGATTCACGACTGGCAATAACAATATCAATATCTTCACAAGTTGCCACTTTATAGCGTGCAACTTGCAACATTTTATCGGCAATTACCGCAGCGATTACCTCGTTACTTTGCGCAATCAGCTCTTTTTTAAAGCAAGCATCTTCATAATAAACCGCACTTAACCCGGCTTGCGGATCGAGTCCGCAAACGCCAATAAAAGTTTGATCAAAAATCATATTACGAATTTGATTGACGGTATCGGCGCCCATGGTGCTGCCGGTTTGTGGATTGACTTTGCCACCGACTAAAATCAGCTCACCTTTGTTACGGCTACTTAAGACGGTGGCGATTTGCGGGGAATTGGTGATAATGGTTAAATCCATATCTTGAGGGATGTAACTTGCCATAGCAAGATAAGTCGAGCCGGCATCGATAAAAATACAGGAATGGTTTTTAATCAACATAGCGCATCGCTTAGCGACTTTGGATTTTTCATCGACACTTTGCGTCATTCTGGTTTCGAAGCTTGCTGACTGTTTTAACTGACTGACCGCACCACCATACACACGCTTACAGATTCCGTTGCGAGCAAGTTTTTGCAAATCTCGACGGATAGTGTGCTCTGACACGCCAAGTTGCGAGATTAAATCAGCACTCACCACCCGGCCTTTTTCAGCTAAGAGCTGCTGAATGTAAGCTTGTCGTTGTTCCGGAAAGGCATTAAAGTCAATCATTTAAAGTCCTTTTGTGAATATTTGTATCGGTGAAAGATTATGATTGATAATCATACCGATATCGTAGGGAAATATCAAAGGTGATTAAGGGAAGGGGGGAGGTGTTTTTTTTAATAGGTTAAAAGTGTGTTTTTATACTGAAACGTAGGTGTTTTCTGAAACTTTTTAACAAGAGTTTGTGTTTTTACTTAAACACCTATATTTTCTGAAAGTTCTTGACAAGGTTTTATACTTTTATTGAAAGTTGCGGGTTTTTGGTTTACAGGTTTCGGACGCTGTTGATTAGTCGATAATTTCAATACGATGTCAGCGTCCGAATTAGGGGGATTTTGTGCATAATCCCCCTAATAACCCCCTCGCAGCACCACCCAAAGCGGTCTTCGACTGCCCTCCGCCTTCGTTCGGTCTTAACGCACCGGCGCTGATTTGTTCCGGACAAAGCAGCGCCTCGCCAAACATCCTTGTTTGGCGTGCTAACCTCGCTCAGTTGTCGGCGCTTTGTGAAGGTGCGGGTGGGTGCACTTGTTTGTTTTTGGGAAAGGTAATGGTAAGCGGTTTAAAAATAGTAGTGGAGTTTAAAATACAAACTTTATAAACCCTTTTTTTTAGCTAAAAATAAAATATTAAAAATCAATATATTGCAAAAGCGTTAGAAAAAAGGGTTTTTAAACCTAAAATTGCCCTTTGAGTTTTTATAAACGATGTTTATAGTATGTGAGATTCTAGTTTACAGCTGCATAAGCTGTTTAGAAAGTCAGCCGCAGCTGACGCATCAAGAATTGCATGTTTACAGCTGCATAAGCTGTTTAGAAATTGCAGCTTTCGAGTAACTCTGAACAAATCATGTTTACAGCTGCATAAGCTGTTTAGAAAAGCAGCGGGTGTTTTTTGCCCATGTTCGTGCTCTTTGCAGCTGCATAAGCTGTTTAGAAAAAGCATCATGCTAATACCGATCCCCGTTAATACTTAGCAGCTGCATAAGCCGTTAATAAATCAGAACACTTACCAAAAGCTTTATCTAGCATATTTACGGCTGCATAAGGAGTTTATGATATTTTTGAAATATCTAAAACTTTTGTTTTTATACTGAAACGTGGGTATTTTCTGAAACTTTTTTACAATGGTTTGTGTTTTTACTTAAACACCTATATTTTCTGAAAGTTCTTGACAAGGTTTTATACTTTTATTGAAAGTTGTGGGTTTTTGGTTTGCAGGTTTCGGACGCTGTTAATTGGTTGATATTTTCATTACGGTGTCAGCGTCCGAATTAGGGGGATTTGGTGCGAAATCCCCCTAATAACCCCCTCGCAGCACCACCCAAAGCGGTCTTCGACTGCCCTCCGCCTTCGTTCGGTCTTGACGCACCGGCGCTGATTTGTTCCGGACAAAGCAGCGCCTCGCCAAACATCCTTGTTTGGCGTGCTAACCTCGCTCAGTTGTCGGCGC
Source organism: Gilliamella sp. ESL0405 (assembly GCF_019469205.1). NCBI lineage: Bacteria > Pseudomonadati > Pseudomonadota > Gammaproteobacteria > Orbales > Orbaceae > Gilliamella > Gilliamella sp. ESL0405. Next base: position 1,708,930 of record NZ_CP048265.1, on the reverse strand, counting down.
TTTGTGAAGGTGCGGTCTGGTGCATTTGTTTGTTTTTGCGAAAGGTAATGGTAAGTCGTTTAGAAATAGTCGTGGAGTTAAAAATACAAACTTTATAACCCCTTTTTTTTAGCTAAAAATAAAAATATTAAAAATCAATATATTGCAAAAGCGTTAGAAAAAAGGGTTTTTAAACCTAAAATTGCACTTTGTGTTTTTATAAACGATGTTTATAGTATGTGAGATTCTAGTTTACAGCTGCATAAGCTGTTTAGAAAGATTTCGGTTACTTTTGATTCTGCGCCGGTTTGTTTACAGCTGCATAAGCTGTTTAGAAATTGCAGCTTTCGAATAACTCTGAACAAATCATGTTTACAGCTGCATAAGCTGTTTAGAAAAGCAGCGGGTGTTTTTTGCCCATGTTCGTGCTCTTTGCAGCTGCATAAGCTGTTTAGAAAAAGCATCATGCTAATACCGATCCCCGTTAATACTTAGCAGCTGCATAAGCCGTTAATAAATCAGAACACTTACCAAAAGCTTTATCTAGCATATTTACGGCTGCATAAGGAGTTTATGATATTTTTGAAATATCTAAAACTTTTGTTTTTATACTGAAACGTGGGTATTTTCTGAAACTTTTTTACAATGATTTGTGTTTTTACTTAAACACCTATATTTTCTGAAAGTTCTTGACAAGGTTTTATACTTTTATTGAAAGTTGTGGGTTTTTGGTTTGCAGGTTTCGGACGCTGTTAATTGGTTGATATTTTCATTACGGTGTCAGCGTCCGAATTAGGGGGATTTGGTGCGAAATCCCCCTAATAACCCCCTCGCAGCACCACCCAAAGCGGTCTTCGACTGCCCTCCGCCTTCGTTCGGTCTTGACGCACCGGCGCTGATTTGTTCCGGACAAAGCAGCGCCTCGCCAAACATCCTTGTTTGGCGTGCTAACCTCTCTCAGTTGTCGGCGCTTTGTGAAGGTGCGGTCTGGTGCACTTGTCTGTTTTTGTGGAAGGTAATGGTAAGTCGTTTAGAAATAGTCGTGGAGTTAAAAATACAAACTTTATAACCCCTTTTTTTTAGCTAAAAATAAAAATATTAAAAATCAATATATTGCAAAAGCGTTAGAAAAAAGGGTTTTTAAACCTAAAATTGCACTTTGTGTTTTTATAAACGATGTTTATAGTATGTGAGATTCTAGTTTAAAGCTGGATAAGCTGTTTAGAAAAGTCGATGCCAGCTCAGGAGCGCCGTTTGATGGTTTAAAGCTGGATAAGCTGTTTAGAAAATTAGCAACACTACAAACACTGAACGCAAATCGTTTAAAGCTGGATAAGCTGTTTAGAAAATTGACGGCAGATTCAAATATGAATATATAGGGTTTAAAGCTGGATAAGCTGTTTAGAAAAACGCGCTTTAACGCTTCTGATGTCAATATGTGTTTAAAGCTGGATAAGCTGTTTAGAAATCATCCAAATCCGCTGAATTATCACCAGAGCCGTTTAAAGCTGGATAAGCTGTTTAGAAATACTGTAGGGGGCTTTCAATCTTTCACTAATCTGTTTACAGCTGCATAAGCCGTTTAGAAACAACAATTTCCTGTTTTTTTACCAGACAAAAACTTTACAACTGCATAGGATTATGGATATTTTTGTAATATCTAAAACTTTTGTTTTTATACTAAAACATAGGTATTTTCTTAAACTTCTTGTCAATGTTTTTTAGGCTTTGCTTTTATATCACATTGCTTTGTATTAGTAATTTTCGTTGCTGGGTAGGGTTGATAATTTTTTTTTATTATTAAATTGTTAAATATCACGTTATATTATTTAGCCAAAATTTAGTCACGAGAATTTATTATGAAAACATTAGTAAAAGCATTGTTTATAATGGGTGGTTTTATTTTTCCTTTGGTTAGTCATGCGGCTTTGCCTGAGACGATTAAAATTGGGGCTGATACGTCTTATGCGCCTTTTGATTTTATCAATGCCGAGGGGGAGATCACCGGTTTTAATATTGAGATTACGCAAGCTTTATGTGAGAAGGCTCAAGTTAAGTGTATTTTTCAGTCGACTGATTTTGATGCGTTGATTCCGTCTCTTTTAGCCAGGAAGATTGATATGATTTCTTCTTCATTAATGATGACCGAGAAGCGCAAAAAGCAGATTGCTTTTTCTGATGAAATTTTTCGCACTCAATCACGTTTGATTACGAAGGAAGGAGCGGATTTATTGCCGACGGTTGAATCTTTAGCCGGGAAACGTGTCGGGGTTGAGCAAGGTACTGCGCAGGAGCATTTTGCCAATGATAAATGGCGATCGCATGGTGTGACTATTGTGCCATATCAAAATCAATTACAAGTATTTTCTGATCTGGCAGCAGGGCGGTTAGATGCAGCTTTGCAAGATGAAGTGACCGGTAGTTATGCATTTTTAAAACAGCCACAAGGTAAGGGTTTTGCCTTTGCTGGCGAGGTTTTAAGTGATAAGGACTATTTTGATGTGGGTGTTGGTTTAGGTTTTCGTAAGAACGATGACCAATTGCGTGAAGCATTTAATCAAGCTTTAAAGGCGATTATTGCTGATGGCACCTATAAAAAAATTAACGATAAATATTTTGATTTTAACGTCAATAGCCAACTTAAATAGTCGATGCAAGGTTATAGTTCATTAATTTTTCATGGGGCTTGGTTGACCATTAGTTTAGCTTTAGCCTCATTAGTTTTGGCAATGATGATAGGGATTATCTGTGCGCTGGGTAAGTTATCTAAACGCAGAGTGATTAGGTTAATTTGTCAGGCTTATACGTCGTTAATTCGTGGCGTGCCGGATCTAGTGTTAATGATGCTGATCTTTTTTGGCTTGCAGTTTGCGTTAAATAATCTGACCGATTTTTTACAGATCGATATCATTGAAATCGATCCCTTTATTGCCGGCATCATCACTTTAGGTTTTATTTACGGGGCTTATTTTACTGAAACATTTCGTGGCGCTTATCTGTCGGTTTCAAAAAATACCTTAGATGCCGCAACGGCGTTGGGATTAACTCAAAGACAAGTGTTTGTTAATGTCATGTTTCCATTGATGATGCGCTTTGCCTTGCCGGGGATTGCTAATAACTGGTTAGTGGTATTAAAAGCGACAGCTTTAGTTTCGTTACTCGGGCTATTTGATTTAGTTAAAGCAACCAAAACTGCTGGTGAAGCCACCTATCAACCTCTCTATTTTGCCCTCATTGCTGGCGGTTTCTATCTGTTTTTTACCTCAATTTCAAATATCGTATTATGGTGGCTGGAAAAGCACTATTCTATCGGTATGAATAAAGCTAAATTATAAAGAGTTTTATTATGATAGATATTTTGCAAGACTATTGGAAAGCCTTATTATGGACTGACGGTTATCATATTACCGGGCTTGCGATGACACTTTGGATCTTGATTGTATCAGTAAGCTTGGGTGGTATGTTAGCGCTAATTTTAGCGGTCGGGCGTAATTCGCAATATCGTGTGATTAAGTTGCCAATCTGGTTATTTACCTATATTTTTCGGGGAACGCCACTGTATGTGCAATTGTTGATTATCTATACCGGTCTTTATACCCTAAGTATCGTTAAGGATAATGCTTGGCTGGGTGATTTTTTTCAAAGTGGTTTAAATTGTACTATTTTAGCTTTTACCCTTAATACCTGCGCTTATACGACTGAAGTTTTTGCTGGCGCTATCCGAAATGTGCCACAAGGTGAAATTCAAGCTGCTATTGCACTGGGCTTTAATCGGTTTGATCTTTACCGCTATATTATTTTGCCTAGAGCATTTGGCATTGCGTTGCCAGCTTACAGTAATGAAGTGATCTTTATGTTACATTCTACCGCACTTGCTTTTACGGTAACCGTGCAGGATGTGATGAAGATAGCAAGGGATATTTATGCCGAAACTTATCAACCTTTCCATGCTTTTTCGATTGCGGCGGTCATCTATTTATGTGTCAGCTTTACACTTATTTTTGCTTTCAAAAAGTTAGAACAGCATTGTTTAGCGTATATGCGCAAAGATGAAACTGAATTTAAGGAAAAATCTACATCTAAATAGAAATAAACAATCAGACAGCGTATAAATCATTGCCTGATTGTTATAACGAGTGGGTAGGACAAGTCACTTAATTATTCAGCTAAACCGTCATCATGATCCAAATCAGTTCCGCCGTCGACACCATGCTCGTGGGCTCCCGGTAAAGCACGGGTACGATCGATTGGAACATAGCTACCACTCGGCGTTTCGACTTGACACTCACCTAAATAGATCGAATATTTTGTATTGGTGTGCATACTTATACCACGAAAATAGCAGTGTGTTGCATTATATAAGTCATGCCGACAAAGCACGATTATAACCAGCCAAACGATACCAATTGATAGTGCGACCCACTTTAGATTATGCCAAATAAAAGACCAAAACCCTCGACCACGAAAACGACAAAATCCAAAAATTGCCAGCAAAACTGCTACAAATCCTAGAAATTCATATAACCAAAATATCCACATATTGTTATCTCCAAAGCAATAGTTAGTTGGTATTTTATCCTAACTTTGCCTTTACATCCATGTACCGTTGCGAATAATCCCAACAGCTAAGCCTTCAATGGCAAAATTTTGTTGTTCAAGATCGACTTCAATTGGAGCAAACTCTTCGTTTTCAGCTAATAACTGAACATGTTTGCCTTTTCGTGATAGTCGTTTAACGGTAACTTCATCATCAATACGCGCCACAACGACTTGACCATTTTTAACCTCTTGAGTTTTGTGCACTGCAAGTAAATCACCGTCTAATATACCTATGTCTTTCATCGACATGCCTTGAACACGTAATAAAAAGTCGGCGTTAGGTTTGAAAAGTGAAGGGTCAACTTGATAATGGCTTTCGATATGTTCTTGAGCAAGAATAGGGGAACCGGCAGCGACTCTACCAATTAACGGCAAGCCTTCAAACTCATGTTGCTCGGCAGCATTTTCCAGCAATAGGCGAATGCCACGTGACGATCCGGCAATCATCTCAATCGCGCCTTTTTTGGCTAAAGCTTTAAGGTGTTCTTCTGCTGCATTGGCTGAGCGGAAACCCAACATTTGGGCGATTTCGGCACGTGTAGGTGGCATACCGGTTGTTTGGATGTTTTCTTTGATCAAGTCGTAAATCTGTTGTTGGCGTGCGGTTAATGGTCTCATTATCATTTCCTGTGTTTATATACAGATATATGTGATTATATACAGCTAGGAATATAAAACCAACTGTTTTATCTGATTTTTTTACAAAAAGGCCATAAAATTTATCCGATAGTTTGAGCGATAACCGCATCATCGTTAATGTTTTTGTAAAAATAGACACAAGATTAAAGCGATAGCGGCTGCGGTTTTTGGGTCTCAATAGGTTTTATTTATTCAATTGATTTATCATAACTTTCATTAACTATTGTACATCTTTTTAAAATTTAAATATTTCTTAATTTAAAGGTTATTTGCTATGTATTATGAAAGAAACTTGTATGATATACTAAAGCCAAAATAGTCATTAATTGGAATGTGTTTTATGCCTTATGTTGTTGCACTTAGTGGTGGTGTTGCTAGTGGTAAAAGTACCATTGCTAACTTATTTGCTCAATTAGGCGTACCAATTATTGATGCTGATATCATTGCGCGTCAAGTGGTCGAGGTTGGAACAGATGCTTTGGCTCAAATCGTAAAACATTTTAGCACTGAAATTTTGTTACCAAATGGCGAACTTGATCGCAGTCAGTTAAGAGAAATTATTTTTAATAATGATCATGAAAGGCTTTGGCTCAACAATTTGTTACATCCAATAATTCATCAAATAACTCAAATGCAAATTGCAAAGCAGACCGCCCCTTATGTTATTTGGGTTGTGCCATTATTAATTGAAAATAATTTACATCAATTAGCTGATAGGGTACTAATGGTTGATGTACCTGAAACGTTACAAATGGAACGTTTAATTTATCGAGATAAAATTAGCGAGTCATTAGCAAAACGAATGATACGTACGCAAGTACCTTTAGCCGAGCGCTTATCGTATGCTGATGATATTATTGTCAATAATGGTAACTTAGCCTCGTTAAGTGAGCAAGTTAATAAGTTGCATCAACAATATTTGAACAACTTTAAAATAAAGAATAACAAGTATGAATAGTATCATTTTTGAACATCCATTAAATGAAAAAATGCGCACGTGGCTTCGTGTCGAATTTCTATTGAATCAATTAAAGACGCATAGCCAGTTAGATGAAACAAATGCGTTAATGTTTTTCCATGCATTATCCGAACTATTAGAAATTATTGAACGTAATGACGTGAAAGGCGATTTAATTAAAGAGATTGAAGCGCAAAAGCAAAAGCTTTCGTCATGGCTGGATATTGAGGGTGTCGATCAAGAATTATTAAATCATCTGATAAGTAAATTTCATGATTACCTCACTCAATTTAATGCGATTATGCGTTTAGGGCAACCGTTAAAAGATGATCGTTTTCTTACCGCCCTTCGTCAACGGTTAACCATACCGGGCGGCTGTTGTAGTTTTGATCTTCCTTCTTTCCATTTATGGCTTAAACAGCCACAACAAAAACGCGATGAACAAGTTCACAATTGGTTACAACATTTAATCCTACTTGATCAAGCCCTAGCTTCTTGTATGCAATTGATTCGGCAGTTGGGCGAATTTCAATTTTATACCTGCACTAATAACTTCTTTCAAGAAACTAACGGCGAAGTTAATTTGATTCGGATTCGGGTTGATTTAGATAAAAATGTCTTCCCGCAAGTATCCGGGCATATGTCACGTTATAGCATCCGTTTTTTACCTCTTGACGCGTATGATAATATGAACACTGATAGTATTGAATTTGAATTAGCCTGTTGCTAATACCGTTTAATTAAAAAAGAGTTTAAATGAATAAAAATCCTGTCACATTTGTTAAATGTCCAACTTGCCAAATACAAGTTGAATGGTCAACACAAAGTCCGTTTCGTCCATTTTGTAGCAAGCGATGTCAGCTTATCGATCTTGGTGATTGGGCAAGCGAAGAGCATCGTATTGCCGATAAAGCACAAATTGAAGAAGATCTTTGGAGTGAAGACAATATTGATGATTTGAGGGATAAGTATTAATGAAAGTACTGGGTATTGAAACCTCGTGTGATGAAACTGGCGTGGCGATTTATGATGATAAACATGGATTAATCGCCAATCAACTTTATTCGCAAATTGAGTTACATGCTGATTATGGCGGCGTGGTGCCTGAACTCGCGTCACGTGATCATATCCGTAAAACGGTACCTTTAATTCAAGCTGCACTTAACGAGGCGAATTTGTCAGCCAGCGATATTGATGCTGTCGCTTATACTGCCGGACCGGGGCTAATTGGTGCATTAATGGTCGGTGCATCAATTGGGCGTTCGTTAGCTTATGCATGGAATGTGCCAGCTATTCCTGTGCATCATATGGAAGGGCACTTGCTTGCTCCTATGTTGGAAGATAATCCCCCACAATTTCCCTTTGTCGCTTTGCTGGTTTCAGGCGGACATACTCAGTTAATTAAAGTAACTGGCATTGGGCAGTATGAATTAATGGGGGAATCGATCGATGATGCCGCAGGTGAAGCGTTTGATAAAACGGCAAAACTCCTTGGACTTGATTATCCCGGTGGGGCTAAACTATCGGAATTGGCTAAGCAAGGCGATCGATTACGATTTCAATTTCCAAGGCCGATGACTGATCGCCCGGGGCTCGATTTTAGTTTTTCAGGTTTAAAAACAGCCGCAGCCAATACGATCAATCAATATCGTGATGAAAGTGGTGAGATTGATCATCAGACTAAAGCTGACATTGCCAGCGCTTTTGAAGATGCATTAGTCGATACTTTAGTGATTAAATCTCGTCGTGCTCTTGAACAGACTAATTTCAAAAGATTGGTTGTTGCCGGTGGCGTGAGTGCTAATAAAACATTAAGGGATAAACTATCAAAGCTTATGCAACAACGTAAAGGCGAAGTTTTTTATCCTCGCATCGCATTTTGTACGGATAATGGTGCGATGATTGCCTATGCTGGCATGATTCATTTGGCTCATTCACAACGCGATGATTTAGCGATAAATGTTAAACCCAGATGGCCTTTAAATGAGCTTAATGGTGGCTAAATAAGAGAATTATTTGTTATATTATTTGTCAGCAAAGTGAGGATAAACCTCACTTGCTTATAAAATTAAGCATTAAAATAGTGCTATTAGCTTATTGATTGTTAGATTCGGATTTCTCAGTATCTTGAACTTTGTCAGCAATGATATCAATATCTTTAGGGTCAATCTTGAACAAAATAATAATTGTTTCGCAGATAACTCGTGAAGACATAATTCCTACAACTATAATGAATAACCCCATTATAATGTCATATAAAGCACCAGAAAAATTATAAGAAAAAGATTTAAATCCTCCCAGAATTGTCGCTATTCCCATAAATGCAAAGAAGATTAATAAAATCCAATAATAAAGTGTTAAGAACATGGGGGTGAGAGGTTTTTTTAGCTTTAGAAGATCGGTGACTTTAACATTATTCAAGTTTGCTATGTTTTTCATTGTGTTTCCTTTTATTTCCTCAGTTATGTTTCGGTTTTTTACTACATTGACTATAATACAACTAAAACGATTTAAAAAAACAATCGGTACAACGGTAACAATTTTAACATAAAATTTCTTGAGATTAAATATGAAAACTTTTATCCCTGGCAAAGATGCCGCGCTTGAAGATTCAATTAGTTACTTTCATCAACAATTGGCTAAATATGGTTTAGATGTTAAAGAAGCATCTTGGCTTAATCCGGTTCCTAATGTTTGGTCAGTACATATTCAAAACATCAACTGCCCACTCTGCTTTGCAAATGGTAAAGGAGCAAGTAAAAAAGCGGCACTAGCTTCAGCGTTAGGGGAATATTTTGAGCGTTTATCGACCAATTATTTCTTTTCGGATTTTTATTTAGGTAAACAGGCTGCCAATGCTGAATTTGTTCATTACCCGTCAGAAAAATGGTTTTCAATTCCTCAAGATAATCGCTTACCGAAAGGCTTACTTTCTGAAAAACTGCTGAAATTTTATAATCCGGATAACGAATTGACCGCCAGCGACTTAATCGATTTGCAATCAAGCAACCACGCTCGTGGGATATGTGCGTTACCTTTTGTGCAACAATCGGATCAACAAATTATTTATGTTCCGGTTAATTTGATTGCTAATTTATACGCTTCTAATGGTATGTCGGCCGGTAATACCCGTAATGAAGCTCGGGTGCAAGCGTTGTCGGAAATTTTTGAACGTTACGTAAAAAATAAGATTATTGCCCAGGCAATAAGTTTACCGACGATTCCTGCTGATGTGATTAATCGATATCCTTCAGTCTTATCTGCCATTCAAGCGCTGGAAAGTGAAGGCTTTCCTATTTATTGTTTTGATGCATCGCTAGGCGGACAATTTCCGGTTATTTGTGTGGTGTTGTTTAATCCGCAAAACGGCACTTGTTATGCCTCTTTTGGTGCGCACCCTAACTTTGGCGTAGCATTAGAAAGAACAGTGACTGAATTATTACAAGGGCGGAGTTTAAAAGATCTCGATGTGTTTTCGCCGCCAAGTTTTGATAATGATGAAATAGCTGATTTAAGCAATTTAGAAACGCATTTTATTGATTCAAGTGGTTTGATCTCGTGGGATCTTTTCAATGAGCAAGCCGATTTTGACTTTGTCGATTGGGATTTTTCCGGAACAACCGAACAAGAGTTTGAAAATTTAATGGCAATTTTCACCGCTCATCATGTCGAAGTTTTGATTATGGACTATGAGCATTTAGGTGTATATGCTTGCCGAATATTGGCGGTAGGCATGTCAGAGATCTACCCACCAGAAGATCTGCTGATTGCCAATAATAATATGGCCATTGAACTTCGTAAGTTAATTTTATCTTTACCAAATGGCAAATACACCAGCAAACACTACCTTTCCCTTATTGAGCAGCTAGATGATGCCGGTTTAGATGATTTTGCCCGTATAAGAGAATTATTAGGTATAGCAACAGGCAAAGATAATGCATGGTTAACCTTAAGAGTGGGTGAGTTAAAAGCCATGCTCGCCTTAGCCGCTCAAGACCTTGAGCAAGCTAAATTGTGGATCGATTGGACGGTTGAAATGAATGAGTCAATCTTTACCGCTCAGCGTAACCATGCTTATCGCTGTTTGCAAACGTTAGTAAACTTTATACTTGAACGTGATATCGAGCAGTTTAATCAATATCAAAATGCTTTTAATAAGATGTATGGCAAAGCTTGTGTTGATGAAATGTGGCAGTATGCAACCGGTAAAAAACGATTCTTCGGTTTAGCGGATTTAACAACCAATAATCCGGCCGAAAATGACAATCTTGAACAGTTCGCGATGCATCAATCCTTGCTGGCGGTTTATCATAAATTACATCAAACCATGTCATAATCCCGTTTTATTGCGGCGTCAGCGACCGTTTTTTATGACGCCGCAATAGTTTAGCCTTGTCGGGCAAATTCAGCGGCTTGCAAGACTAACTGTTGGTTAGGCGTGATGCCGGTATATAAGATAAATTGCTCAAGCGCTTGCAACACCGCAACATCGGCGCCGGATATAATCTTTTTATTGACACATTTGGCATATTTTATCAACGGTGTTTCAACCGGTAATGCAACGACGTCAAACACAATATCAGATTGTTCAATCAGGGTTTCACTAAACGCCAATTGATCTGCTTCAATGCCACCTTGCATACCGATAGGGGTAACATTAATGATTAATTTTGCTTGCTCGGGTGAAATACTCGCTTCATCTGCAACCCACTGATAACCATAACGGTTTGCCAGCGCTTGCCCTTTTGACTCATTACGAGCTGCAATTATGCCATGTTTAAACCCTTTGTCGTAAAAAGCGCCAATGACCGCATTAGCCATTCCGCCACTGCCTTTTAATACAAATGGCGTGGTTTTAGCAATTTGATTGCTTTCGATGAGTTTTGCAACAGCAATATAATCAGTATTGTAGGCTTTTAAATAGTGATTGGTATTTACTATGGTATTAACCGATTCAATGGATTTAGCTGAATTATCCAATTCATCAATAAACTCAATACAAGCTTGTTTATAAGGCATTGATATGGCACATCCTCGGATTGCCAGCGCTTTTATGCCATATATTGCATCTCTCAAATTATTGGTGGTAAAGGCTTTATAAATATAGTTAAGGTCGAGCTTTTCATATAAGTAATTATGAAAGCGGGTACCGAAATTACCGGGGCGAGCTGAAAGAGACATGCACACGGTTGTATCTTTGTTAATCATTCTTACCATGATGACTAATCCTTGTGTTCAAAGTGATATTACTTTAGTATTTTAGCATTTTTTTTATGTATGTATTGAAATATGGTTGCCAATAATACTGGTCCTAAAATAGAACAAGAAAAATCGACAGTGAGCGTGATGATCCATTTATATTGCCAGAAAAAACATCACTCAAAAGCCAATCAATTGTGCGATGAGTGTCAAGATTTACGGCAATATGCGATGCAACGTTTAACCATGTGTCGTTTTGGTGAAGCGAAAACCACCTGTGAAAAATGTCCTCGCCACTGCTATCGTAAAGATTATAAAGAAAGAATAAAACAGGTTATGCGTTTTGCCGGTCCCAGAATGATGATCTATCATCCGGTTAAGGCGCTAAAGCATCTGTATAAAAATCTTATTAGTTAGATTTTATTATGACTATGTGATTCATCACATAGTCATTTTGCTTAATTTAGACTACTGATTAAAACTTCATACTTGCACTGATAACCGCATTAAATTTTGCTGCCGGAATACTTTCATAAGCAGTGGTATAGTTTTTGTTTAAAATATTATTCAGATCAACGCCTATTTTATATTGCCTGTTGGCACCAAATGAGGTGGTCGTTGATAAGTTTACTGTTGACCAACCGCTATAGCGATAAACCGATGACTCACTGCGTTTAGTTGCATTTGTTGCCATGCGCATAAACAGATCGGCATCGATATCAACGTGATCAAAATAGGCAGTGTGTTTTAATCCAATATTGCCAGCAAAGCGTGGATTGCCGGTATCATAAGTGGTGTATTTATTGGTTTTTATTTGCCGACGTAAATAGTTACCTTTTATATAAGGGGTAACGGGTAAATCAACATATTCAACCATAAATTCTAAACCATAAGTTTTGGCTTTATTGGCATTATCATAATAGCTAAAATTACTACCAATAGCGCCATCACAAATCGCTGAACCATCACAGCTCATCTCGGTGATATAGTTTTTCGCCGCAGAATAGTAGATAGCCGCATCGGCTAAAATTTTGTTATTGTTATAACGCAAGCCAATTTCGTAATTATTCGATTTTTCCGCTTTTAATTTGGAATTGCCATAAAGCGTTTGGTCAGATGCCGTGGTGACTGCATACAGGTGCGAAAGGGTAGGATAGACATATCCTTGGGCAAACGATGCTCTTAACTGAGTATCACGGATACCAGAATAAGTCAGCCCGGTTGATACAACAAAATTGTTATCATGATCGCTTTTTTTGCCGTCGGTTTTAACCGTTGACGTTGCCGATCCAACTACTGGCGTTTTATCAATAATTGACGATCCTTTTTTTAGTTTCGAAGTCACCCAATATTGGCGCACACCTAAATTCCATGAAATATCCTCGGTGATATCCCAATCATTTTGCCCAAATAAAGCAATGCTCGATTGTTGCCATTTGTTCGAGGAGAATTTATTTTGAGTATAGCTTTTAATTGGTACCGGCATTTTTGACACAACGACATTATGCGAATTTTGATCGACATTATCTTGCTGATATTGAAGCCCGGCAATCAAATTCATGTTTTTAGCCGGCACAAAGTCAGCTTGAAACGTCATACCATAAGTTTTTTGTTCATCATCAGTTGCCGTGCGGGTATCAACGTTTATTCTGGCATTCGGCGCTACGTTAATATGGTTACGAAATTGTCGATTTAGTTTTTGCGCATAAGCATCATAATGCAGTTTTTTAAGAAAAGTGCCGTCAGCTTGATAGTCATAAAACAGTCCGATTTTTTCACGTTGTAATTTAGGAATTTCAACCGAGAACTCTTTAATAGCAGGATTATTTTTTGACTTATCATAGTAGGTTTTGGTATCTAATTGATAACGATCTAAAGATAGCCCCAATTTATGTTGATCAAGATTAAAACCAAACCATGAACTTAAACTATTATTACCAAAGTCGGTGTTGTGAAGTTTGCCTTGATACGCTTTACGGTCATTGTTTTTCGCATTGCTACCACTGATGCGATAATCAAAAATATTGTCGATTGAACCATTAATAGTGCCCATTTCGGTAAAGCCGTCGGTTGCGCCATTGTAGATCACTTTAGCGTCACCGCTTAACGGCGACCCGTCTTGGCTACCTTTACGCGTAATAAAATTAACTACGCCACCAATCGCTTGCGAGCCATAAAGCACAGAGTGAGGACCTTTAATCACTTCGATGCGTTCCACCGATTCCATATCAATTAATACTCCAGCGCTTGAGCCATGCCCGGAACGATGATAGGTGACTTCTTGCCCGTCAATTAACATCAAAATACGTGAGGGCGCTTCACCTCGTATCATAATTTGTTTTCGGCCGGCTAAAGCATTATCCATAATTTCAACGCCGGGAATATCGCGTAATGCTTCAACAACTGAATCGCCATTTTGATTTTCAATTTCATCTCGATTAACTGCCGTCACCGAAACCGAACTATCCCAGACGGTTTTTTCGTTTCGATCAGCGGTCACAACAATGGTATCTTGCGGGGTGGGTTTTTTGGTATCGGCAAAAGTTTGATCAATGAAAAGCAAATTGGTTAATGAAATGCAAATCGCTGTTGCGATATGAGTTTTGGTAATGTTTAAATCCATTATTAACTTAATCCTATTCTTCTCTTTTTTTATAGGTTTTTGAATAAAGATTGAATGATAACCATTATCATTTAAGCTGTAAATAGCATTATGCAAATTAATCGATATTGATCACACTCTTTGCCTCAATTTTGCTCACAAATACTGCTCTATAAAGGAAAATGGCAGTTGTTATCGATTAATAAAACAGAGTGAATTGACCAATTTATTAAAATAAATATTTGTGATTATCCATAACAAAACTTACAATAGCCATTTGATATATAAGTTAGGTTAAATACAATGTCTGTGGCAGTAGTTGAAGTTAATCGCAAATCACTTTTACATAATATTGACTATTTTAGAAATAAATCACCTAATAGCGCCTTAATGGCAATTGTCAAAGCCAATGCTTATGGACATGGTATGTTAGGGGTGGCGAAGTTATTACAAGATAAAGTCGATTACTTTGGTGTAGCACGGGTGGGTGAAGCGTTATTATTACGGCAAGAGGGCATTAATACCCCAATTGTTTTATTAGAAGGTTTTTTCCCGCATGATGATGTTAATGATTTAATCGATTTTAATTTACAACCGGTTATTCACGCAAGCTGGCAAATTGATGCATTAAATGCGATTGATGTTGAAAATCAAATTACCGCCTGGTTTAAATTAGATACCGGTATGCATCGCTTAGGTTTTCACCCCGATGAGGCTGAGCAACAATTTATTAAGCTAGCAAATTGCCGGGTAGTGCGACCTTCTATCAATATTATCAGCCATTTTAGTTCGGCCGATGATTTAGCCTCACAGCAAACGGCTAAACAAACTGCGTTGTTAGATCAATTTATTTTATCCATGAATCATCACCCAGCTATCAATAAACAATCTATTGCGGCATCCGGTGGCATTCTTGCTTGGCCTAAGTCGCATCGTGATGTTATTCGGGTTGGCATTGCTTTATATGGTGTATCACCGTTTGATGAGGCGATTTCAGCGCTTAAACCGGTGATGACACTTAAATCAGAGTTGATAGCTGTTAGAAAGCATAAAAAAGGCGAAGCTGTGGGATATGGTCAAACTTGGGTCAGTCCAAACGATACCACCTTAGGTGTGGTGGCAATGGGATATGGCGACGGTTATCCTCGGGGTATTAGTCCAAATACGCCGGTGATGATCAATGGTCGTCAAGTGCCGATTGTTGGGCGGGTCTCAATGGATATGATTGTGGTTGATTTAGGACTTCATTGCCATGAAAAACCTGGCGATGAAGTTATCTTCTGGGGGCATCAGCTACCGGTTGAACACATTGCTAAGCACACAGGTATTAGTGCTTATGAATTATTAACGCGCCTGACGTCACGGGCTAAAATTCACTATGTAGATTGAGAGTTATGATTAAGAAAATCGTTTTATGTACTTTACTTACTTTGATATTAATTGTGGGTGGTTCAATTGGTATTGGCTACTACTTTTTGCATCAGTTTTCCAAACAATATCTAAATGTCACTGATGATAATAAAGTCTTTGTGCTAAAAAAAGGCACAACATCACATCAGTTAGCTCAGCAAGTTAAAGAGAGTAATTTACTTGAGCAATCACATTTATTGCCTTATCTATCTAAACTCAATCCTTCGTTAAGATCGATTAAAGCCGGCACCTATCAACTGCATCCGCATATGACGGTTGAGGAGTTTTTAGCGTTATTGGTTTCGGGCAAAGAGAGTAATTTTTCGATCCAATTTGTCGAAGGAAAACGAGCGAAAGATTGGCTTAACGTGATTAAAAATTCACCTTATATTGAACAGACACTTGACGGCAAAACCGATGAAGAGATCGCCAAATTGTTAGGGATTGAAGGATCGATCGAAGGTTGGTTATCGCCAGATACTTATCTTTATACAGCTAACACGGTCGATATTAATCTATTAAAACGTGCGCATATGACCATGAAAAATAATTTACAAAAAGTCTGGGAAAATCGAGATAGCGATCTTCCTTACAAGTCGTCTTATGAGCTGTTAATTATTGCTTCAATTATTGAAAAAGAGACCGGACTAAGTTCGGAGCGAGCTAATGTGGCATCAGTTTTTGTTAATCGCTTGAAAGCCAAAATGAAATTACAAACCGATCCGACAATTATTTATGGTTTAGGTGACAAATATACCGGCACCATTCGTCGAGTAGATTTAAATGATACTGAAAATCCTTATAATACTTATGTGATTGAAGGATTACCACCAACACCAATTGCAATGCCTAGCCTTGCCTCGTTGGAAGCGGCTGCGCATCCAGCTAAAACTAACTATCTGTTTTTTGTTGCTAATGGAACAGGCGGTCATACCTTTTCAAGCAACTATAACAGTCATCAACAAGCCGTTAATCAGTATCGACAGTTAAATCGGTAACATCACTGATTGAAAAAAACGTGCAGATTGGTGAAGTGACCCCCAAGAGTTGGACAACCAATTACTTGGGGGTTTTTTTATATCAAATCTTTTGCAGAGCCTTTTCGCAGAACTTTTTCTTAGAACATTTTCACAGAATCTTTTACACAAAGTCTTTTACTCAGAATCTTTTATTGCAGATAATTGATCAAGCTGCTTAATCAGATCTAATAGCTGTGTTAGGTCTTGTTCCTGCTGTTTAAATGCTTCTTCAAAATAGGGATGAAGGGCAAATTGTGGGATAGCGGCATTAGCATCAATAAGAGCATAAATTCGAGGAATAAAAATCCATTGTAGCCACTCATGCGCTTGCATGGTGTCGAGCGCAAACGGTTCTTGACTTAAAAAAGCATCGGGATGCGGTGGTGCTGATTGCCATAATTGAGTGTCTTGCAGTGCCTGTTTTATCAATTCCAGTTGCTTAATTAACGACTGTGTCTGCGATTGCTGGCTTAATAAATCCCGGTAATATTGCCAGTCAAAACAAGGACCCGGATCGGTTTTACGCATCGGGGCGATGTCACTATGCCCGGTAATATTTTTAATGGCATAAGTTTGTTGGAGAATCAAGGTTACTGCGGCTAACTGCTCATATTGCACTGGGGTGAAATTTTCACTGTCGCAGCCTTCTAATTCAATGCCAATTGAGAAATCATTACAATTTTCTTGCCCTTCAAACTGTGATTGTCCGGCATGCCAGGCTCGTTTATCAAACGGGACAAACTGGATAATTTCACCATTACGACGAATAAAAAGATGTGCAGAAACTTGTAATTGATAAATTTTAGCAAAATAGGGATCAGCATTCGGATCAAGTTTGCCGGTAAATAATTGTTCCACATAAGGGCCACCATACTGATTTGGCGGCAAACTAATATTGTGAATGACCAATAATGAAATAGGTTTATTCGCCGGGCGATCATTATAAAAAGGCGATAAAACTTGCTTAACACCTTGTAACCAACCATTAATGATGTTTAAGGGCATATTAACTCCAACAATTGTTTAGGTAATGCGAATGAAGTTTGTGAACTATTGCACAACGATTTTGACATGACCGAAATAATTAACGTGACGATTGTATTTCAAATCCCAAAATACTAATTGGCTTATTATTTCATTTTTTTGTTTCGCTATAAAGACATCACTCAAATCATTTCTATCAAAGAGTGTAACAAAATGTCTAATCAATCGGGATTTACCTTATTCGAACTTATGATTGCTATTGTGGTGATAGCTATTTTAACCGCAATCGGTCTACCAGCTTATCAAGGTTATGTAAAAAAAGCGGCTTTAACTGACATGCTTCAATCGATGAGCGCCTATAAGTCAGCCGTTGAAATTTGTGCCATTGAAAAAGGGGCATTAAATGGATGTAACAATGGCAGTAATGGTATTGCGGTGACCAAATCGAGTAACTATGTTGCTTCTATTACGGTAAGTAATGGGGTTATCACTTTAGTGGGATCAAACGCTTTAGCTGGCTTAACCACTACGCTAACGCCGACAATCAATACCACCCATGGTCATTTGGATTGGAGCAGAACTTGCATAACAACGCCGCCGGATGCCGGTTTAACTTCCGCTTGTGAAGATATTTTTAAATTTTGATTATGATAAAGCCAACATTAGAGAGCGATTATGCAAGAAGATAAATTGGTTGAACGTATTAACGACATATTATTATCAGCGCTTGAAAAGCGAGCTTCAGATATTCACTTTGAACCTTATCAAACCTATTACCGCATCCGGATGCGTATTGACGGCGTTTTACAAAACAAGGCAAGTGCACCTTTGTCTTTAGCTAAGCAGATAACGGCAAGACTAAAAATTATGTCCAATTTAAATATAGCCGAACAGCGATTGCCGCAGGACGGTCAATTGGTGATTGACCATTTTGCCATGCGCATTGCCACTTTACCGGTCATCAATGGCGAAAAAATCGTATTGCGGGTTATGGATAACGAGCAGTTAGACTTAAGCATTTATGATTTGGGATTATCGCCGCAGGATCTAATAACTTTCGAAAAAATCCTAAGTTATCCGCAAGGCTTGATTTTGGTCACCGGCCCAACAGGTAGCGGTAAAACGGTCACCTTATACAGTGCACTAAAACGACTGAATAAAGAAGATTGTAATATTTGCAGTGTCGAAGATCCGATCGAAATTCCACTCGACGGCATTAATCAAACCGCAATCAATCCAAAAGCAGGGTTAACTTTTTCAGTTATCTTACGTGCTTTGCTCAGACAAGACCCTGACGTGATGATGATTGGTGAAATTCGTGACCAGCAAACCGCTGAAATTGCCATTCAAGCATCACAAACAGGGCATTTAGTTCTATCAACCTTACACACCAATTCAAGCATTGAAGCTATTACTCGCCTTAATCAAATGGGCATTGAAAATTATCTGCTTGCATCAAGTTTAAAACTGGTGATTGCCCAACGGTTAGTGCGTAAACTTTGTATTGAATGCAAAACCGCAGCCAGTGAATACATATTATTAGGCAATGAGTTCGTACCACATTATTTAGCCATTGGTTGCCAACATTGTGTTGGCGGGTATTCGGGGCGAATTGGTTTGTACGAATTATTAGTTATTACGCCGGAAATTCAACAGCAAATTTTAGCGAAGCAAACAATCACGCCAACCAATATGACTAGCTTGAAAAAAGCGGGTGAAGAGCTGGTAAAAAATGGCATCACAAGTCTTGCTGAAATAGATCGGGTGTTAGGGGATAGCGAGTGAAACGGCTCTATTATTGGTATGATCTCAACTTTGAGCAAAACAACATTATTGCCCGTTCAAGGCAAGAAGCTCAAAAACAGTTGTTAATACAAGGCAAGGTAGCAATAAAATTTAAAGCAGGGCGATTTATCAGCAGCAAAAGTTTTAGTCGCAACGAATTATTGCTGGTAACAAAACAGATAGCCACGCTATTAAAAGCCGGTTTATCACTGATTGATGCGCTCGAGCTGCTGATTGAAGATCAGACCAAAGCGCATTGGCAATATTTGCTTAACGATGTGAAAAGCCAAATTACACAAGGCGAAACATTATCGCAGGCGCTAGCCAATCATCATTTGGTTTTCCCTTCGCTTTATTGCCAAATCATTGCCACTGGCGAGCTAACTGGTCAGCTCGATACCAGTTTTGAACAGTTATCCCTACAACTTGAAAGATCGATTGAACTCCACAAACGAATTAAAAAGGCGGTGCGTTATCCGCTCTTTCTTTTAGTGGTATCGTTTGTTGTGGCATTGGTGATGTTACTTGTTGTTTTACCCAAATTTAATGAGATATACCAAAGTTTTGATGCCCAGCTCCCTTATTTTACCCAATGCATGATTGAACTTTCAATTTCTCTGGAAAGAAACTGGATCATACTGAGTTTTATTCTGCTATTAAGTTATCTCACTTACCAACACTATGTGAAAGCTCGTTTTCAAGCTGAAATCGATAGGTGGATATTGCGTTTGCCGTTAATTGGCCAGCTAATTACCAGTAGCCATTTAACCCAGATTTTCCAAACGCTTGCTATTACCCAACAAGCCGGCATTCCTTTATTAACCGGTTTAAATTCAGCCGTTAATACGGCAAGTAACGCTTTTTATCAAGACAGTATTAATCTGATTATCGAGCAAATCAAGCAGGGGCAGTCGTTCAGTTATGCCTTGCGTCAGCAAGCCGGTTACCCCAATATTTGCCGGCAATTAGTTCATGCCGGCGAAGAGTCGGGAACGCTGGATCTGATGTTAGATAATTTAGCCCACTATTTTCAGCAACAACATCAAAGGTTAACCGATAACTTATCTTCGACCTTAGAACCGTTATTAATGCTGTTGTTATCGCTGATAGTCGGCAGTTTGATTATGGCTATCTATTTGCCAATATTTCAACTCGGCGATGTGATACATTGATGTTAGTGTTCATTATCTGTTTAGGATTATCCGTAGGTAGCTTTATTAATGTTGCTTATCGCCGGTTTTCACCTTCATTGAGCCATATAGAATATTTGCAGGCAATAAGTGTAAAACGGTCAAAGTGCTTAAATTGCGGTAGTACACTGGCACTGTGGCAGTTAATTCCGGTGATTTCTTGGTTGATATTAAAAGGTCGTTGCTACTATTGCCACTATAAAATTTCGCTGCATTATCCGGTATTAGAGTTATTGCTTGCTACTTTGTTTACCTTAATTTATATCGATCGAGGATTAAACAGCCACAGTTTGCTAATGATGATGCTGAGTGGTTTTTTTATTCTGCTTGCATTGATTGATTTTAAGTATTATCTGCTTCCCGATTTTTTTACTCAACCGTTGATGTGGTTGGGATTAATTGCAAGCTATTTTGAGCTGACCAGTGTTACCCTTAACGATGCCTTTTTGGGGATTTTTCTCGGTTATAGTTTACTAAAAATTCCGGCAACGTTATTCTTCTGCATTTTTAAAAAAGCAGGTTTGGGCGGTGGGGATATTAAACTACTGGCTGCATTTGGCGCTTGGTTACCGTATTATCTTCTGCCTTGGTTAGTGGTAATTGCTTGCCTACTTGGTATTATCTATTATCTTTGTTTGCGATATCTGCTGGCAAAACATCAAGTGCGGTTAATTCCTTTTGCACCTTTCTTATCGTTTTCAGGTTATTGCTTAAGCTATTTTTGTCAAGAACTTTCAGAAATACCCTACGTTTTAGTATAAAACCTTAAATTAATCTTGTGATATAACTAAAATCGATAACGATATTAAAAAGAGTTATTTTTATCATAGTAAAAATAGCAGTATAGTAAATCCCTATTTACTGACACTAACATAATAATAAATGAAGGAATTAACCATGAGTTCTATCCCTGAGTTGAAACAAGATATGATCGCTTGGCGTCATCACATCCATGCGCATCCCGAAACCGCCTTTGAAGAAAAAAATACAACTCAATTTATTATTGAAAAACTTCAATCTTTTGGTATTACCGAGTTATTTACTGATTTTGCCCCAACCGGAGTAGTTGGTCTTATTCATGGTAAAAAGCCGGGGCGCTATATTGCATTGCGTGCCGATATTGATGCGTTGGATATTGTTGAAGAAAATAACATCGAATATTGCTCAACAATCCGCGGCAAAATGCATGCCTGCGGTCATGACGGACACACTGCAACTTTATTGGGTGTTGCCAAATACCTGAGTGAGCATCGGGATTTTACCGGTACGGTGGTAGTCATTTTTCAGCCCGCTGAAGAAAACGAAGGTGGCGCCCGAGTAATGGTTGAAAACGGATTGTTTGACAAATTGCCTATTGAAGCTGTTTATGGGATACATAACCAGCCGAATATGAATTTAAACCATTTTTATATCAACCATGGACCAATGATGGCATCTTACGATGTCTTTGAAATTAAAGTGACCGGACAAGGCGCCCATGCAGCCGCTCCTCATTTAGGCAAAGATACCATTTTAACTGCTACCCAAATTGTCAACGCTTTACAAAGTATTGTTAGTCGAAATCTTGATCCGATCAGCTCATTAGTCATTAGTGTGACGCAGATTCATAGTGGCGATACTTGGAATGTTTTACCGCAACAAGCGGTAATACGGGGTACCGTACGTTCGTTTAGTGCGCAAGTGCAAGACCTTGCCGAAAATCGCATTAAGCAGATCGCCAGTGGTATTGCTGCAACATTTGACGCTAAGGCAGAGGTGGATTATCAGCGCCGTTATCCGGCCACGATCAATTATCCAACGCAAGCGGATATTGCTATTGAAGCGGCTAAAAAAGTGGTTGGGCAAGATAATATTGTGGTTGATCCTCAGCCGTCTATGGGATCAGAAGATTTTGCCTTTATGTTACAAAAAATACCGGGTGTTTATGTTTGGCTCGGTGCCGGCAAAGGGGCTAATTTACATAATCCGGCATACAATTTTAATGATGAAGTGTTAACAACTGGCGCCCAATATTTTGTTGAGATTGTGAATCAAGAATTGGGACAATAAAATACACATGTTGGAATAGATCGGAAGACCATTCCAGCATTTTAAAAAAATGGTATGGTAATCTTGCGTTTTAATTTAAATACGTGATAGCAATTAACCGCTAGTAACTAACGGTTAATTGTGTTTTTTTAAGTTTAATTGAAAGTAAGTTGACTATCTGGTTGGTCTTTGACTCTAAATTGGGTATTAATATCGATACCATTAGCGAGAACAACTTGTACATAAATAGCGTTGTCTTGGTTGAGTTTTACCGCCGCCAACACTTGACCGCTTTCTCGCCAGTTACCGTCAATCTCATACTCAAGCTTATCGCCAATTTTTGGTAATGTTGCGCTTTTTCCCGATAACAGATAGAGTCCTCGATTATTCGCACCACGATACTCTGCTCTGGCGACCATTTCTTGCCCACAATAACAACCTTTATCAAAGCTAATGGCATCGAAATGTTGTAAATTACATGCTTGCGGTAATAAGCTCTCTATATTCGGCGCATCGATAATGGCATAGCCTGCTTCTAAATCAAGTTTCACCCAATCATCACATGGTTGCAAATCATCAGGAAGGGCATTTGGTGTAACCATAATAAAGCGCATTTGCGGTAACGGTAATTTGATATAAGTGATGTTATCGACAGTCACGCAGTTGTTAACTGCCAGTGGTGAAATTATCGATTCTAAAGCCGGTTGTCCGGAAATCGCTTCTGGCGGTATACCGACGATATTGAGATCGTTAACGATTTCAATAGTAAGATTGGCAAAGACTGCATATTTTTTTAATTCAGCGATTTGTCGCTCAACAACGCTTTTGCGGACAATGTAGTAAATATCTTGCCCACGTTGGAAAATTAATAAATTACTCCACATTTTACCTTTGGCATCACAATGCGCACCGAAAAGCGCACGTTGTTCAGTCAATTTATTGATATCGATGGTGACTTGTCCTTGCAAATATGAGTGATTATCTTCACCGGAAATTTTGACTAGTTGCCAATCAGCAAGGGAGGTTAGTTTACTAAAAATATTGCTCATGATAGTACCTTTGGGAAATGGATAATTCTAAAACCATATTGGCTAGAATCATTAACTTTTGGAAAAGTGTATATAAAAAATAACAAGATAACAATAACATCAATGGCTAATATTGCACTTTTCAAAGAATTAATGATTTTTATGGAAGATATCTCACAAAAATGAATTTTTTATTCGGATTAAAGTCAGAGAATCATCTTAGCTTATTGACTTTATTGATTTTGTATAAAAGTTAATGCACAATGAATAAAAAATGACAAATATGTAATACTGGAGGCAATAACTTATGGCAAAGCTGTCAGGTGCGGAAATGGTCATTCAATCATTGATTGATCAAGGTGTGAAACAGATATTTGGTTATCCCGGTGGTAGCGTTCTTGATATCTATGATGCCATTCATACGTTAGGTGGAATTGAACATATTTTAGTTCGTCATGAGCAAGCGGCTGTCCATATGGCTGATGGTTATGCAAGGGCGACAGGAGATGTTGGGGTGGTTTTGGTGACATCCGGACCCGGTGCGACCAATACCATTACTGGTATTGCAACCGCTTATATGGATTCGGTACCACTGGTTATTTTGTCGGGGCAAGTGGCAAGTAATTTAATCGGTAATGATGCCTTTCAAGAGTGTGATATGGTGGGGATTTCACGCCCAATTGTGAAACATAGTTTTTTAATTAAAGATAGTCAGGATATTCCCGAAACGATCAAAAAGGCATTTTATATCGCCTCGACTGGTCGACCAGGCCCGGTTGTGATTGACTTACCAAAAGATGTCGTTAATCCGGCGAATAAGTATAACTATCATTATCCTAAATCGGTTTCAATGCGGTCTTATAATCCGACCATTCAAGGCCATAAAGGGCAGATCAAAAAAGCATTAACCACGTTAATGGCGGCTAAAAAGCCAGTCCTTTTTATTGGTGGTGGGGTTATTAGCGCCGGCGCAAGTGAGGCGATTAAAACTTTAGCGGATAAATTAAATCTGCCGGTAGCTTCAACATTAATGGGAATTAGCGCTTTTCCCGGCACGGATAAAAAGTATTTAGGCATGATTGGCATGCATGGGGTTTATGAAGCCAATATGTCGATGCATAATGCGGATGTCATTTTTGCTGTTGGTGCACGCTTTGATGATAGAACCACCAATAATGTGGAAAAATATTGTCCAAAAGCGAAGATTATTCATATTGATATCGACCCAACTTCGATTTCAAAAACTGTTCCGGCTGCTATTCCGGTGGTGGGCGATGCCAAAGTCGTTGTTGAAACGATGTTATCACAAATAGATGAAATCAAGGCTGAGCGAGATCTTGATGCATTAGTCGATTGGTGGAAACAAATTGATCATTGGCGTGCTCGTCACTGTTTAGCTTATAGCCATGAAGGCGAAAGCATTAAACCACAAGAGGCTATTGAAGTACTGTATAAGTTAACTAAGGGTGATGCTTATATTACTACCGATGTGGGACAGCATCAGATGTTTACTGCGCTTTATTATCCGTTTGATAAACCTCGTCATTTTATCACTTCTGGCGGACTTGGTACCATGGGCTTTGGCTTGCCGGCAGCGTTAGGGGTTAAATTGGCTTTCCCGAAAAAACATGTGGTTTGTGTCACCGGCGATGGCAGTATTCAAATGAACATACAAGAGCTTTCAACGGCTTTACAATATGGCTTACCAGTGCTGGTATTAAATCTCAATAACCGCTTTTTAGGAATGGTGAAACAGTGGCAAGATATGATTTATGCCGGTCGACATTCAAGTTCCTATATGGAATCACTGCCGGATTTTGCCAAAATTGCCGAAGCTTACGGCCATGTCGGTATCAGTATCACTAAACGAGAAGAACTTGAATCTAAACTTAAAAAAGCGTTGTCAATTAAGGATCGTCTGGTATTTGTCGATGTGATGACTGATGCCACCGAGCATGTTTACCCAATGCAGATTCGTGGCGGTGCAATGAATGAAATGTGGCTTAGTAAAACGGAGAGAACATAATGCGTTATATTTTATCAATTCTAACTGAAAATGAGCCGGGCGCTTTGTCACGAATTATTGGTTTATTTTCTCAACGTGGATTTAATATTGAAACGATTACCACAGCGCCAACCGAAGATCCAACCATGCACCGCATGACCATTCAAACAACTGGGGATGAGCATGTCATTGAGCAGATCCAAAAACAACTGCATAAACTGGTCAATGTTTATCGAGTGAATGATTTAACCGAAGGTCCTCACGTTGAACGTGAAATCATGCTGGTTAAAGTGGCGGCGAAAGGTTCCGATGCGCGTGATGAAGTTAAGCGCTGTGCTGATATTTTTCGCGGCTCGATAGTTGATGTGACTGCGACCCATTACATTGTACAGTTATCGGGAACGAGCGAAAAATTAGACTCGTTTTTAGCCTCAATTCGTGAAACGTGTAATATTGTTGAAATTGTGCGTTCCGGAATTATCGGTCTATCCCGGAGTGAAAAAACCGTCAATCATTAATTTTGTAGTAAAAAATTAACAGTTAACTTTTTACATTATAATAAAACAAGATTTATAAGGAATAAGTTTCATGCCGTTTTTTGCTTTTTTCACCATAATTCACTTATTTATTACATTGATTCGTTCTATTATTTTTTATCCAATAAAAAAGTTTAGAAATAATAAATATAAAAATAAGCTAATAGCAGGTAGTTCGGTTACAGACCTCAAAGCTTTTAGAATGTTAACTGAAGAGGAAAGAAAAGGTGTAGAAACTTATTTATCGATGGCTTGTGACCAATCTTCAGGGAAAAAAAAGTCATCTTTAGTTTCCCGAGAAGTGATGTCAATCTCCGGTAGTTGTGTCAAACAAACTGATTTTTTGCCTTCCGAAAACACGTGTTCCTATAAAATCCATAATATTGATATTGTATTTCCTTTCAACATGGATCGTTACCTCAGTGATTATAACGAAGTTGAAATTGCGCTTACGCAAAATTTTGCTATTGCGGTTAAGTTAAATGATCACAAAATTGGTTCAGCATTATATGCGACCTATTTGGCAGATGAAAAAAAAGATAAACAAAGTTCGGCATATTGGCAAAGCGGCGTTTCAAAATTCTCACAAGGTGAAAACGTCGATGACGATGCTATTCATAAAGTAAGTCCACACGATAAACTGAGTGAAAAATTGGGTTACGAAATTTTATCAGTTCGAAAAGAAACATCGCAAGAATCAGCTTCCCGAAATAAATTAAATCGAGGGATACTCACGGCATTTTTTTGTTTTTTTGTCGTAAGCTATTTTAATCGTTTTTGGAATACAAAAGAGTTAAACGATCTGTTTTGGTTTGGAGTGAATTTTCTGGCTGCTACTTACTTTTATTTTCGAAAACCAAAATATAAAGCTAAAGTGCGATTTATTAATCAAGTAAAAGGAAGAATAACGAGAAAAATTGTTAAATCCAATGAGATTATCATTGGTCATGGTTTGAAATTAAAGTATCCCAAAAATTGGCAATCATTTATCCCTGAAAGTAGCACTTTTGATGTTGATTTAGATGTTGATGTTGACAGTAAAAAAATTGTTCGTTATGGCTACGACTTGTCAGTTAGTAAAGAGGTTGAACAATTCGGGCCACCAAAATTTTGGGGACGAAATTTATGGCTTTTTTTAGTTGGCGCGTTTTATGTTTATGGTGTTAATTATCAAGCAGATGTGAGTGACAATTTCTCATTTGTTTATCATCAATACAATCACGATTCTAAACGTTGGTTTTTTGATGATCCCTCAAAATTAGTCACCAGTGACATCAAGTCGGGTGATGTAGTGAAATTAAATTTTTTAGATGTGTCATTAACATGTGAAGTACCTGTTAAAAATCAATATGATAAATGTATTGAATCATTAATTCACAGTGCAACTACCGATACCTCTTTTCATTTAGCCAGTTCCACAAGATATTTTCTTCTAGCTGGTTTAAAAGATAAGACAAGTTCTCAATCGGGTGAAAGTGTTGATCCACAATCTGACAAAAACTTTCATATAGATCATATCGTGGTCACGATGTCGGGATTCGTTTCAAATGTTGATCATGATCCTAATCATACCATTTCAACATTAACCATAAATACGCTAGAGTTATACCAAAAAGATATCAGCGAAAATCTATTGCCAATTTGTGTAAACCTGCTGTTATTTTTGCTTTTAGCTTCAGCGACCATTATTAATGGTATGATGTTCTTGTTGAAACCAATTTTGAATATAATTCGTAACGTTAAAATTAAAAATTTCAATACGTATCGTATACATTAGGTTGGTTGTTACCATGATTGATATTATTTAATAAAAAAAATGGCAGATTAAAGATTGAATTAGTCGGTTGAATCGAATTATTCAATATGATAAAGATAGAACTTTTTAGGCTTAATTTACACGCTCAACGTGAAAAGCCGCAAATTTAAAGGTAATCTAAGCTAAAGGCGCATTAAGCGCCTTTTGTCTCAGTATTAAAGCGATTCAATAAAGTTTTCATAAACTGAAGAGAGAAAATAAAATAATCTATTTATCAGTTTCAAATTGTTTTTAGTTGTTTTTAGTAATAAATGAAAAGGAAATAAAGGAAATAAAGGAATATGTTTGAACTGTACATAATTTTACAGATTGGGATATTGTTATTTGGGACTTGTGTTTGGCTATCTTATCGAAGTGATCGCAGTAATAATAAGCAAAGATTAAAAAGATTTATTCAAACTCGAGAGTCATCGCGAGAGCTAACGCAAGAAGAGTTAACACTCTTAGAACCTTATTTAACGAAAAAAAAAGCTGTTCGACCTTATAAACTCAAACCATTAATTGATTATAAAGTATCACAGATTGAAGGTAGCTGTACCCACCATGGATTGTTATATAATGGAAAAGTTAACGACTATTATTATGAAATCGACAATATTGAGGTTTTCTTTCCCTATCAAATGTCTATGTTTATTAAAAAGTTCAATAAAGTCGATGTGGTTTTGACTAAGAATTACGCCATAGTAGTCAATATTAATACTTGTGATCTTGAATTTGCGTTCAATAATTATGATCCAAATTTTACCAGTGGTATAAAAACGATCGAGATGCCTGAATCTTTTTACGCTGACGATGAGTTAATCGATGATAAAGATGATCATGCTATTAATTACAATATTGAAGAAGATGAAGAAGAAAAAATTGAATACGAAACCTTGTCCACAAGAGATGAAACACCTTTAGAGGCGCTTACCCGTAATCAACATAACAATGGTATTCTAACTGCTATCTCCCTAGTCGTTGCCACTCTTTTGTTTATTGTCTTATGGGCAAATCAAATGGAGCTTAGCTATGGTTTAAGCGCAATTATTACTATAAGCCTTATACTAGCGGTTGTCTGTTTGTTCGTTAAACCTAAACGTTTAACAAATTTGAAGCAGGTCAACATTATTAAAGCCAATATATTTGATAAAGATACTATAAATAATACTGTGGTTGTAAGTGAAACAACTAATTTAAGTTATCCTAAATATTGGTCAAAATTTTTACCGAGTTCTACTCCAACGCCGATCGAGATGGAAATGGTAGAAGAGAGTAAAAAATTGCTTCGTTATGGCCATACGTTGTCAATTAATCGCGAAGTAGAAGAATTTGGACCGCCTAAAATCGTCGAACGAAATATACTTTTAGTTATTATTGCGGGGATTTTATCGCTTGCGCTTATTTGCTTTTCAGAGCCTATTAACAATACTATTTTGGCATATCGCTATTACAATAACCAATTAAAAAATTGGCAGATTAACGATTTAACTAGCTTAAATCAAAGTGATATCAAACGTGGTGATTTGATCAATATGACTATCAAAGGCACATCATGTGATGTTGAGAATATAAATCAAGAGAATAAATGTAATCACTTTTTTATCAATACCAAACCATTCGATGCTAAAGATAATAAAATTATGCTCAATGCGCAAATTATTAAAAGAGTATTTAATAAAGATTCGGTTAAAACTGTGCGTGATGATGAGATGTTGCTTTTTGAAAAATACCAAAAGGAATTGGTTGATGAACTTAATAAACAAAGCAATATGTTCTCTTTTGATCGCTATGAAATTAATCCTTTTGTCAAATTAAAAGATATTGGACCGATGATAATTGATATTAATGATGTTTGTAATATTTTTGATTACGAATGTAAATTTATCAAAATGAGCTTACTCAATCTACATGATACAAGGGATTATGAAGAAGAATATTGGGATGATATTGTTAAAGAGGCTAAATCAGATCCAACGTATTCGCTTATTTTAGAAGAAAAGAGGTTCGATTCATTTATTAATGATCTTCACAGATTGAAAGAAGAGTTAATGTTTAAAATCAAAAGAACGGTTTTACGTTATCAACTTGATCAGTCCGATGTTGAGATTACCTTAGCCAATGTTAGCTATATTGAAATACCTCAATCATATAATATTGATCATCTACAAACGGATAACGATTTGAACGAATCTCGAAATTATTATTACAATCTTCTAACTAATAATGATGAAGGTAATATTAATTTGATTGGAATGATCGACGATATTAGCTATCGACAAGATAACACCATTTCAGCGCTCAAAATTAACTCTAAAGAATATTATCGAGCAGAACAGCAAAAAATCTATTCGTTAACTTCGCCAGTTATTGTCAATATTTTTATGTTCGCGATTTTGATATTTGTGTTTGTACTTAATGGCATCTTACTAATTAAAAAAGTGATATTTAATCGGAAACGGTTAAATCAAATTACTCAATATTATAAAGATAGAATTTTTTAGGCTTAATTTAACTGCTCAACGTTAACGGCGAGCAAATTTAAAGTCGATAAAATTTAAAGACAATCAAAGCTAAAGGCGCATTAAGCGCCTTTTTTTATCAATAGTCATTCATTTCCAAATTAATTTCTAAAAATGTGGCATCGAACATTGGCTACGGACTTATGTCCTAGTCAAATGAAAAATATCCTTATTATAATTGAGGCAACTCACTCATTATTCAGGAAATATTATGACCGCACATATCAATGCTAACCCCAACGACTTTGCACAAACCGTTATCATGCCAGGTGATCCTTTAAGAGCAAAATTTATTGCCGAAAATTATTTAACCGATGCCAAAGAGGTTTGTAATGTACGTAACCTTTGTAAAAAAAGCATCAAGCAAAAATGTTTCATTTATTTTAATCACTGGCAGTGCCGGGGCGATGTTTAGCCCGGCTATTAGCTCAATATTGTATAACTATTTAGGTATTTATATTATTATGAAAACCATACCAATATATTATGCCGTTATTATCGTTATGCTGGCTATATCGATGTTCTTAAAGAAAAAAGCCCAAAAAAATAATGAATGAAATTAACTTAGGTTATCGCTTTTATGACAATGGTTGACTATAATGACGCCTCTTCAGAATAAGGTAACGCGATAGATAATTAAGTATCAATACGTTATCGATTCTGATGTGGTATATAGTTTGTGGTAAAAAACTTCGTTGATATGCAATTAAAATCATTAAATAAAGGTCGATTTAGCCGTTATTGGCAGGAAAACAATAAGTTATTCGAATCAATTATAGAACAATGCATTATAGAAAAGAAAATCGTTGATGAAAAAACCACTCTTTTTCATCAAGGGTGTAAAGTCGATCATTTAGTTGTTGTTTATAATGGTACGATTTCGATACGCTATCAAGCCAATAATGGTCGTCGATTTCATCTTGGTACAGTAGATTGTGATGAGCATATTTTCGGTGAAATGGAGTTTTTTACCGACTATTTATGTCAATTTGATATCATTGCCGAAGAAGCCCTTACTGTCGCTATCGTCAGCATTAATAAATTATATCAATCATTACTCAAATACCCTCAATTAGCACTGTTTTTTGCGAGTGCTATTGCTTTTGATTATCAAGAAACATTAGATATCTTCTTAAAAAGAAATTTATATTCAATCAGTTATAACATTGCTTTTGATATGTATCAGCATCATCTAAATATTCAACCCGTTAATCATTTTCAAAAAAACTACTTGGAAGCAGAACGTTTTGGCACTACCGATCGTGTCTATCGTCGAGCGGTTAATGAATTGATAAATTTAGATATCATCCATAAAGTTGCTGGTAAATTGGCAATTAAGGATATCGATAATTTAAAAGATTTTATCGAATTTAAAGGAAAATTCGCAAAATAGAGTAGGAATTGATTAACAATAAAGTTGTTTTAAAAACGCATTTTTTCAATAAAGGAATAATTGGATTAAGGAATTACTATGGAATGGTTTACACTTGTTAAAATAGGTCTTTTAATTTTTGGATTAACTAGCTGGATTCTTTTTAAAGGTGAGCGCAGTATAAAAAAGGATAATTTAGACGACTACTTAAGTCTACGTGAACCAATACGAGATCTCACGGATGAAGAGCTAGCACTATTACAACCGTTTTTAACCAGTAAATGGGCGGTTTATCCCTATAAATTTCAATCCTCATTAGTTGATAACAAAGTATCGCAACTACAAGGGATTTGTAATCGTCATAGTCTTAACTACAATACTGAAGAAATAAACTATTATTATGAAATAGGCGATATAGAGATATTTTTTCCATATAATATGCATAAGCATATTGATCAATTCAATACCATTGATGTCGTATTTACCAAACAGTATGCGATTGTCGTTAACATTAATGGCAACGACCTCAAGACCGCACAGGAAAACTATGATCCAAACGAGGAATATGAATTTGAAGATTTTGGGGATTTAAAAGACAACACTTGCATTGACAAGTTTTATGAAAAACGCAACGATAATAGAGATGCTTTTGATATTGAGTCACTCACTCTTTATGATGATGATGAGCGCGATTATACGCAAATTGATCAAGAAAATGATTTGAAAAGCATCGACGGCGATAAGGTAAATTCAGGCGTATCAATTAATAATAACCTCTACCAACGAGAAGAAACAGCATTCGAAGCCACCATTCGAAGTAACTTGAGCAATTGTTTATCCATTTCGATATGTTTATTATTAGCCACTTTTTTATTGACATTATCATGGCATAGTCGTGATGATAATATATCTTTTTTAATTTTAATGTTTCTTGGTGGCGTTGCCTTTTTGGCATGGCGTAAACCTAAATTTGAATCAACTCCACAGCAAGTGAAAGTCATTGAAGCTACAATTCATGATAAATATTCTAATATCGTGGAGGTAGGCGAAAACACGGTATTAAAATACCCTAAGTATTGGTCAAATTTTATTCCTAAAAGTTCAGATTCTGCTACCGAAATGGTGATTAGTGAAGATGGTAAAAAATTACTTCGCTATGGTCACACGTTATCTATTCATGACGAAGTAGAGCAATTTGGACCGCCTAAATCAGTTGGGCAAAATAAAATTTTATTGGGGGTTGGGATAATCTTATCTTTTACACTCTTATATTATACTGATCCAATTAATAATGGATATTTTGCTTATCGATATTACTCGCAACAATCTAAAAATCTACAAATTAACGATCTCACTACTTTACATAATAGTGATATCAAGCATGGTGATATTGTGAATATCTCGATTAAAAACACATCGTGCGATGTTAATGATTTAACTGAAGATTTTCAATGCCATAACTTCTTTATCAATAGCCAACCAATAGTGGTGAAAGAAAGGGATGTTATGAGCATCGAAACCTCATTAAAACATATATTTTCGCCCGATTTTATTCAATATAAACATGATGAAGAATTTAAACATTTTGAAAAATTGCAACAAGTAGCTGTTGCGAGAGCTAACTATGAGTTAGGTTATGAGGCTTTTACCAAAAACCCTTTTTCTAAAATAAAAAGTCTTGGTCAAATGGTAATTGATATCGACAATAGCTGTAATATTTTACCTGTTGAACAATGTGATCAAGTTAAATTCCGAATTACTGATTTATTTTATACGGGCGATATCTTTAGGCGTGTTGGATGGGATAAATTGCTTGAGCGATCTAAAAAAAATCCTGATCTAGATATCATCGCTGAATCTATGGAAATATTGGAACTTTCAAGTACATTAGATTCATTTAACCCCGCATTGCAAAAAGAGATAAAAAAAATTGTTTCTCAATATCAGTCTGGAATAGAAATTACTTTAACCAATCAAAGCTATATTGACATGAGACCATTAATCAAAATTGACATAGAATCACCATACAATTCGATGAAATTGTACGAATATAAAACGGTGAATTATTATTTTGATATCTTAAATAGCACTATCTCGCCTAATGTTAATATTGTTGGTGTAGTAAGTGATATTCGTTATGGTAAGGATCAAAATTCTAAAACGATTTCTGCTTTAAAAGTTAATGCAAATCATCGCTATAATTTGGATGAAAATCAAACAATATCATTTTTTTCTTTAATTAATATTAATGTTATCGTGTTTATTGTCATGATATTAACCGCAGTGATTAATGGCGTCAAACTAGTTAAAAACACTAAAGTTAACCAACGTCGAATTGATGAAATTAAAAAATATTATGAAAATAGATTAGGTACTATCGTTAATCTTGAATAAATAGACAAAGTGATTAACTAAACAATTAAACCTAATTATTCAATTGTGAGGGAAGGCATATTCTGTTATACTAACTTCCCGTCTGATTCATCATATATTGCATAAGTTTTTATGGTTTAAATTTCTGCAATATTATTCTATTAAATTAATAATGGTCTGGTATTAATGGTCACGAATTATATTTTTGTTACAGGCGGTGTCGTTTCTTCCTTAGGTAAAGGCATTGCCGCAGCATCGTTAGCTGCAATTTTAGAAGCCCGCAATTTAAAAGTCACCATGCTAAAACTTGATCCCTATATTAATGTTGATCCCGGCACAATGAGCCCGATTCAACATGGTGAAGTTTTTGTGACAGAAGACGGTGCTGAAACCGATCTTGATTTGGGGCATTATGAGCGTTTTATACGCACAAAAATGACGCGTAAAAATAATTTTACAACTGGACGTATTTATTCTGATGTATTACGTAAAGAGCGCCGTGGTGATTATTTAGGGGCTACGGTTCAAGTTATTCCTCATATCACTAATGAAATAAAATCACGGGTAATTGAAGGCGCAAAAGGTTTTGATGTTGCCATTGTTGAAGTTGGTGGCACCGTTGGTGATATTGAATCACTACCATTCTTAGAAGCAATTCGCCAATTGGCGGTTGATGTTGGTCGTGAACATACCTTATTTATGCACTTAACATTAGTGCCTTATCTTGCATCGTCAGGTGAAGTTAAAACCAAACCAACACAGCACTCAGTAAAAGAGTTATTATCAATTGGTATTCAACCTGATGTACTAATTTGTCGTTCAGATCGCGCAATTCCTGCTAACGAAAGAGCTAAAATTGCACTATTTTGTAATGTTCCTGAACGTGCAGTGATTTCTCTTAAAGATGTTGATTCGATTTATAAAATCCCAGCATTATTGAAATCACAAAATTTAGATACCTACGTGTGCAATCGTTTCCATCTTGAATGTAAGGAAGCCGATCTATCTGAATGGGAACAAGTCATCTATGAAGAAGCTAATCCTGTCGGTGAAGTTACAATTGGTATGGTAGGTAAATACATTGAATTACCTGATGCGTATAAATCAGTAAACGAAGCATTAAAACATGGCGGTTTAAAAAATCGGTTAACTGTTCACATTCGCTATATTGATTCAGAAGATCTTGAATCACGTGGTACTGATATATTAAAAGATTTAGATGCTATATTGATACCGGGTGGATTTGGTTATCGTGGCGTGGAAGGCAAAATCATGGCAGCACGTTATGCCCGTGAAAATAAGATCCCTTATTTAGGTATCTGCCTTGGATTACAAGTTGCTTTAATTGAGTATGCACGTAATGTTGCAGGTATTAAAGATGCGAATTCAACTGAATTTGTCAAAGATTGTGCAAGTCCGGTTATTGCGCTTATTACCGAATGGAGCGATGAGTCGGGTAATGTTGTGCAACGTAATGAAAACAGTGATTTAGGCGGCACCATGCGTTTAGGTTCACAAATCTGTCATCTTGAGCCAAATTCGTTGGTATCTGAGATGTATCAGAAGGAATCTATCACCGAACGTCACCGTCATCGTTATGAAGTGAACAATAATTTATTACCGGAAGTTGTAAAAGCAGGATTAAAAGTCACCGGTCTTTCAACCGATAAAAAATTAGTCGAAATTATTGAAATTCCTGATCACCCATGGTTTGTTGCATGTCAGTTCCACCCGGAATTTACCTCAACACCACGTGACGGTCATCCACTGTTTAGTAGTTTCGTGAAAGCTGCCAAAATTTATCAAGAGCAGCAACAAAAATAGTTTTGGATTAAATTTAGTAATATATCTGTCATATAGAGGAAAATAACATGGCAAAAATCGTTAAAGTACATGGTCGTGAAGTCATCGACTCTCGTGGTAACCCAACTGTTGAAGCCGAAGTTCATTTAGAAGGTGGTTTTGTTGGTCTAGCAATCGTTCCATCAGGTGCGTCAACAGGTTCACGTGAAGCGTTAGAACTTCGTGATGGTGACAAATCTCGCTTTTTAGGTAAAGGTGTATTAAAAGCGGTTGAAAACGTAAATGGCCCAATTGCTAAAGCAGTTGTAGGTAAAGATGCGTTAGATCAAGCAGCTATCGACCAAATCATGATTGATTTAGACGGTACTGATTTCAAATCTAACTTAGGTGCAAACTCAATTCTTGCTGTTTCTTTAGCAACGGCTAAAGCTGCTGCTGCGGCGAAAGGTGTGCCACTTTATCAACATATCGCTGATCTTAACGGAACTTCAGGTCAATACTCTATGCCTTTACCAATGATGAACATCATCAATGGTGGTGAGCATGCTGATAACAACATCGATCTACAAGAATTTATGATTCAACCAGTCGGTGCCAAAACAGTACGTGAAGCGATCCGTATGGGTTCTGAAGTATTCCATAACTTAGCTAAAGTGTTACACGCTAAAGGCATGAATACCGCAGTTGGTGACGAAGGTGGTTTTGCTCCTAACTTAGGTTCAAATGCTGAAGCATTAGCTTGTATCAAAGAAGCGGTTGAAAAAGCAGGTTATGTACTAGGTAAAGACATTACTTTAGCGATGGACTGTGCTGCATCTGAATTCTATAACAAAGAAACTGGTAAATATGTATTAAAAGGTGAAGGAAATAAAGAGTTCACTGCTCAAGAATTTACTCACTATTTAGAAGGTTTAACAGAACAATATCCGATTGTTTCAATCGAAGACGGTTTAGATGAAAGCGATTGGGAAGGTTGGGCATACCAAACTAAAGCATTAGGTCACAAAATCCAATTAGTTGGCGATGATCTATTTGTGACTAATACCAAAATCTTCAAACAAGGTATTGAAAAAGGTATTGCTAACTCTATCTTAGTTAAAGTTAACCAAATCGGTACATTAACTGAATCTATCGCAGCGGTTAAAATGGCTAAAGATGCTGGTTATACAGCAGTAATTTCACACCGCAGTGGTGAAACTGAAGATTCAACAATTGCTGATTTAGCTGTTGGTTTAGCTGCGGGTCAAATCAAAACTGGTTCTATGAGCCGTTCTGACCGTGTTGCTAAATATAACCAATTAATCCGTATTGAAGAAGCTTTAGGCGCTAAAGCTCCATTCAACGGACTTAAAGAAGTTAAAGGTCAATAATAAGTTTTTAACAACTTAATTTATTGTCTTGATAAGAAACGGTGACAAGTTCACCGTTTTTTATTTTGTTTCCAAATACATAAATGACAAAGGTTGCGTTGCGCTAGGTTGTGTTGTACTCTTAATGCTTTGTATTTATGACTAATCATTGATATCTATTGATATTTTATAATTTAGCCACATATAAATTTTTTAATCAATTAACTAACTCGATTTAAATTTTCTGCTTATGAATAATATTACGAATATGTCCCAGCCTAAAAGCAAATGGCAACTTTTTAACTGGCTTTGCAGCGGTAAACTACCGTTAAATGAATTATGGCGTAATCGGACTTATCGTTATAAATTTTTCTTAAGAACTTTGTTCTTAAGCCCAATTACCCTTAAATGGCTGGATAAGCTAAGACAGTATCCACGGCTTGGCGACTATTTTTCTTGCCAAACTAATTTACCGTGTAAATTGCAAAGACCTTATTTATCATCTTGCTTATCCCAGCAAGAACGATTTGATGCGTTAGTTTATCATTATGATTTTTTAGCTAAGCATAGCGATAAGATGACCAAAGCATTTTACGATCCTAATTCGCCATTTGTGTTGGCTGATGTCACAGTCAAAAATGATGCAAATATTCAGATCGCCATACAAGCGCGTAATAAATTTGCTCGAGAAGGGGAGATCAGCCTTTATTTTTATGATCAAGACGGCATCGATTTAGCCACCTTAACTTTTTCGATTATCCAGTATCAACAAAAGCCAACATTATTTATTGCTGGTTTACAAGGTACCGGTCATCAAGAGGCTCGCATACGGGTGCAAAAGGCGACAAAACAGTGTTACGGTCTGTTTCCTAAACGGGTTGCGGTTGAAGCGGCTTTAATTATTGCCAACTATTTTCAGCTACCGCAAATAGTTGCTGTTGGTAACAAAACTCATGTGTATAACAACTGGCGTTACAATAGCCGGCAAGAGCGAATTTTATCGGATTATGATGATTTTTGGTTAACTATTGACGGTAAACAAGATGAACGTGAATTATTTATCTTACCGAACGAAATCAATCGTAAATCGATTGAAGAGATAGCCAGTAAAAAACGTTCAGAGTATCGCAATCGTTATGCATTATTGGATCAATTAAAAGTGGCGATACAAGCGCAGTTAGCCTCTTTAAACTAACAGTCAACTCATCTTGGCATTAAGCGTGCCATTTTTTGTTGCATATTGCCGGTTAACTACCGCAATGAAAGCGGCAAGCAAATTCGAGATTATTGGATTTGCTTGAAGCGCTGAATTAACAGGATAATAATATAAAAAAATAAGAGTAGGGAATAAAATATGTATTTTGGTATTTTAATTGCATTGGTACCATTGTGTATTGGTTATTTGATTAAATTCAAACAAGAAAAATGGCTAGCCAAAATTAACCAAATCCTTAGTTGGATGGTCTATTTTATTCTCTTTATTATGGGTTCTGAGCTGGCTCAGTTAGATGATCTAACCACCAATTTACAACATATCTTATTTTATACTGCCATTATTTTTGTCTGCACATTCGGTAGTAATTTTATTTTCTTAATGTTATTCGATCTCTTCCTGCCTTGGAGAACTTCGCACACTAAGCAAAGCTATGATTCTCGTTTTAAAATGATATTGGAGTCGCTACGGGTCTGTATTGCTTTAATCTTGGGTTTTATTGTCGGTCTTTTTCCATTATTTATATGGCAATACAGTGAAAACATTATTCAAGTTGTGTTAGTGTTTCTGTTGTTGCTGATTGGTATTTCATTGCGCAGTAACAATATTTCACTCAAGCAAATTTTACTTAACAAGGTGGGTATTGCAACAACCTTAATTGTTATTATTAGTACCTTTTTAGGTGGAATTATTGCGGCATTAATTTTACATCTACCATTGCCAGTTGGATTGGGGATGTCGTCCGGATTTGGTTGGTATTCCTTGTCTGTTATTTTAATGACTAAAGCACAAGGTCC
Organism: Gilliamella sp. ESL0405; assembly: GCF_019469205.1. Taxonomy (NCBI): domain Bacteria; kingdom Pseudomonadati; phylum Pseudomonadota; class Gammaproteobacteria; order Orbales; family Orbaceae; genus Gilliamella; species Gilliamella sp. ESL0405. The sequence continues at coordinate 1,669,745 of NZ_CP048265.1, read as the reverse complement.
AATTATTGGCAGTGCCACTTTCTTAAACGATATTTTACGTGAACTTTGTGCCATTATTGTTATTCCAAGCTTAATCGGACGCTATAAATTGACCGCACTTGGGTTGTGTGGTGCCACCTCAATGGATTTTACTTTGCCCATTTTGCAAAAAGGGGCGGGGATAACCATTGTGCCTCCGGCGATTGTACAAGGTTTTTTATTGACGTTGTTGATGCCGATTTTTATGACTTTGTTTAATTATGGGTTTTAAAGTTGAGGTTTTTAAAATTACGGTTTTTAAAACGGTGGTTTTATACTGAAATGTGGGTGTTTTCTGAAAGTTCTTGACAATGGTTTGTGTTTTTTGCTTAAACACCTATATTTTCTGAAACTTTTTGACAAGGTTTTACTTTTTTTGTAAGTTGCACGTTTTTTGTACGCAAGTTTCGGACGCTGTTGATTGGTCGATATTTTCATTTCAGTGTCTGCGTCCGAATTAGGGGGATTTTATGCGAAATCCCCCTAATAACCCCCTCGCAGCACCACCCAAAGCGGTCTTCGACTGCCCTCCGCCTTCGTTCGGTCTTAACGCACCGGCGCTGATTTGTTCCGGACAAAGCAGCGCCTCGCCAAACATCCTTGTTTGGCGTGCTAACCTCGCTCAGTTGTCGGCGCTTTGTGAAAGTGCGGGTTGGTGCATTTGTTTGCTTTTGGGAAAGGTCATGGTAAGCCGTTTGAAAAAAGTAATGGAGTTCAAAATACAAACTTTTTAACCCCTTTTTTTTAGCTAAAAATAAAAACATTAAAAATCAATATATTGCAAAAGCGTTAGAAAAAAGGGTTTTTAAACTTAAAATTGATCTTTGTGTTTTTATAAACGATGTTTATAGTATATAAGATTCTACTTCACGGCTGCATAAGCCGTTTAGAAAATTTAGTAATAATTTTACTTTATGAAGTATATCTTCACGGCTGCATAAGCCGTTTAGAAATCTAAGGTAACATATTAACACAATATAAATCACTTCACGGCTGCATAAGCCGTTTAGAAAGTCATTCATTTCAACATGAACATCTACAACCACTTCACGGTTGCATAAGCCGTTTAGAAAAGCATCAAGATTCACAGCATTAAAAAATGCCTCTTCACGGCTGCATAAGCTGTTTAGAAAGGAAGCGTCTTTATTGTCGAGCGGTAGCGAAACTTCACGGCTGTATAAGGGGTTTAGGATATTTTTGAAATATCTAAAACTTTTGTTTTTATACTTAAACATGGGTTTTTTCTGAAAGTTTTTGTCAAGGCGGGTTTTTGGTATCGTGGTTGTTTTGGTGATTTTGGGTTGGTTAACTTTATCGCTGGTTGTGACTTTGCGATAAAGTTTTGGTTTTGGTGTTGTGCCGGTTAGTTTGTGTGGTTTTATTTTTCTGGGGTGTTTGGTTGTCGGGGTAGGGTTAGGTTGCTGGTGTCTACGCCTTCAATTTGCAGTAATTTTATTTTTTTATCGATGCCGCCTGCATAGCCGGTTAGGTTGCCGTTTGTTCCTATCACTCGGTGGCAGGGGATGATGATTGAGATTGGGTTGTGTCCGACTGCGCCACCAACCGCTTGGCTGGACATCTGTTGTTTATTTAGCGCTGATGCGATTTGTTTGGCTATGTCGCCATAGGTGATAAGTTGTCCATAAGGGATTTTACATAAGATATCCCAAACTAAATAGCGAAACGGGGTGCCTTTTGGGGCTAGTGGTAATTGGTTGATAGCGGGGTTTTTGCCGGCAAAATAGTCATCTAACCAATGTTTGGTTTGATTAAAGATCGCTAAATTTGCTTGTTCTTGCCACTTTTTTACCGCCATATCGCCAAAATATTTTTGTCCTTCAATCCATACACCAACTAATTTATTTTGATGACTAGCTAGGGTGATGTTGCCCATTGGTGAGGTGTAGTTGGTCGAGTAGTACATGATCTTTCCTTGTTATCTAGATTAGCTGTTGGCAAGTTATTATAGCCTGATCTTAAGATTAAGGTGGTTTGTTTTTTATTTTTTATGAAAGAAGATTATTGGTGTTTGATATCTTTTTATTTTGATTATTTGATTAACGCTATCGCTATAACTGCCAGCAGAACAATAATCAATAAACGCTTTTATTATCCAGCATAATATGAGTGCAATAAGAAAAGTATGCGGTCTGCGATTTTATTGGTGGTGAGAGTTCGGCGGTTTTGGCTGATAAGTCAATGACTCACTGGTGTGAGCCATTGGTTATTGTACTTTTTACTTGCTTAAGGTTTTGCCTTTTTCTACGTAGCTCATGTCGCCTAAACTTTCTACGATAAATTTACCGTCGTCGGTGTAGCGAATTTTGGTCACACTGGCGTTACCTAATCCGGCGGTAATCGGTTGGTCTTGCATCTCTTCGACCATTGCCATGATCGCCATGCCATGAGTCACAACTAATACGTTACCACCGCCTTGCGCTTGTGCTTGTTTTGCAATAGCTTTTAATGCGGTTTGCATACGTGTTTTGACTTTATTGTAATTTTCCGCTTCGCCGGATTTTTCAACTGCTGCAATGGCATCCATCATTTTGTTTAAGGTGATTTTTCCTTTACCAAAATCTTCCATTAACGCTTTATCCGATTCGTAGCCTAAATGCTGAGCAGCGGGCGTCCACATGTTGGGATCGAGATCACCTTCGAAGTCACCAAAACAGGTTTCTCGTAGTGCTTCCATTTCGTTTATGTTTATCGGATCGCCTTTGGTTTCTAAAATGATGCGGGCAGTTTGTCTTGCTCGTCCTAGATCGCTTGAGTAAACTGCAATAAATTTCATATCGCCTAATCCGCGTCCAAGTTGCTGTGCTACTTCAATCCCCGGTTTGGTTAATGGTGTGTCAGACCAGCCTTGAGCACGATGTACGTTGTTAAACATTGTTTTACCATGACGAGTAAAATATAAGTTGACCTCTTGCGCAAAGGCTTGCGATGCTAAAGAGGCTGCCACAACGACAATACTGATAAGTTTGATAATTTTTTTCATACTTTCATCCTTTTCTTAAAATAAATTAAATCGATAATCAATCACGGTTTCAGCCGATAGCGTTGGTGAGCGTTGTGCTTTGCCGTCTCTGAGTTTTGGGGTGACATCAGAACTGCTGATTGTTTTGTATGACCAGCCATAACCTGCTTTAGCTAAAATCGATAAGTTTTTGAAAGTGCCACTGGTCGGTTTAAAGATATTAAAGACGTTAATTTCACCGTTTTTTAGGGTTTGGTGTTTATAGTTAAATCTGCCGTAATTCATATACAAACCGGTAGTGTTATCTTGCACAAAGTCGTAACCTAATACCGCTGATAATACCAGTTCGCCATCTCGCATATAATCAGCCCCGGCGGCGGCAAGTCCGTTAAAGCGTCCACGGGTATTTTTGCCTAGATGTCGACCGTAAAAGCCAATTGCATTATGTTTGTTGGCATCGGTATAAGCCAGACCGAGTTTGACGCTCCAATCATCTTCTTTCCATTGGGCATCGGCGGCATAGTGCCATGCGTGATCTTCAAACTCTTTTTTGCTTTTTGACATGGCATCATAATTTTTTAAAGCATAACTACCGTATAACTGCGAGCCTAAGGTTAATTTGTTGGTTGGCTTGTAAGTTAGCTCAATAGCATGACGTCTTAAATAGTCTTTAGCGACACCATATGAGTAGTCGATTTTTGTGGTGCTATCTTGATAAGCGATTTCAGCCGTTGAGATATGGTCGATGACACTTTTGCGATCATTACTCATAAAATGCAGTTTTTGGGCTGATTCACGGGGAAAGGCACTGTTAATCCGAGCAAATGAGAAAGCGAGCTTGTCAACGTTAAAAATCCCACTGTAACCGAGGTAGCTGTTACGAGTTAAATGCTGGGATGAGCTGATAATGCCCAGATCTTTTAAACTTTGCCAGCCAACTTTACCGTTGAATTTGATGTTGTCATTTCCCAGTTTGATTTTGATATAGCGCTGGGTGAATTTATTAAATCCGTGGGCGTTATGTTTGCTGTAGCCTTTGCCGTCGTTATACAGTAAATTACGGGTGGCAAAGTAGTCACTTGCGCCAAGTTTTATCACATTGTCATAAGTGACATCAAAACCTAGGGTATCAAATAGGTATCCCGATTTATAATTGAGGGTAAATGCTTGCCCCCAAGCGCTGTGAACTTCTTTGGGTTGGGATGCGTTCTCTTTTAAGTATTTCCAATGATTACGGGTGGAAAAATCGAGCTTGCTATCGTTAAAAAAGTGATTATCGAACATACCGGCTGATGAACTTACGTCATTGGCCAGTACTGAACAGCTCAGTAGGCTTAAAAGTGCCAGTGGTAGGTATTTCAGTTTTGTCGTCATATCCTTTGTCCTTGTTTCCTAAAATAAACCTAAATGCCAACTTGTGAGAGGGCTAACTCCTTAAGTTAGGATTAAGGTGTTATCTGCTAAGTGCAGTCATCATTCAAGATAAAATTGATTCGTGCGATGTGTTTACCTGTTTTTTGTCTGTTCTTGCCTTATGTTAACGAGTGTTTAATGCAACGTTTTTTAGTCGCTATGATCGATTGAGATCATCGGCGCTAAACTTGCTGCATTTGCCCATTGCTGGTAAATAACCGGATGATGCGACTTCCTAATCTTTGTCTGTACTTTCAAGCTTTCGATAATCTGCAAGTCGCTGGTATTTCCCCTTTTGGCGTTATTTAAAGCAGCTATCGATCGGCTTTCGGTTTGTTGTTCCATAACAATTTATTCATCCGGTTTAATTTTTCGATCCTTTGCGCTTGATGCGAAAAAGATTGGTAAGCCGATAGCCCATAACTTAGGCTATCGGGCTAGTGTTATTTTAGTACCGCTCCTTTTGATGCAATGACCGATTTGTACCAGTAAAAACTTCTTTTCTTATATCGTTTTAAAGATCCGGTGCCGTCTTGGTTAAGATCAACATAAATAAAACCGTAACGTTTTGTCACTTCGGCTTTAGATGCACTAATTAGATCAATTGGTCCCCAACTGGTGTAACCCATGACCTCGACACCGTCTTCAATAGCTTCACGGATTTGAACTAAATGATCATTCATATAGTTAATACGATAATCATCGTTTATGGTGCCGTCGGTTTCTAATTTGTCTTTTGCGCCTAATCCGTTTTCCACAATAAAAAGCGGTTTTTGATAACGTTCATAGAGCATATTTAATAGATAGCGAATGCCGACAGGATCGATCTGCCAACCCCATTCAGATGCTTTTAGATAAGGATTCGGTACCATATCTAAAATATTACCTTTGGTTTTAAGCGACGGATCCGCCGTTGCACAGCAACTCATGTAATAGCTAAATGAGACAAAATCGACAGTGTTTTTGAGATCTTGAGCATCTTGCTCAGTAATGGTTAACTCAATACTGTTTTGTTTAAAGTAACGATGCATGTAGGTTGGATAGTAACCACGGACTTGAACATCACCAAAAAATAGCCAGCCGTGGTTTTCTTGATGAGCTGCCCATACATCTTCAGGTTTCGGGGTAAGCGGGTAGGCGACAGCGCCTAATAACATGTTGCCGATTTTGGCATCCGGTATGATTTGATGACACAATTTTACCGCCCGTCCACTGGCCACCAGTTGATGATGAATGGCTTGATAGATTTGCTGTTTACTGCTGTTACGATCTAAGCCCACGCCGGTAAACGGTTCGTGCAATGACATGTTAATTTCGTTGAAGGTTAACCAGTATTTGACTTTGTCTTTATAGCGTTCAAATACAACTTTGGCATAATGGGTGAAAAATTCAATCACTTGCCGATTACCCCAACCACCATATTGCGTGACTAAGTGATAAGGCATTTCATAATGCGATAGTGTGACTAATGGTTGGATGTTGTGTTTAGCCATTTCGTCAAATAATTTGTCATAAAAAGCTAAACCTTGTTCGTTTGGCTGTTGTTCATCCCCGTTAGGAAATATCCGCGTCCATGCAATAGATACTCGTAAGCAGCTAAAGCCCATTTCAGCAAATAGCGCTATATCTTCCGGATAGCGATGATAAAAATCAATCGCTGTATCTTTTATGCTGTTGATCTGATGCTGATTGCGATCGATTATTTCGCCAAATAAGCCGTTTGGTGTACAGTCGGACGTTGATAGACCTTTACCGTCTTGACGATAAGCACCTTCCACTTGATTGGCGGCAATTGCGCCCCCCCAAAGAAAATCGTTAGGAAACGTTGTTGACATGTTTTACTCCTTATTTGCGATTAATGCTAGTAATGCGTCACCACTTTCAATGTTGCTTTGCTCTGTCATGCAAAAGATATCTTGATAATTATCTGTATTGGTAATAATGATTGGTGTAGTCATGGCAAATCCGGCTTTTTTTATGGCCTCAATATCGAAGCTGACTAATAGATCACCTTTTTTGACTTTATCACCTGCTTGGACATGCGATTGAAAATGTTGACCGTCTAATTTAACGGTATCAATACCAATATGAATCAATATTTCAGCGCCACTTTGGGTTTGTAAACCAATAGCGTGTTTAGTTCTAAATAGCGAAACGACTTCACCGTCGTCCGGGGCGAGCGCTTGTCCAACCGTTGGCTCTATTGCGATACCTTTACCCATTAATTCGCCTGCAAAGGTTGGATCGTTCACTTCGCTTAAAGGCAAAATGTTGCCGGTTAACGGGCTAAAAATGGTGGTTGCATTGGCGCTCGCTTGTGCATGGCTGTGTTGACTGGTGTTATTAGCGTGCGCATTATCTGTGTTTTCATTCTCACTATTTGCATCTTGTAAGATCGATTTATCTTTAGGAATACCAAATAGATAGGTCACAATTAAGGCTAAAGTAAATGACAGCACACAACCAATGACCACGGCATAAAATTGCTCATTAATGCCAGTTTTAGGGATCAGTTGTAAGAATGAAAAGATATTAATAAAGCTAAAGGAGTAAATCACACTGTGGTAGTAACCGACAATGCCACCACCGACAACGGCGCATAAACAACCGATGATAAACGGTCTTTTTAACGGCAGGTTAACCCCGTAAATAGCCGGCTCAGTCACACCAAAGATGCCCGATAAGACCGAAGAGCTGGCTAATGCTTTAAATTGTTTGTCTTTGGCACGTAACATCACCGCTAACACAGCACCGACTTGGGCAAATACTGCTGGGAATAAGATTGGTAACATAAAATCTTCTTGATAAACGGCAAGGTTATTTAAGGCAAATGGAACCAGTCCCCAATGAATGCCGAAAATAACCATAACTTGCCATATTGCCGCTAAAATCATTGAGGCTATAATCGAGTTCAGTCCATAAACAAAGATAATGCCGTCGGCAATAAGATTACTGACGTAAGTCACCAAAGGTCCAATTACCGCAAAGGTGAGTGGCACAGTGATGATAATGCCCAGTAGTGGCGCAATAAACTTTTTAAACGAGTCATGCATAATTTTATTAAAATTGCGTTCTAAGAGTGAATAGAACCATGCAGCTAAAATTATTGGAAAGACAGATGACGCGTAAGGAATAAGCTTAATCGGAATGGCGAATAGTTCAGTATTTAATGAAAATGCACCTGCCGGCATCATGCTGGCTATGGTTGGGTGGATGAGGGCACCACCAATTGCCATACCCACGTAAGGGTTACCACCAAATTTTTTCACCGCCGAAAATCCTAAAATAATCGGTAGGTAATATAAAGGGGCGTCACTTATTGCAAATAAAAATTGATACGTTGAGGTATTTTCCTGCACGATATTGCTGATAAGCAAAACCGATAATAGACCTTTTAATATCCCGCCGGCAACTAATACTACCAGCACCGGAATAAAGATCCCCGATACTAAATCGATTAGTTTAGAAAATAGTCCTGTTTTTTGTTTTGAGGAAGCTTGCTCATTATTTTTGTCGTTTAAGTTGGTCAGTTGCATAATGTCATTAAATACATCTGCAACGTTATTGCCAATCACAACTTGAAATTGTCCGCCACTTTGAACAACCGTTATAATGCCGTTTTGTTTTTTTAATGTATCGGCATCGGCCAGGCTTTCATCTTTTAAGACAAATCTTAGTCGAGTAGCGCAGTGTACCAGGCTGATAATATTGTCTTTGCCACCGATTTGGTTAATGATTGATTCGGCAAGTGCTCTGTTTTTCATACCTTATCCTTATTTTTATGCAAAAAAAAACCCAGCTCCCTTTTATTCAAGGAAGCTAGGTTTTGCTTGCAAAGTAGAATCATTCTATTTTGCAATAACAATCCAAAAACTGATGTATTTAGGCTAACATAAATTTTGCGACCTAGGTATTAATTCCGATATTGTGTTTTGGAAATTGTGATTTATATCACATTATGTTTTTTTTAATTCATTGCGCAGTCTTTCGATATGAATGGTTAGATATAAACTTTCGTCATCGCTAAGGGGATGTGAATAGTGTTGGATTAAATGCAGATCAATTTGTTTAGTGCATTGGTAAGCTTGTTCGTATTTTTTTCGAATTAATTCATATAGCGAGGCGTCTTGTTCGGGGTGTTCGGTTTGGCTCAGTATGCGATGTGAAAAGAATTTCAAATGAGTGATAAACCGCTGATAGGACAGACAATCTTCATCATACTCAAACTGAAAGTGATATTTTACAATGTTTAAAATTTCACGCATGATTTTGGTCATTTTAACAATGTTGGGCATGGTGTCATTGAGCTGTGCATTGATAATATGAAAGGTAATAAAGCCGGCTTCGTCTTCCGGTAAATCGACATTTAATCGTTGTTTTATCACTGATAATGCATATAAACCGATTTGAAACTCTTTAGGGTAGAGTTTTTTGGTTTCCCATAAAAAACTATTTGGGATATCAAACCCTTGTTTATGTCGTTCTATGGCAAAATGGATATGATCGGTGAGTGAAATATAGATACTATCTTGCAGTTTGCCTTCTAATAACTGCTTTGCATGATTAATAATCACTTCTGTTGTTGTTAATATTTCAATGGGAATTTCAGAGAGTAATTCAGCAAATCGGGGGAGGGTTTCGTTATTGGTTAATGAGAACTGTTTTTCAATCAAATCACTATCAATTAAGTCGCCTTCTCGCTTTTTAAAACCCACGCCACGACCGGTAACGATGAGTTCATTACCCTTCGCATCTAACGTAACAACGACATTATTATTAAGAATTTTATGAACTTTCATACACTGCTGCTTGTTTTTTCTATATCGGTATTATGTATAGTGAGCAAAAAATAGGAAGTAAAAAATTGAAAAAATGTGATAGGTGTCATATTTTTAGTGAAATTTTGTTGCTTATTTCAAAAAAAAGCTAACAAAAAACCCGATACCGTTAACGGCATCGGGCTGATATTTGCAAAGATTATTGCGCAAGGAGTTTATTCATCGTTTGAATAAATTTACTTGGATCATTTAGTGAGCCTTTTTCGGCCAGTAGTGCTTGATCTAACAATAGTTCGATCCAATCATTAAACGCTGTTTCATCTTGCGTGTCGGCAATTCGTTTCACCAATTTATGATCAGGATTAATTTCAAACGTGTAGTTGATCTCAGGTGCTTTTTGGCCGGCTGAGGCTAGTAATTTTGCCATTTGAGTCGACATTTCATCAGCACTTGTGGTCACAATTGCTGGGGTATTGGTTAAGCGGTGGGTTAATTTCACCTCTTTAACTTTATTACCTAAAACGTTTTTAACCCGTTCAATAAATGGCGCTAACTCTTTTTCAACTTCTTTTTGATCTTCACTATTTTGATCAGCAAGTTTTTCGATAGATTCGTCTGATTTACTGATTGATTGGAATTGTTTTCCGTCAAATTCAGTTAAATTACTCATCATCCACTCATCAACACGATCAGAAAGCAGTAATACTTCAATGCCTTTTTTGTTGAATAATTCAAGATGAGGACTATTCTTTGCTGCGCCGTAGCTGTCAGCGGTAATATAGTAAATCTTGTCTTGACCGTCTTGCATGCGGCTGATGTAGTTCTCTAAACTGACTGTTTGCGCATCGCTGTCGTTGTGCGTTGAGGCAAAACGTAATAATTTAGCAATTGCTTCACGGTTGGTGAAGTCTTCACCGGTACCTTCTTTTAACACTAAGCCAAATTCACCCCAGAATTTTTGATATTTTTCCTGATCGTCTTTAGCTAATTTTTCTAGCATTTGTAATACACGTTTGGTACAGGCATTACGTAAACTTTGCGTTACTTTGTTATCTTGCAATATTTCACGTGATACGTTTAACGGTAGATCATTTGAATCAATTAAGCCTTTCACAAAACGTAAGTAATTAGGCATAAATTGTTCAGCATCATCCATAATGAAAACACGTTGCACATAAAGTTTTAATCCGTGTTTATTATCTCGATTCCACATGTCCCATGGTGCATTTGCCGGGATATAAAGTAAGCTGGTATATTCTTGTTTACCTTCTACACGGTTGTGGCTCCAACTTAGTGGATCGGCAAAATCGTGTGACAAGTGTTTATAAAACTCTTTATATTCATCATCGGTAATTTCTGATTTGCTACGTGTCCAAAGCGCTTGCGCTTTATTGACTTTTTCCCATTTTACTTCTTTGCTCTCTTCATCGGTCGTTTGAACTTCGACAGATAATGAGATGTGATCAGAATATTTACTGATAATTGAGCGTAAACGCCAATCTTCTAAAAACTCTTTTTCATCAGCTTTTAAATGTAAGGTGATCTCTGTACCACGAGTGTCTTTAGTGGTATCAGATAGGGTATATTCGCCTTCACCGGTAGACTCCCACATCACTGCTTCATCAGCTTGTGCGGTTGCAGCGCGGGTTTTTACAGTCACTTTATCAGCCACAATAAAGGCGGAGTAAAAGCCAACCCCAAATTGACCGATTAATTGGCTGTCTTTGGCTTGATCACTGCCGATAGATTCTAAAAATGCTTTGGTGCCTGATTTGGCAATGGTGCCTAGATTTTCGATGACTTCATCACGGGTCATCCCGATACCATTGTCAGAAATGGTTAAGGTGCCGGCCTCTTGATTTGTCCAAATTCGAACACCGAGATCAGCATCACCGGCATAAAGATTTGGGTTTTCCAGCGCTTTAAAACGTAGTTTGTCAGCCGCATCCGATGCATTGGATATTAATTCTCTTAAAAAAATCTCTTTATTGGAATATAAAGAGTGAATCATTAAATGGAGAATCTGTTTAACTTCGGATTGAAAGCCTCGTGTTTCTGTTCCTTGCTTACTCATTAACTAGTACCTCAATTAAAATTAATAGTCTCAAATAACAATTAGGCGAAAACTGATTGTGACAACAAAAAGACAATCTTACTCGCCGTAAGCTATGTTAAATGATTAACATTGATATAATGATTTGATTTATTGTTGTATTGTTATATGGGAATAAAATGAATGTTTTCAATAGCGGTAAATCAATATTGTTAACTGGTTGATGTTTTTTTGTTAAATCGCCGGCATAAAAAAAGCCTTGTATAGTACAAGGCTTTTAATATTGTGTTTAGATTTGATTAATGTTGTAATCCAAAAACAAGAATAGCAACAATTGCGATAGGGATAACAATTGAGGTTAACATTCGCCAAATTTTAAACCAGAAATTAGTTAAGTTTAACTCTTCTTGGATGCGTTTTTGTTTCATCATATAAGCACCAAAAATCACCGTACCTAAACCGGTAATAGGTAACATGATTTTACTGGTGAGGTAATCAAGTGAATCAAAAATGTTTTTATCAAAGAATTTCACATCAGCCCATTTATTAAATGATAGGATACAAGCAATACCCAGCGCCCAAATCAGGATACTGATGACAATGGTTGCCGTTTTGCGTCCCATATGGGTTTTTTCTTCCAATAATTCGACCGTTGGTTCAAGTAGTGAAATCGAAGAGGTTAACGCCGCAAAGGTTAAAAAGATAAAGAATAAAATACCTAAAACGGTGCCGCCAATCATATTACCAAAGGCGATCGGTAGTGTAACGAAGATAAGACCTGGTCCAGCGGCAGGCTCTAAACCGTTGGCAAAAACCAATGGGAAGATGGCTATTCCGGATAATACCGCAACAACGACATCGAGTATCACCACTGTTCGGGCTGTTGATAATAAATCGACATCTTTACCAAGATAAGAACCATACGCCATCATAATGCCCATACCTAGTGATAAGCTGAAAAATGCATGGCCTAAGGCCGCTAAAATTGCGGTGCCGTTTAAGGCCGACCAGTTAGGGGTAAACAGGAAGTCACACGCTTTATAAAATGCAGGACCACTAGCATAGATAGCATAACCCACGAGTACTAACAGTAAAATACCTAAGCCTGGCATCATTAGTTTACAGCCACGTTCTAAGCCGGCACCAACGCCTAAGGCGACGATAAAGGCGGTCGCAAACATAAATACTGTATGCCATGTTAAAAGGCTACCGACATCAGCTTTGAAATTATCGAATATCAGCGCTGTTGTTTTGCCATTGACGCCTTCAAAAGTGCCTTTTGCTGCTAACACAATATAGTCAGTCGCCCAACCACCAATTACACTGTAGAATGATAAAATTAAAAATGAACCGAGAACGCCAATTATACCAACCCAACGCCAAGATTTTGAATGACCTTCAGAAACCGCAACATCTTCCATAGTATGGATTGGGTTTTTTTGCCCTCGACGACCGATGAGCCATTCTAGAACTAAAATAGGCATGCCAATAATAAACATGAAAAGTAAATAGGTGAGTACAAAAGCTGAACCACCCATTTGACCTGCCATATAGGGAAATTTCCAAATATTACCTAACCCCACCGCAGAGCCTGCCGCTGCAAGCATGAATCCCATGCGTGAGCTCCACTGTGAGTGACTTTTCTTCATAGTACCTGTACTCATGAATTTTCCTTTGATTCTTATTAAATAGTTTAATTTGCGTTTAGTTAAATTATGTATTAATTAAAAACTTTTAATCATGCCATGAAATTAGGCTATTCACAAGAAATCATTATAGCGATGAATTTTAGTTGTTTAAAAATTTAGCTGAAATGTAACTCAATATTAAAATGTAGCAGATGGTCTATTGGAGCGTTTTGAGAATATTTAATAAACCGTAAAAGGTAAAAAAGAACCAGCATGGGCAAAAGAAAATGCTGATTCTGATTTTAAAAAAGAAAGTCAAAATGATGTTATAAATACCGAATACCACGTACATTTTACTCTTTTCAAGATTTTCATAACCGAGCGCTAAAAATGCATTGACTACCATTAAAACAAAGAATGGAAATGTCGCAATTAACATCAAAACAGCGTCCCCTAAAAATGGTATTTTCGCTATTTTCATTAACATACGTCGATCGGATTTTAGCGTGATAAACATTCTTCCAATTCCTTTTATTGATACCCGCTTTATCAATTATTGTTTATTTTTTAATGCTAAATTGTACACCATTCAACCTATTAGATTAAGAAGATTTTTTTGTCGATAAAAAGATGACAATGTTTGTGATTTTATTGATAATCAATCGTAGTTAGCATATAGTAAAATCCAGTTTTCAAACTTTATTAACGCCAAACATGTCACAAAATATCGATATAAACGAAATCAATAAATTTTCACAATTAGCCGCACAATGGTGGGATCCAAATGGGCAATGTAAACCGTTGCATATCATTAATCCATTACGTGTTGATTATTTACTGCAACAATGCCAGTTGCTCAATGGTAAAAAGGTATTAGATGTGGGGTGTGGTGGTGGCATCTTGTCGGAAAGTCTTGCTAAGTTGGGCGCACAAGTCACCGCTATCGATCTGGCTGATGAGTCTTTAAATGTTGCCAAAGTGCATGCTGAGCAAAATGGATTAACTATTGATTATTTAAAACAGACGGTTGAAGCGCATGCTGAGCACTACAGCGCAAGCTATGACATTATCACTTGTATGGAGATGCTTGAACATGTGCCCGATCCTGCATCAATTATCGATGCCTGCGCCAAATTACTTAAACCGCATGGCAAACTCTTTTTATCCACCATTAATCGTAACAATAAAGCTAAATTGCTGATGATTTATGGTGCTGAATATTTAGCCCGATTAGTGCCGAAAGGTACCCATGATTTTAATCGATTTATTCGTCCGTCTGAATTAATGCTTTGGGTTGAGCAGGCGGGATTAACGGTTAAAGATATCATTGGTATGGAGTACCATTTACTGAGCAACCAATTTAAGTTGGGATCGAATGTTGATGTAAATTACATCTTAATGGCGCAAAAATCAGAATAATATTAAAAGTGTGATCTAATTCTCATTTTAATGTTTTTTTCTAAAATTTTTCTTAATTTCCTCTATAATCGCCAAAGTTACCGATAACATGCGTTTTTTAACTGTTCAATCACAATAGCGCAAGTTAAAAACGCATTAATGATATGCAAAAGGTTAATTAAACGGTTAAATATCGGTTAACTAAACGCTATCTTAATCATAACGCTGTTACCTGAAACATAGCATTGTTTTTTTAGAGGAATAAAATATGCCGTTAATTATTATTGCCATAGGAGTGGCACTATTACTTATTTTAATGCTCCCACTTCGCCTTAATGGTTTTATTGCATTAATTTTGGTTGCACTGAGTGTTGGTGTGCTCGAAGGGATGCCGGTAATGGAAGTGGTCAAATCCATAAAAAATGGCGTAGGGGGAACGTTAGGTAGCCTGGCGTTGATTATGGGATTTGGCGCCATGCTCGGTAAACTTTTGGCCGATTGTGGTGGTGCACAACGAATCGCAACCACGCTTATTGCAACCTTTGGTGACAAAAAGATTCAATGGGCAGTCACCCTTACTGGCTTTATCGTGGGCTTTGCGCTTTTTTACGAAGTCGGTTTTGTCTTATTATTACCTTTAGTGTTAACCATTGCCGCTACGCTGCGCATTTCACCGCTTTATATTGGTATTCCAATGGCGGCTGCGTTATCGGTCACCCATGGATTTTTACCGCCACATCCGGGGCCAACGGCGATCGCTGAAATCTTCAAAGCCGACATGGGGCGCACCTTACTTTACGGCACAATTATCGGTATTCCAACGGTTATTTTAGCTGGCCCGATGTTGGCAAAATTGCCGTTTATTCGAGCCATTAATCATCCTATTGAAGAAGGGTTATACAATTCTCGTCAATTTACCGACGAGCAAATGCCAAGTTTTAGTGTCAGCGTGTTTACGGCATTAATTCCGGTGATATTAATGTCGATCCGGGCAGTTTGTGAAATGACGCTTGCTAAAGGAAACGTCATTTTACCTTATGTAGAGTTTTTTGGTGATCCGGTGATTGCCACGCTGATATCGGTGTTAGTTGCGGTATTCACATTTGGTCTTTTGCGTGGACGCTCCATGGCTGAGATCAATACAACAATTGTCGATTCGATTAAAATTATCGCCATGATGCTGTTAATTATTGGCGGTGGCGGTGCTTTTAAACAAGTATTGGTTGATAGTGGTGTCAAAGTTTATATCGAGCAGATGATGCACTCATCGACTGTTTCACCGCTAATTATGGCATGGTTAATTGCGGCATTACTGCGTTTAGCGTTGGGATCGGCAACGGTTGCGGCTTTAACTGCTGGCGGGATTGTGTTTCCGTTAATTGCGACTAGCGGCGTCAGCCCTGAACTTATGGTAATTGCCACCGGCGCCGGTAGTGTGGTGTTTTCACATGTTAATGATCCGGGTTTTTGGCTGTTTAAAGAGTATTTTAATTTAAGCATTACCGAAACGATGAAGTCATGGTCTTTATTAGAAACGGTGATTTCGGTTTGCGGATTAGTTGGGTGTTTAATTATTGAGATGTTTATTTAATAATTTAGATCTTCAATAGTGTAGGTTTTTAGTCCGCAGGTTTCGGACGCTGTAATTGGTTGATATATTCAATTCGGTGTCTGCGTCCGAATTAGGGGGATTTGGTGCGAAATCCCCCTAATAACCCCCTCGCAGCACCACCCAAAGCGGTCTTCGACTGCCCTCCGCCTTCGTTCGGTCTTAACGCACCGGCGCTGATTTGTTCCGGACAAAGCAGCGCCTCGCCAAACATCCCTGTTTGGCGTGCTAACCTCTCTCAGTTGTCGGCGCTTTGTGAAGGTGCGGTCTGGTGCACTTGTTTGCTTTTGGGAAAGGTAATGGTTAATAGTTTAGAATTAGTAATGAAGTTCAAAATACAAACTTTTTAAACCCTTTTTTTTAGCTAAAAATAAAACTATTAAAAATCAATGTATTGTAAAAGCGTTAAAAAAAAGGGTTTTTAAAACTAAAATTGCTCTTTATGTTTTTATAAACGATGTTTATAGTATGTGAGATTCTACTTTACAGCTGCATAAGCTGTTTAGAAACGCGAGGTATATAATGATATTGATTATTCAGTCTTTACAGCTGCATAAGCTGTTTAGAAAATTTATCAAAAATGGCTAAAGTCGTAGCAATTCTTTACAGCTGCATAAGCTGTTTAGAAAAACCGCATTCACAGCGTTAACGCCGTACCAATCTTTACAGCTGCATAAGCTGTTTAGAAAGATCACCACTTCGGGCAAAGTCCTGCCCGTACCTTTACAGCTGCATAAGCTGTTTAGAAAATTCTCGTGAAGTTTTTTCTGTTGTTAGATCCTTTAAAGCTGGATAAGCTGTTTAGAAAACAGTCGTATGTTTCTGCCGTAAGATAGAGCGCTTTAAGGCTTAATAAGGGGGTTAGGATATTTTTGAAATATCTAAAACTTTTGCTTTATACTAAAACGTAGGTGTTTTCTGAAAGTTTTTGGCAATGTTTTGTGTTTTTGCTTAAACACCTATATTTTCTGAAACTTTTTGACAAGGTTTTTACTTTTATAAAAGTTGCATGTTTTTGATCTGCAAGTTTCGGACGCTGTTAATAGGTTGATATTTTCATTACGGTGTCAGCGTCCGAATTAGGGGGATTTAGTGCGAAATCCCCCTAATGACCCCCTCGCAGCACCGCCCAAAGCGGTCTTCGACTGCCCTCCGCCTTCGTTCGGTCTTAACGCACCGGCGCTGATTTGTTCCGGACAAAGCAGCGCCTCGCCAAACATCCCTGTTTGGCGTGCTAACCTCTCTCAGTTGTCGGCGCTTTGTGAAGGTGCGGTCTGGTGCACTTGTTTGCTTTTGGGAAAGGTAATGGTTAATAGTTTAGAATTAGTAATGAAGTTCAAAATACAAACTTTTTAAACCCTTTTTTTTAGCTAAAAATAAAACTATTAAAAATCAATGTATTGTAAAAGCGTTAAAAAAAAGGGTTTTTAAACCTAAAATTGTCCTTTATGTTTTTATCAACGATGTTTATAGTATGTGGGATTCTACTTCACGGCTGCATAAGCCGTTTAGAAATGTTGGCTTTATTATTTAATATTTTTTTCAGCCTTCACGGCTGCATAAGCCGTTTAGAAAAGCCCGTAGTAGTAGATGCGGTTCTATGCAGACTTCACGGCTGCATAAGCCGTTTAGAAAACCTGAAATCATTTCAAATTCAGCATTTGCAACTTCACGGCTGCATAAGCCGTTTAGAAATAGCGCTAAATCAAAATGTAACCAGTCATCAGCTTCACGGCTGCATAAGCCGTTTAGAAAGGACGCAACATAGGAAGAACGGGTATTTCTATCTTCACGGCTGCATAAGCCGTTTAGAAACTGTAAGTTCTTATGAACTGTCTACCAGAATACTTCACGGCTGCATAAGCCGTTTAGAAACTCCGTTAATAAAACACTCACTCGAACAATACCTTCACGGCTGCATAAGCCGTTTAGAAACAATCCTGATTTAGTTATGTATGTCTATCCTCCTTCACGGCTGCATAAGCCGTTTAGAAATCTAGAAAAAGTAATTTTTCTGTATAGTTCGCCTTCACGGCTGCATAAGCCGTTTAGAAATGCCCACGCTTTCCCCCCACGCTGGAGCAACTCTTTTACGCTGCATAAAAGGTTTAGGATATATATTTGAAAATATCTAAAACTTTTGTTTTTATACTTAAACGTAGGTGTTTTCTGAAACTTTTTGTCAATGTTTTGAGTTTTTTTCTTAATCAATTATATTTTCTGAAATTTCTTGACGAGATTTTTTAATTTTATGCCTAAACATCTTGTTTACTTAATGCCTTATTGGTTTTTTTATCGATGTGGTGATGCGTCTTTTTAATAGTGATTATTTGTTCTGTTTTTCGATAAATAGCTGCTTTATTCAGTTGAATGGTGATGAGTCAATCATTATTACTAAATTTTGCTAGTCTTTTAATGGAAAGATAGGTAGAATGCTTCGGCAATATTTTATCAACAATTCAACTCAATGGTGAATATTGTCATGTCTCGTATAGTAAAAGAAGCCCTCACGTTCGATGATGTTTTATTAGTTCCTGCTCATTCAACTGTTTTACCCAATACTGCTGATATCAGCACTGAGCTTACCCAAACCATTAGATTAAATATTCCGATGCTGTCAGCAGCGATGGATACGGTTACTGAATCTGATTTAGCCATTGCCTTAGCGCAAGAAGGTGGTATTGGTTTTATTCATAAAAATATGCCGATCGAGGCGCAAGCTAATCATGTTAGGCGAGTTAAAAAACATGAAAGCGGGATTGTGCAAGATCCGGTCTCAGTTCTTCCAACTGCAACCATTAAGCAAGTTATCGATCTGGCAAAAGAGTATGGCTTTGCCGGTTTTCCGGTGATTACGCAGTCGCAAGAGTTAGTCGGGATTATTACTGCTCGTGATGTGCGATTTGCTACCGATCTCTCTTTACCAGTAACCGCAGTTATGACGCCAAAAGAGCGTTTAGTTACGGTTAAAGAGGGTGAAAAGCGTGAAATCGTGCTTAAAAAAATGCATGAACATCGGGTTGAAAAAGTACTGGTGGTGGATGATAAATTCCATTTAAAAGGTATGATCACAGTTAAAGACTATAATAAAGCTGAACAAAAACCAAATGCTTGTAAAGACGAGAAAGGTCGTTTACGTGTTGGCGCAGCGGTTGGTGCTGGTGCCGGTAATGAAGAGCGAATTGCGGCATTAGTTGAAGCAGGGGTTGATGTGTTGTTGATTGATTCCTCACACGGGCATTCAGAAGGGGTCTTAGAGCGTATCCGTCAAACTCGACAAGCTTTCCCTGATTTACAAATTATCGGGGGCAATGTGGCAACTGCTGAAGGGGCTAAAGCATTAATTGAAGCTGGCGTAAGTGCGGTTAAAGTGGGTATTGGTCCCGGTTCAATTTGTACTACCCGTATCGTCACAGGTGTTGGGGTGCCTCAAATAAGTGCCATTATGGATGCGGTAGGAATGGCTCAAAAATATAATATTCCTGTGATTGCCGATGGCGGTATCCGTTTTTCCGGTGATATTGCAAAAGCCATTGCCGCCGGCGCATCGTGCGTTATGGTTGGCTCAATGTTTGCCGGCACTGAAGAAGCACCGGGCGAAATCGAACTATTTCAAGGTCGTGCTTATAAATCTTATCGGGGTATGGGATCACTTGGCGCAATGGCAAAAGGCTCATCTGACCGCTATTTCCAATCCGACAATGCAGCCGATAAATTAGTACCAGAAGGGATAGAAGGGCGCATTGCTTATAAAGGCATGTTAAAAGAGATCATACATCAACAAATGGGCGGCTTACGTTCTTGCATGGGCTTAACCGGTTGTGCAACGATAGAAGCCCTACGTACACAATCAAAATTCTATCGCATCACAGGTGCTGGTATGAAAGAGAGCCATGTACATGATGTTCTCATCACCAAAGAGCCACCTAATTACCGTGCTGGTGCTTAATAAGCACACTTTAAACCACAAAAGCAAATCCAAATGGATTTGCTTTTTGTTAAGAAGTTTCAGAGAATACCCGCGTTTTAGTAAAAAATCAGTTTTTAATCTTGTTAAATAGATCCCAACAGCATTCCCAAAATACTAAAACACCTAATTTACTCAAAACTCCCCAAACAGAAGAATAATAGTCAAGTTGGTATTAACGAAAATCCTTGTCAAAAACTTTCAGAAAATATAGGTGTTTAAGCAAAAACACAAAGCCTTGTCAAAAAGTTTCAGAAAACACCTGTGTTTTAGTATAAAAACAAAAGTTTTAGATATTTCCAAAATATCCCAAAACCCATACCATTCCCTTCCTCAAAAACAGACAAGTGCACCAGATTGCACCTTCACAAAGCGCCGACAACTAAGTGAGGTTAGCACGCCAAACAAGGATGTTTGGCGAGGCGCTGCTTTGTCAGGAACAAATCAGCGCCGGTGCGTCAAAACCGAACGAAGGCGGAGGGGAGTCGAAGACCGCTTTGGGCGGTGCTGTGAGGGGGTTATTAGGGGGATTTCGCACAAAATCCCCCTAATTCGGACGCAGACACCGTAATGAAAATATCGACTAATTCACAGCGTCCGAAACCTACAAACCAAAAACCTGTAACTTTCAATTAAAGTATAAAACCTTGTAAAGAAGTTTCAGAAAATATAGGTGTTTAGGTAAAAACACAAAACATTGACAAAAAGTTTCAGAAAACACCTACATTTCAGTATAAAAACAAAAGTCTAAGAGATTTTTAAACTATTTACTAACCCAAATCGTTGCATATCACAAAAGCAAACAAGTGCACCAGATTGCACCTTCACAAAGCGCCGACAACTGAGAGAGGTTAGCACGCCAAACAAGGATGTTTGGCGAGGCGCTGCTTTGTCAGGAACAAATCAGCGCCGGTGCGTCAAAACCGAACGAAGGCGGAGGGCAGTCGCCAGACCGCTTTGGGTGGTGCTGCGAGGGGGTTATTAGGGGGATTTCGCACAAAATCCCCCTAATTCGGACGCAGACGCCGTAATGAAAATATCGACAAATTAATAGCGTCCGAAACCTGCGGACTAAAAACCTGCAACTTTCGAAGAAAGTAAAAATCCTTGTCAAAAAGTTTCAGAAAACATAGGTGTTTAAGTAAAAAACACAACCCAAACAAAGATGTTTAGCAAGGCGCTGCTTTGTCATGAACAAATCAGCGCCGGTGCGTTAAGACTGAACGAAGGCTGAGGGCGGTCGCAAGACCGCTTTAGGCGGTGCTACTTAATCGCTTTAGCGACAATTTCCTGTGCTTCTTCCTGCAACGTTGCTAAGTGCTCATTACTGATAAAGCTTTCAGTATAAATTTTATAAGCATCTTCGGTGCCAGACGGGCGAGCGGCAAACCAGCCGTTTTCTGTCATCACTTTCAGTCCGCCAATCGGTGCATTGTTAGCCGGCGCAGTTGTTAAACATTGCGTGATTTTTTCACCCGCTAAGGTATCGGTGGTTAATTGGCTTGCATCAAGTTTAGATAACTTTTGTTTTTCGCTAAAGGTTGCCGGAGCTTGAATTCGACCGTAATAAGAGACACCAAATTTATCTTCCAGAGTTTGGTATTGCTCTTGTGGATTTTTACCGGTTTTTGCTGTCATTTCTGCTGCTAGTAAGCATAAAATAATACCGTCTTTATCGGTCGCCCAAACTTTACCGTTAGTGCGTAAAAATGATGCGCCCGCACTCTCTTCACCGGCGAAGCCTAACTGACCGTTATACAGTCCGTCAGCATACCATTTAAAACCAACCGGATACTCTAAATAGGTTTTATGTAAGCTATTTGCCACCCGATCAATCATTGAGCTGGTGACTAAGGTTTTACCGATAGCGATATCTTTATGCCATTGCGGGCGGTTTTGAAATAGATAATTCACACACGCTGAAAGGTAGGCATTTGGATTCATCAAGCCTTTTGGCGTAACAATGCCATGTCGATCCGAATCGGTATCATTACCAAAGGCGAGGTCAAATTGATCTTTTAACTTCAGTAAGCCAGCCATTGCCCAACGGCTTGAACAATCCATTCTGATGACTTCGTCATGATCAAGATGCATAAAGCTAAAGGTTGGATCGACTTTATCATTAACGATATCCAGATTGATGCCATATTTTTCAGCAATGCGTGGCCAATAAGTGACGCTTGCGCCACCTAGCGGGTCAACACCAATACGTAGCGAAGAGGATTGAATTAATGACATATCAACGATATTTTCCAGATCATTAATATAATCGGTCTCGTACTCTTTGGTGTGAAGATAATCTGAATTCAGCGCCTTTTCTAAGCTGACACGTTTAACGCCGTTTAATTGGCTTTTGAGTAATTCATTCGCTCGATTTTCGATCTGTTTGGTGATGTCGGTATCGGCTGGTCCACCATTGGTTGGATTATATTTTATCCCGCCGTCTTCCGGTGGATTGTGGGAAGGCGTAATGACAATACCGTCAGCAAGTTGCGCTGTTCGGCCTTGATTGTAAGTTAAAATTGCGTGTGAAATAACCGGCGTTGGCGTATAACCCCAATCACGAGCCATAACCACTGTTTGTTCATTGGCAACAAATACTTCAAGTACACTTTTTAAAGCAAGTTCAGACAAAGCATGGCTATCTTGACCAATAAAGCAAGGCCCTGTGATATTATTGGCTTTGCGATATTCGGCAATTGCTTGGGCAACGGCTAAAATGTGGGCTTCGTTAAACGTCCCTTTATTAGAACTACCACGATGACCAGATGTTCCAAAAATAACTAATTGGCTAGCATCATCCGTATCCGGTTTGATCTGATAATAGTTATTTTTTAAAGTTTCAACATTAATAAGGTCAGAAGCTTCAGCTAGTAATCCCGCGCGGCTTTGCTTTGCCATTTTATACTCCTTTTTCATATATAGTATTTTTATATTTTGCTAAACCTGTCAAACAGTGAACAACTCGATAGAGTGCTTTTAGCCTTTCATTTTAGGGTAAAAAAACATTAATAACTTGATTAATCATGTTTTCTGATATGCCCATATCACTCATGATTGATTCAATAATATAAATTTTTCTAGCCGTATTGGTATTACTGATAACCCAATAAGGAGTACCGACGATTTCTCGTGGTTTGGTATTTTTTCCCGATGTTTCTAATGACTCTTTGTCTTTAGCCAAATATTGTCTTTTGCTGCCGTGTAAAGAGGTTGCTGCAATTGCAAAGAGTGCGGGGTTGTAGTTATAAAGCGCACCTAATAATAATAAAAAGCGACTAATAATTGATTTTTCGTTGGTAAACGTTTCACTAGTCAATAAATTATTGAATATAGGATAGTGATTATCTGAATTCGATAGTTGATTTTGTTTAGCCGGTGAAGTTTGATTGATATTCAATAAACGCCGTAAAATACTCGATGCATCTTCGCCAATATGTTTAGTTTGACCTGCAATAAATTGGTATAGTTCTTCGTCGATTTCGATAGTCTTCATTAGTTACATATGCCTATTAAATTAGTTAACCGGACAACTTTCTACTGGAAGGTTGTTCAGATCTAAATGGTTTGCTGGTTTATCATTTAAACAATCTGAGCTGGGTGGCTCAGCAATTGTTGCCTCTTTATTTGTCTGCTTTTCATTAACTTCGTGACAGGCGGTTATCATAACCGATAATACTATTTGAAAAAATAACCGTTTCATATACTTATTGTATGGTAGATAAACTATTAAACGAGTATAACTCAAGTTAGCCATAAATTGTATTGTCGAATGCTAAAATAATGAAAATCATGTTGTTGTTTTGATAAAACAATATTATCCTTATGATGTTATAAAAAAATAATCTCAATCTATATGAGGAATTCAATATGAAAAAGATCATCGCGCTAACTATTTTAGCTACAATAATTACAGGATGTAGCAATAGTGATATCTATTCTGGCGATGTTTACACAGCAGATCAAGCCAAACAAGTTCAACATGTCAGTTATGGTACAGTTGTTTCGGTAAGAGCGGTTAAAATTCAAGCAAATTCAAACGGTAACAATCAAAATGTAATCGGTGCGCTTGGTGGTGCTGTGCTTGGTGGTGTTTTAGGTAATACTGTTGGTGGTGGTACAGGTCGTGTTTTAGCAACAGCAACCGGTGCTATCGGCGGTGCGGTAGTGGGTAATGCCATTGAAAATAAAGCAAATCAAGCAAATGCAGTTGAATTAGAGATTAGACCTAAAAATAGTGATTCCAATATTGTTATTATACAAAAAGGCTCGGTTAAAAATTTCTACGTCGGGCAACCTGTTCGTTTAGTTACTAACGGTAAACGTATTAGCGCCTCTCCGCGTTACGATTAATCTATTTTTAACTATCATGTAAAATAGCTTTCGCTCTTTTATCCTCGAGCGAAAGCTTCTCAGTCACACGCTATCCTATCTAATCACCGCAAGGCTTACAAAGCCGTTTAGACACTACCCGTTGATGCGCTGGAGTGGAATTATCCTTTACAGCTGCATAAGCTTTTTAGAAAATCCCTAAATTTAATCAATTTAATTCTGTTTTCTTTACAGCTACATAAGCCGTTTAGAAAAAGACTTGCAACCGAAGTCATGACTGGTCGCACTTCACGGCTGCATAAGCTGTTTAGAAAAAAGTCGTATGTTTCTGCCGTAAGATAGAGCACTTTAAGGCTTAATAAGGGGTTTAGGATATTTTTGAAATATCTAAAACTTTTGTTTTTATACTGAAACGTGGGTGTTTTCTGAAAGTTCTTGTCAGTGGTTTGTGTTTTTGCTTAAACATCTATATTTTCTGAAAGTTTTTGACAAGGTTTTTATTTTTCTAAAAGTTGCGGGTTTTTAGTCCGTAGGTTTCGGACGCTGTTAATTGGTTGATATTTTCATTTCGGAGTCTGCGTCCGAATTAGGGGGATTTAGTGCGAAATCCCCCTAATGACCCCCTCGCAGCACCGCCCAAAGCGGTCTTCGACTGCCCTCCGCCTTCGTTCGGTCTTAACGCACCGGCGCTGATTTGTTCCGGACAAAGCAGCGCCTCGCCAAACATCCTTGTTTGGCGTGCTAACATCGCTCAGTTGTCGGCGCTTTGTGAAGGTGCGATCTAGTGCACTTGTTTGTTTTTGCGAAAGGTAATAGTAAGCCGTTTGAAAAAAGTAGTGGAGTTTAAAATACTAACTTTTTAAACCCTTTTTTTTAGCTAAAAATAAAACCATTAAAAATCAATACATTGTAAAAGTGTTAGAAAAAAGGGTTTTTAAACCTAAAATTGTCCTTTATGTTTTTATAAACGGTGTTTATAGTATGTGAGATTCTACTTCACGGCTGCATAAGCCGTTTAGAAAGTTATATATTTAGGGGTTTAACCCTCTTTAACTTCACGGCTGCATAAGCCGTTTAGAAAAAACCAACATGCAAGTTTATTCATTGCTGAACCTTCACGGCTGCATAAGCCGTTTAGAAAAGCCAGCAGCAGGGGTTTTTCGTCCGTGTTCACTTCACGGCTGCATAAGCCGTTTAGAAAAAGTAAATCAGTTACCGCTTGTAAATTTTTAGCTTCACGGCTGCATAAGCCGCTTAAAAAAAAATCGTATGTATCTGTCGTAAGATAGAGCCTTTTATGGCTGCAAAAGGGGTTTAGGATATTTTTGAAATATCTAAAACTTTTGTTTTTATACTTAAACATGGGTGTTTTCTGAAAGTTCTTGTCAACGCTTTGTGTTTTTGCTTAAACACCTATATTTTCTGAAAGTTTTTTACAAAGTTTTTATTTTTCTAAAAGTTGCGAGTTTTTAGTCCGTAGGTTTCGGACGCTGTTAATTGGTTGATATTTTCATTTTGCTGTCAGCGTCCGAATTAGGGGGATTTAGTGCGAAATCCCCCTAATAACCCCCTCGCAGCACCACCCAAAGCGGTCTTCGACTGCCCTCCGCCTTCGTTCGGCCTTAACGCACCGGCGCTGATTTGTTCCGGACAAAGCAGCGCCTCGCCAAACATCCTTGTTTGGCGTGCTAACCTCGCTCAGTTGTCGGCGCTTTGTGAAGGTGCGGTCTGGTGCATTTGTTTGCTTTTGGGAAAGGCAACGATAAGCCGTTTAGAAATAGTAGTGGAGTTCAAAATAGAAACTTTATAACCCCTTTTTTTTTGCTAAAAATAAAACCATTAAAAATCAATATATTGTAAAGGCGCTAAAAAAAAGGGTTTTTAAACCTAAAATTGCCCTTTATGTTTTTATAAACGGTGTTTATAGTATGTGAGATTCTACTTCACGGCTGCATAAGCCGTTTAGAAATCTAAGCACCGCTGACAAATTTAAAATTTCCGCTTCACGGCTGCATAAGCCGTTTAGAAAATACGTCTTCGAGCGATGCACGTTCGCTGCGCCTTCACGGCTGCATAAGCCGTTTAGAAATTTTAAAGAGCACGCTATAGGATAGATTATGCCTTCACGGCTGCATAAGCCGTTTAGAAAAGCAATCACCTTCGTGCGATAGATTTTTTTCACTTCACGGCTGCATAAGGGGTTTAGGATATTTTTGAAATATCTAAAACTTTTGTTTTTATACTTAAACGTGGGTGTTTTCTGGAAGTTCTTGTCAACGCTTTGTTTTTTGCTTAAACACCTATATTTTCTGAAAGTTTTTGACAAGGTTTTTACTTTCTTTGTAAGTTGCGGGTTTTTAATCCGCAGGTTTCGGACGCTGTTAATTGGTTGATATTTTCATTACGGTGTCAGCGTCCGAATTAGGGGGATTTTATGCGAAATCCCCCTAATAACCCCCTCGCAGCACCACCCAAAGCGGTCTTCGACTGCCCTCCGCCTTCGTTCGGTCTTAACGCACCGGCGCTGATTTGTTCCTGACAAAGCAGCGCCTCGCCAAACATCCTTGTTTGGCGTGCTAACCTCGCTCAGTTGTCGGCGCTTTGTGAAGGTGCGGGTTGGTGCACTTGTTTGTTTTTGTGGAAGGTCATGGTAAGCCGTTTGAAAAAAGTAATGGAGTTCAAAATACAAACTTTTTAAACCCTTTTTTTTAGCTAAAAATAAAAACATTAAAAATCAATATATTGCAAAAGTGTTAGAAAAAAGGGTTTTTAAACTTAAAATTGCTCTTTGTGTTTTTATAAACGGTGTTTATAGTATGTGGGATTCTACTTTAAAGCTGCATAAGCTGTTTAGAAAAACGACGACGGAAAAGGTACGCATACCGAACTCTTTAAAGCTGCATAAGCTGTTTAGAAAATAGTATACTCCCCTGTAATCGACTATTACTTCTTTAAAGCTGCATAAGCTGTTTAGAAATGGCCTATTAACTTTTGACCCTGTGATTTTATCTTTAAAGCTGCGTAAGCTTTTTAGAAATTGCTTAGATAAATCAACTCTTTTGAGTGATTCTTTAAAGCTGCATAAGCTGTTTAGAAAAATGTACGATCGTCTGCCCAATAAATTCCGTTCTTTAAAGCTGCATAAGCCGTTTTACTCTGGCATTGAAACACCTTCAATATTCACTCAGTTAGGCTTAATTTAAAGGCAATTTTCCGAAAAAAATTTGCCTGCCTATAAGCTTAAGTATAAACTCAATAAAAAATGTAAAATTAGCAAAAAAGGAACATTAAGCAATGCGTATATTACATACAATGATTCGAGTAGGGGATTTACAACGTTCAATTGATTTTTATACCCGTGTAATGGGAATGCGGGTGTTAAGAACGAGCGAAAATACCCAGTATCAATACTCGTTAGCTTTTTTAGGTTATGGTGATGAATCAACTAGTTCGGTGATTGAATTAACCTATAACTGGGGAACAGATAAATATGACCACGGTACCGCTTTTGGGCATATCGCAATTGGCGTTGATGATGTGGCAAAAATGTGTGAAGAGGTTAAGCAAGCCGGCGGTAAGGTAACGCGTGAAGCGGGACCAGTCAAAGGTGGCAGTACCATTATCGCTTTTGTTGAAGACCCGGACGGTTACAAATTAGAGTTAATCCAAAATGATCAGGCCGATAAAGCGCTTGGTCACTAAAATCCTATCTGATGAGATATCGCCGAAGTTCGGCGATATTCCCTTTTTATTTGATCTAACAATGTGTAAGCAGTGCAATCGGCACGAGACTGACTAGAAGTTACTTATTTTTGCTCAGCTAACAGGTCAGATAACAATGTTTTATGAACGATAGCTTGCTTTGATTGTTCTAAGCTGGATGCTGTAATAATGGCATTTAAAGCTTGCAGTGATACATCAAAATCATCATTGATAATGACATAATCATATTCATTATAGTGAGATATCTCAGCTTGGGCTTTTGCCATTCTTTTATCGATGACACTGGCGTCGTCTTGTCCCCGTTTTATTAAGCGATTTTTAAGCTCTTTAAGTGAAGGGGGCAAAATAAAGATACTTTTTGCTTGGGGGAGCTGCTCTCTGACTTGTTGAGCGCCTTGCCAATCGATATCTAAAAAAACGTTAACGCCTTGTAGTAAACTTTGTTCTATTTCCGCTTTAGATGTACCGTAATAGTGATCAAATACCTTAGCATATTCGACAAAAGCATTTTCGTTAATCAGTGACTGAAAATGTTTAGGATCGACAAAATAGTAATGTTCACCATGCGTTTCACCAGGCCTAGGATCACGGGTGGTGTGTGAAATAGAGACTTTGGCCGGATAGTGATTTTTTTGCGCTAAATAAGCACGAATTAAACTCGATTTACCTGCACCACTTGGCGCAGAGATTATAAATAGGGTTCCAATATACATAGGTGTTTGCCACTTTTAATTTTGATAATCAGTTATTTAGATTGTCATTGAGACAGATTAAACGCTATTATAGCAAAGTTTAATCATAGATTGTGTCATATTATAGTTAAGCATCGCTGTTTATCGTATTGATAGGTGACTGAAATTTTACTTTTACGTAGGGTATTTCTGAAACTTCTTGACAAAAAGTGACCCGGTTTAACTCACAAAATGGAAAATCAATAATTACAAAACCTGTAATTATAAAAACAATAATCACAAGAACAATCAATTACAATAACAATGTTATATTTGAGGGAGAATTATGTCATTGTCATTTAAAGATGGCGTTTATGCCTGTATTCCAACGCTATTAGGCTATATTGGGATTGGTATTGCTGCCGGTGTGGTCGGCAAATCATCCCATTTATCGGTACTGGAAGTGACGTTACTGGCGGTAATTGTTTATGCCGGCGCGGCACAATTTATTATTGCCGGATTAATGCTGGTCGCAACGCCAATTACTGCCATTATTTTTACTGTTTTTTTAGTTAATTCTCGCCACTTTTTAATGAGCATGGCAACGGCGCCTGCTTTTCGTCAATATTCATTACTGAATAATATCGGAATCGGCACGTTATTGACCGATGAGAGTTTTGCGGTGGCGATGAATGCATTAAGTAATAAAGAGCCGATAAATGCCTCATGGATGCATGGGCTTAATCTTACTGCTTATATTGCCTGGATTTTGTCTTGTCTGATTGGGGCGTTAATTGGTGAATGGTTGCCAAATCCGATGCAATTTGGTTTAGATTATGCGCTGGTCGCTATGTTTATTGGTTTACTCTATTTACAGTTGATCAGTGATAAAACTAAAAGCCTCAAAAATCGGTTGATTGTCATGTTAACCGTTGCGGTTATGTTAGTTTTATTGATGCGTTTTGTGTCACCCGAAATGGCGATTTTAATCAGTACTTTTGCTGGATGTTTTATGGGAATAGCAATGGAGCGTAACGCATGACAATTTATAGTTTACTTATTATTTTAGGATGCGGCATTGTTACTTGGCTACCGAGGGTGATTCCGTTTATGTTGGTGCGCAAATTACAATTACCGGATATCGTTATTCGGTTTTTATCCTACGTTCCTTTATGTATTTTAACAGCGCTGTTTGTGCAAAATCTGTTTGTTGCAAAACAAGGGCAATTTCCCGATTTAAATATTGAATACTGCTTAGCAACAATTCCCACAGTTATTGTGGCGATTGTGACTAAAAATTTAATGTGCATTGTGGTTTGCGGTGTGGTGGCTATGGCACTGATTCGTTATTTTATGGTTTAAACGTTTATTGAAGATAAAAAAACAGGGCTATTGCCCTGTTTATCTGATTTGTGTTTATGTTCTTTCTTTATATTCAAGCTTTTCAATCGATTTTAGCATCTTAGCTGATTCGGCTGTTTGACCTAATTCGTTAAGATAGAAAGACATCGCTTTTTGATAAGCCACATTATTCAAGATTGCTTTTGGTTGCGACTTCCACCATTTGATTAACGCAAGTGGATCACTATTTTTAGACAACTGTTTAATGCGGCCAATGTAAGCGGCTTGTTTTAGCTGGTCTAAGTGAGAGTCACTATAGGCGTTGGTTTTATACATAGTCGGTAATAAGTCGATTATGGCTTGATAATCGCCAACTGAGTAATAGAGCTGATCGGCCAATCTTAACACTTCGTTGTTACGTGGTTTTTCATTTAACAGTTTATCGATTAAGACTCTGGCTGAACCATATTCATGATTTTTAAGTTGTAGTCTGACTTGCACTAATTGGAAAGCAAATAACTCTTTATCATCAACTACTTTGGCGGCTTTTTCTAATAACTGATTGGCGGAAATGATTTGATTGCTGTCAATTTGTGCTTGCGCTGCAAGTAGATAAGACAGTGCACTATTATTGGCGCCTTTGGCACTTTTGGTAAAGAGTTTAGCGGCTTGTTGATAATCCCCTTCAAGTAAGGCAATCTGCGCTTGTTCTAATTGCTTTCTTGATTTTTTAGGCGATTTAAAACGTAACCAATTACCTAATGCGGTTTTTGAATTGAGGATCTTTTTAAAAAGATAATTTAATATATAGAGAATCAGCAGGGCAAATAATACGAGTATCACAAATGTATTAAAAGACATGCTAATTTTGTATCCCGCCACTTCAAATATGGCAGAGCCTTGATGTCCCTGTAATAGTGGTCCGAGGAAAAATCCGCCGACTAATACTAAGAAAATAATCAATATTTTTATCATTATTATTCTCCTATTTGCTCAGCATCGCACGTACACGAGTTTGCATTAATTTTTCCAGCTCGCTGATACTGGTCAGTTGATTAGGAACATCTTGATTACTTATCGATTGATTTTGTAATTTTGTTAAGCTATCTGTGAAGGCCTTAACACTTGATGCATTGCTGTCAAAGTAGGCATTGACCCATGTCGCAGTGTCATTTAATGCTCGCTGATAAATAACATCTTGATGCCTTGGCACTGCTTGGGCGGCAATTAATAATCGGAAACGAATATTTTCACGCAGATTAAGCGACTGATCTAATGTTAATGGTGTTTGTAAGATTTGGCATTTTACAATCTTTTTTTCATCGCCGTCGGCTTTATCTAAACAAGTAGCAAAATTGTTCTCGGTTGAATCTATTTTTTCAATTGTAATAAATTTACTCATAAATGATGCGGCATTACTGGTTAAATTGTTCGACCAATCTTTTACTGATGAGCTTACTTGGTTATCTTCGCTTGTTTGATCCGCTGATTGGGTAACTGATTGTAATTCTGTCATATTTTCACCAGTAGCAGATTGTTGCGGCTCTTGAGTTGACTCTGTTTTGCCTTTATCATCCTGCGTATTATTACCCACTAACGGCAGGTCGGTAATTGACTCAGATAAACTCAGGAGATTTAAAATAATGCCGTCAGTGTCAATAAAGCTGACGTGAGAGAGGGCATTTATATCATTAGTGATCGCTTGTCGGGCAGGCAATAAATTGGAATCGTCAATTTGTGCTAAGCTTTCATCGGCACTTTTTAGCAGTAATCGGGCGGAAGTGTAATCTTGATCATTCCATATCTTTCTACCGGCTAAATGGACTAGGTAGTTAGCTTGAGAAATCAGCCAAACATGATGATCGGTTGTGGACATTGCTGCTAATCGTTCATTGAGATTATGAAAGCTTTGTTCGTATAACTTGGTTGAGTCGTTAACTTGATTAACCAATAATTGTTGCGTTTGTTGTTGTTCATTGAGTTTACGATCAACACGCTGTTCAAGTGAGGTTATTTTTTGATTCTGAGTATTTTGTGCTGTGGTGAGGGTATTTTGCAAATCATTTAAAATACTCTCTTTGGTGTTTTGTTTATAGTTAGCTAATTGGGCTTTAAGTGCTGAAATCGTTTTTTTCTGTTCTTTTAACTGATCATATCCGTAATAACCCATGGCACCGGCAAGGCAGACAGTTAACGCAATAGCTACTAAAGAGAGTTTTGATACAGGCACTTTAGCTTTATTGCTTTGCGCTGATGCTGAAGTGGTTTGTTCCATTTTAGCGTTGGGTTGCGTATCATCTACTGGATTTTTTTTATTCTCTTTCATAGTCGGTTTCGCTTTGTTGTTAGACATTTTGGGCGGTTGGTTAAATGAAGTTGTACTAATATTGGAAAGTGTTGCATTAGCGCTGTAATGTCTCAATGGCATAACTTACCTCATTTAACATTTTTAGTTTCATTTATGACATTATGGCATAGAGTTAATACTGTTTTAAACAAAATTTGATTATTTGCGCAGTCAATAGGCAAAACTTTTTGCCATTTTAGTTGTTTGGCTCGATGATAAATTCGCTCACTGCTTACAATTAATTGAGCGTGATTTTTATGCGCTGTTTGGCAATATCTTTCCAGTTGCATCAAATGTTCAATACTGGTAATGACGATAAGTTGTTGGCTGATATCTGTTGCTAAGATAGTTGCCGGATAGTGAATTGCTTGTCGATGATAACATGCTAAACGCGTAACGTCCATGTTGTGTTTGCATAGCTGTTGGGCTAATAATTCCCGCCCGCCATTACCACAAAGTATCAATGCTTTGCGACCCGCTAATGGTTGTTTTTCAAGTAAAGCTAGAAGTCCTTCGCTGTTTTCGCAAGTCGGGTAGTGGACAGTTGTTTGGCTTAATTGACGAAATAAAGTCGCCGATCTTTTGCCGACAGCATAATACTTAATCTGCTTAGGAAAGTTAATCGACACCGCTTGTTGTTTAAGGATATGGCTAACTTGCGGTGATACCACAATTACTATGGCTGAGCTGTCTAATTGCGCAAGTTGAGCCGGTAATTTATCTAAATCTTGACCGGCTGAAATAGCAAAAAAAGGCAGATGTGTTGCCGCTAAATTGGCTTGGTTAAGTTGCCTTGTTAACAACTCGCCTTCAGGTGAAGGTCTGGTGATGTAAATCATCCGCCATTTAATTCCGCTAATATTGCTTTAGCACCTTGCGCTAATAAGTTATCGGCTAATTGGCGTCCTAATGCTTCAGCTTGAGTGGAATGACCGGTAATTTCGGCTTTGATCATTTCGCTGCCGTCTATTCGGCCTACCAAACCACGGAGGGTTAAACTATCATTCTCTAGTTGGCTCAAACAGGCAATCGGCACTTGGCAACCACCTTGAAGTGCAAGATTCATGGCTCGTTCTGCCTCAATACAAATTCGGCTTTTTTTATCCTCCAGTGGCGTTAGCAGTTCGGATAGCGTTTTATCATCGGCTCGGCTCTCAATACCAATTGTTCCTTGCCCAACTGCCGGTAAGATGAGATCGGTATCAATATATTGTTTAATTCGATTTTGCAGACCTAACCGTTTCAACCCGACTGCCGCTAAAATAATGGCATCATACTCTTGATTATCCAATTTAGTTAATCGTGTACCGACATTGCCTCGCAGATCTTTAATTTGTAAATGCGGATATCTCGCCCGCAATTGACATTGGCGACGTAAGCTAGAGGTGCCGACGACTGCGCCATGAGGGAGTTCATCAAGATGTTGATACTGGTTAGAAATCAAAGCATCGCGCATCTCATCACGTTGACAAACAGTCGATAGGGTTAAACCCTGCGGAAATACAGCCGGAATATCTTTGATTGAATGCACGGCAATATCTGCTTGGCCATTCATAATGGCTTGTTCAAGTTGCTTCACAAATAGCCCTTTACCGCCAATTTTTGACAGTGGGCTTTCTAACAATACATCACCTTGAGTGACCATTGGTACCAATTCGACAACCAAAGAGGGGTGAAATGTTTCAAGTTGTTGTTTAACAAAATTGGCTTGCCATAGCGCTAATGGGCTTTTACGGGTTGCAATACGAATTTTCAATTGATTTCCCTATTTTATCGATAATGTTATTGTCATTTCTTACAAATTAGCCTGCTATTTTCTAATTTGATTATTATTTTATTGGTCATGATGACGCTAGCAGGCGATATTGTTTCCCGCTAGCGCCCGGGAATGGTTATGATAAGTTATCAACAAAATTAACGGCATAACCAATATAGTTAGCCGGTGTTAACTGCTTAAGACGGGCTTTTTCTGCTTCCGGTATATCTAACGATTCGATAAATTGTTGCATGCCTTGCGCATCAACTCGTTTACCTCGAGTGAGCTCTTTTAATTTTTCGTAAGGTTTTTCGATACCATAACGGCGCATAACAGTTTGAATCGGCTCAGCTAATACTTCCCAGTTACGATTAAGCTCTTCAAGCAGAAACTCGTGATTGACTTCAAGCTTATTTAAGCCTTTTAAGGTCGATTGATAAGCAATAATGGCATAGCCAATGCCCACGCCTAAATTACGTAATACGGTTGAATCGGTCAAATCTCGTTGCCAACGAGAGATCGGTAATTTGCTTCCTAAATGGCTCATTATTGCATTAGCAATACCTAAATTACCTTCTGAGTTTTCAAAATCAATCGGATTCACTTTATGAGGCATGGTAGAAGAGCCAATTTCGCCGGCTACGGTTTTTTGTTTAAAATGGTTGAGTGAGATATAACCCCAAACATCCCGATCGAAGTCAATTAAAATCGTATTAAAGCGAGCAACACAATCAAAAAACTCCGCGATATAATCATGCGGTTCGATTTGGGTGGTGTAAGGATTCCACTTTAATCCTAAAGAATTGACAAATGATTCACTTAATTGATGCCAATTAACTTGCGGATAAGCAACCATGTGCGCATTGTAGTTACCGGTTGCGCCGTTTATTTTGCCCAGGATATCAACTGATTCAAGTTGTTTTAGTTGGCGTTGCAAACGGTACGCTACATTGGCAAACTCTTTGCCAATTGTTGACGGGGTGGCCGGTTGACCGTGGGTGCGTGATAGTAGCGGTAAATCACGGTAAGCTTTCGCTTGTGCGGTTATGCTATCAATCAGTTTTTTCCAATAGGGGATTAATACTGTTTCTCTGGCTGTTTTTAGCATCAATGCATAAGATAAGTTATTAATATCTTCTGAGGTACAAGCAAAATGGATAAACTCATTAATGGCATGTAGCTCTTCATTGGTCATGACTTTTTCTTTTAAGAAATACTCAACGGCTTTTACATCGTGATTGGTGGTTTTTTCTATTTCTTTAATTCGCTGCGCATCTTGTAAGTTGAACTGTTCAACAATTTGATTTAGATGCGTCATGGCTAGTTGACTTAAGGCCGGAACCTCGGCGATATCTGCTTGTGAGGCTAACATTTGTAACCAACGAACTTCGACTTGTACACGGTACTTTAATAATCCGTATTCACTAAAAATGGTGCGTAATTCGGTTGTTTTATCACCATATCGCCCGTCTATCGGTGAAAGGGCAGTAAGTGCAGATAATTCCATCGGTTTAACTCCGTTACGATTTTTAAAATATGATTTATAAAATTTAGATAATTAATCGTTTTGATTAATCTGTTGTAATAATTCCTGAGCCGCAACACAAATTCGTTTTCGACAAAAAAGAATTTGCAGACGACTGCCACCAACTTGATACCATAAAATAGCTGAACGCACGCAGCCTAGCAGTGAAGTTCTTACTTTAGCCTGAACCAGTGAATTTTGTAAAAATTCAGCTTTACCTACTACTTTTATTTTGGTTGATAAAGGGCTGATAATGTCTGAATAGATTCCGGCTAATGAGTAAGACAAATCATCAATGTGGCTTTCAATGGTTTCAAAGTCCATATTGTTTTGGTAAAGCCCTGAAATGCGTGTTAAACGCTGATCAATTTTATTTAGCGCTTCACTATTTTTTAGTAATTTATTAGTTACACTCAACGAGCCAAATAGATAACGAATAATTTCTACTTGCTCTTTTTGTCCGGACGTCAAAAGTTGTACCAGAGTGTGTAAACCTGTTCGAATATTTTTTATACCATCATAAACATCATCGGTGGTTAAAGGCGAAGTATTAAATATGCTTTTAATTGATCGTTGATAAAGTTCATTACTACAAATACCTGTATTAGCTAATTGTGGAATTAAAATTGCACTTTGGGTAACCCCGGCTAAAGCCATTGCGATATGATGATACTTGTTATTCACACTCACACTCCTTACTACTGACTATTCTTTGCTCGATAATGCCACCGCCAAGGCAGACTTCTCCTTGATAAAACACCGCTGATTGTCCGGGTGTGACCGCTGCAACTGGTTGATCAAATAACACTTCTATGGTGTCTTCGCCTAATGGGGTGACTTGACAAGCAATATCTTGCTGGCGGTAACGTGTTTTTACGGTGCAACGAAACGGTTGGGTAACCACTTGTCGATCAACCCAATGTAATTGCTTAGCTATCAAGCCGTTGGAAAATAGAGCAGGGTGATTGTGACCTTGCGCAACGATTAGTTCGTTATTTTCGATATCTTTATCGACCACATACCATGGAGTATCATCGGCTTGTTTTAGCCCACCGATACCCAGCCCTTTACGTTGTCCTAAGGTGTGATACATAAGCCCTTGATGCTTACCAATCACTTCACCATCAACGGTGCGAATAACGCCTGATTGAGCCGGTAAATAGCGTGCTAAAAAGTCACTAAATTTACGCTCACCAATAAAACAGATACCGGTAGAATCTTTTTTCGCTGCTGTTGCTAATCCTAACTGCTTAGCGATTTCTCGCACTTGCGGTTTTTCCAGTTCTCCTACCGGGAATAAACTTTGACGAACTTGATCTTTACTAAGTGTATATAAAAAATAACTTTGATCTTTGTTGTTGTCGATTCCTCGTAACAATTGAACTTGATCACCGTTTTCCCGTTTGCGAACATAGTGCCCGGTTGCAATATAATCGGCGCCAAGATCTTCGGCCGCATATTCCAGAAAGGCTTTAAATTTAATCTCTTTGTTACACAAAATGTCGGGGTTTGGTGTTCGACCCGCTTTATATTCTGATAAAAAATGTTCAAACACATTATCCCAATACTCGGCAGCAAAGTTGATAGTGTGTAATTTTATGTTCAATTTATCGCAAACAGCTTGAGCATCGGCTAAATCAACCGCTGCTGAGCAATATTCTTCCGTGTCGTCTTCTTCCCAGTTTTTCATAAATAATCCAACAACATCATATCCCTGTTGTTGTAATAGATATGCTGAGACCGATGAATCGACGCCACCAGACATGCCGACCACGACTTTTTTTCGAGAATTTATATTAGACATAATAACAAAATTAATAGGCAAAAAATTTTGCTAAATTTTATCATAATTACGGTAAAAAGTATAAAGTTATGCTGGTAGCGGTTTATCCAGTGTCAAATTTTTATACTCAAACCTTTGATAAATCAGCGCAATCTTAGCCAAATTTCAATCGTCAGAGTTCGCATAAAAAAACGAAAATCAGTCAAACCAACAATTGCCATGTATTTTATCAATCAAATTGTTGGTTTGTGTTAATGCGTTTTGTACTAAATTAAATCTTTTAACAAGTACACGACATGACCAACAATTTCATACTCTTTCGATTTATATTTATTACCAACAATCGTTGGATATTTAGGATTATCATGTATAAATACTAAATTCGAACCATGATTTTGAATTCGTTTAATACTAATCTGATCTTCATACTGTATCGCATAAAGATAACCGTCAATTGGTTTACAGTTTGCTTGATTAACAATCAAAATATCATGATTAGATATCGTTGGCTCCATACTATCGCCTTTCGCCCAAACGGCGGTAAGGTCTTCTATATTACATCCTTGTCGCTTAATTAAGCTTATATCAAATGGGATTGATTCGATATGTGAGAAAGCGCTACTACTTTCATTTAAGTGGTGCAGAGGTATATGAACTGAGTTACGACCTTTACTTTCTGGCACTAAGCGACATTCGCCTTTACCGGTGGCTAACCATTCTATAGGAACATCACATTTCACAGCAATGATTGCTAATCGATTTAAAGAGGGATATGTTTTTCCGCATAAATAATCTCTTATTACTGCTTCTGACATGCCGACTTTTTTAGCAAAAGCGTTGCCGGATAAACCTTCTAAAACAAGCATTAATCTATTTTTAAAGTTAATTACTCCTGTATTAGTTAGAGCTCGTGTTTTTTCCTGTTCGTCTTGTGTT
Source organism: Gilliamella sp. ESL0405 (assembly GCF_019469205.1). Classification (NCBI taxonomy): domain Bacteria; kingdom Pseudomonadati; phylum Pseudomonadota; class Gammaproteobacteria; order Orbales; family Orbaceae; genus Gilliamella; species Gilliamella sp. ESL0405. The sequence continues at coordinate 1,631,487 of NZ_CP048265.1, read as the reverse complement.
TTTAATTTGTTTTCCATTGTTTTTCATTCCGTTTTCTGTTGCTTTTTTTATTTTTATTGTTTTAATTCGTTTTTTTATGTGTTATTCTTTGTTGGTAACTTATTAACAATTTGATATTGTAATACCGATAATCTCTACAATAGCAAAAAAATTAACCAATAGAGGATCTCATAATGAGAGAACAAGATCAAGACTGGTCACCATCAAGAGTCGTTGGTGAAATCAAAATTAGAGGTGGAAATTTAAGAGCTTTATCACGTTCAAGTGGTTTACAAGCCGATACATTAAGAAATGCGTTATACCGCCATTGCCCTAAGTATGAACGGATTATTGCGGATTATTTACAAGTGCCAGTTGAGAAAATTTGGCCAACAAGATATGAAAACAAAAGAAAAAAATAATTTTTTTGATTTAAATAAAAAAAGACACAATTTAAGTGTCTTTTTTTTTAAATATCGTTTTATCGATAAAAATTTGCAGATAAAACTTTATTGACTACTTTTTAGCTTGTTCAGCGGCCTTAACAATCACTGCAAAAGCATCGGCTTTTAATGATGCACCACCAACTAACGCACCGTCGATGTCTGGTTGAGTAAACAGTTCTGCTGCATTTTTATCGTTGACTGAGCCACCATATTGAATAATCACTTGCTCAGCGACTTTGGCATCTTGTTTAGCAATATGATCACGAATGAATTTATGTACAGCTTGTGCTTGCGCAGGAGTGGCTGATTTGCCTGTACCAATTGCCCAAACCGGTTCGTAAGCAATAACTGCACCATTGAACGCTTGAACGCCTAATGCGTTAATCACTGCATCAATTTGACGTGCACAAACTGCTTGAGTTTGACCCGCTTCGTTTTCTGCTTCAGTTTCACCGATACAAAGTACAGGCACTAGACCGGCTTCTTTCAACACGCCAAATTTTTGTGCGATAAATTCGTCTGATTCTTTGTGATAAGTACGACGCTCAGAGTGACCAATAATCACATGCGTAACGCCAACTTCTTTTAACATGGTTGCAGATACTTCACCAGTGTAAGCGCCGGAAAGATGAATATCGACATCTTGCGCACCTAAAATAATATTCGATCCACCTAATTGGTGTTTAACAAAGTCTAAATAGACAACCGGTGGGGCAATTGCAACATCACAATCGACATCAGTCGATAGCTCGTTTCTTAGTCCTTCTACTAAGCTTTTAGCCATTTCGATACTACCATTGAGTTTCCAGTTACCCATAACGAGTGGTTTTCGCATAATTTTCTCCAACTTATATTTTAAAAAGGTGTTGATTTCAGAATGAATTCGTTATAATACTACCTATTATATACCAAATAAATTGAGTTTGAGGAAAAATATGTCATTAGAAATATTGAATCAATTGGAAAGTAAAGTCCAACATACCGTTAATACTATCAATACATTACAACATGAAATTGCGACGTTAAAGCAAGGTAATCAAGAGTTGGAGCAACTGATCAATGATAGTTCTGATGAGATTAAAACCTTACGCGCTGAAAACGAAAAACTTAAGCAAGATCAACAAGTGTGGCAACAACGTATTCAAACTCTGTTAAGTAAAATTGGCGAAATAACACAATAGTTGTTGTGACTTACTCTCGAACGCGACTTATGTCGCGTTTCTTTTATCGATTCATTAAACGTGAAGATCAAATATAATGCGAGATAAACTTGAGTCATTATGGCTGACCGAAACCATTCATTTAATTGAAAGCGAATCCGGGCGATTTGCTGACCAAGATATTAATCGTCAAGTGAGATCGCTACAAACTTCGCCGATTGATCGTATTGTGATGCGTGCAGAAATGTTAGCTAAGCAAAATGGCTTATATACCATTGTAAAACGGCTATTACGTTCGGCTAAAATTTCCTTTTTTTTGTTATTAATTGTTTCGGTTTTTCTAGGCGCATCGCTTGCTTTTAGCGCATTAAGTCAAAATCCTGTCAATCTGTACTGGGCGCTATTTAGTTTGTTGGGTGTGCACCTTATTACTCTGTTTATTTGGCTTTGCTCGTTTTTTTTCCTTTCAAATTTTGGTGGCAGTTTATTAATTCACTGTTGGTTATGGTTAGCCAAAAAGCTTTATCAAAAAAAGACCGTTGAACAGCTTATTCCCGCATTTGTTAAGCTATTTGGTGCTCGCATTCGTTGGCTTATCGGTTTTGTTCTCAACTTGTTTTGGACGGTGATTTTAACCAGTGCTTTATTGCTGCTTTTAGTGCTGTTTTCAACCCAGCATTACAGTTTTGAGTGGAAAACGACCTTATTAAGTTCGGATACCATTATCCATTTAACTCATTATTTAGGCTTCTTACCGTCATTACTCGGATTTGATATTCCAAATGCTGATGTGATTAAAATGAGTGAACACGCTTTAAGTGCCGGTGAAATTCGTTCCGCATGGGCTGTTTGGCTGTTAGGGGTGTTTATTGTTTATGGGTTAGCTGTTCGCTTTTTGTGTATGGTTTTTTGTGGTATTAACTGGTTGATAAGTCGCCGTAAAATTGAGCTCGATATGGATGATCCCGATTACCAAATCCTTGCCAATCAACTGCAACCTTTAGATACCCAGATTGAGGATGAAGACCAAAAAGGGCATAGTCAATGGCGCTTGGCAAGTAAGCAAATAGAACAAGGCAATGGGGCATTTTTAGTTGCAGTAGATATTCAAGACAATTGGCATCCGCCGGAAGATGTACACTTTTCAGGTTTTCTTAATACCCGTGATAGTCGCACGCAAATGTTAGATTATCTTCAGTTATCACCGGCTAAAAAATTGTTAATAGCTATTGATACTGACCGATCGCCTGATAGAGGTTTATTAAACTTTATTAATCAATTGATGAATAAGTCGCAGCAGTGTCGAATTTGGTTTATTAATCAAGGTAAGCAGTATCATAATTGGCAGTCACTTTCTTTGATGCAGGCGGATCCTGTCTGGTTAACTGAGGATTGATAATATGCTGACAACTTTAAAATTAGCCGTGGTGGGGCATGCAAACGTTGGCAAAACGTCACTATTACGGGCATTAAGTCGCAACAGTCATTTTGGCGATGTTTCCGATAAACCCGGTACAACCCGACATGTAGAATCAATTAAATTACCTTTAGCGCACGATCAATCTATTATTTTTTATGATACACCCGGTTTAGAAGATAGTTTGGCACTTTATGAATATATTAATCAGATAGTGCCGGCTAATGCTAAGCTTGACGGCGTTGACAAATTAACGTTTTTTTTACAAAGCCCGGAGGCAGAAAATCTCTTTAATCAAGAAGCTAAAGTGATTCGACAAGTGTTAAATAGCGATGCGGCGATTTACGTGATAGACGTGCGTGAGCCTATATTAGACAAGTATCATGACGAGCTGGCAATTTTAGCCAATAGCGATAAACCTATTTTAGCAGTGCTTAACTTTACTGCCGAAGAAAAACAAAATGAAAAGGATTGGAAAAGATTGCTATCTCGAATAGGGATTCATGCTATCATACGCTTTGATGCTATTTTCCCACCACTCGATGGTGAGGAGCGTTTATACCAAAGTTTAGCACTTTTGGTTGAACCAGCAAAAGAGATTTTAAACCATTGGTTAGCTAAGATTGCTCAAATGCGTCAATCTCGTAATCAAACCGCTAATCGGATTATTGCTGAAGCCTTAGTTGATGTGACAGCTTTTTATGAAATGGCTAAAGTTGATGATAAACAAGCCATTACCGATATGCAAAATAAGGTTAGACAACGAGAGCAAACAGCAATCAACCAATTGTTAAAGCTGTATCAATTCGATTCATCGCAAGAGAGTGAAGAGAATTTACCTTTAATCAAAGGTCGTTACAAAGCCGATCTTTTTAATGTTGATGCTTTAAAAACTGTCGGTATGCATTTGACTAAAGGTTTTGTATCAGGTGCTACTATCGGCGCCAGTATTGATTTGGCAACAGGTGGTATTACCTTTGGCTCTGCTGCTTTAATTGGCGGGGCGGTTGGTAGTTTGATGCAAACAGCTAAACATTATGGTGCCAGAATGCGCTATCAGCTTTCTGGATATAGTAAATTAAGCGTCGATGATGTGATTATTTGTTTTCTTTCTTTACGTCTTATTCGACTGAAAGAAAGCCTAAATCATCGAAGCCATGCGAATTTATCGCCGATTATGTTGTCTAAATTAGACCAGAGCGAATGGGAAAAAGGACAGTTACCTAAATCTCTTAAGGTAGCAAGACGATATTCACAGTGGTCGACTTTAAACAAGGGAACAAAAAGAAATGATAAGAAGAGACAATCAACAATTAGGAGTGTTGCCGAGCAGCTCTTTTAATTTGAATAAGCGTTTTTTAATCACTGCATTACTTTTTTGCCTTTTTACTTTATTTGGTTGTAGCACTAGTCAAGGGCAAGTGTCGACAAAAAACTCTAAATCTGATCCACAAATGTTGGCTAAAATTGAGTCACACTACAAAAAGTGGAAAAAAACACCTTACCGCTATGGTGGAACAACGTTAGCAGGGAGTGATTGTTCCGGTTTAGTGATGAATTTTTTCAAAAACCGACTTTCTAAAAACTTACCAAGAAGCGCGGCGGAGCAGGCTAAATTGGGCTATAAAGTTACCCAACCAAAAGCAGGGGATTTAGTATTTTTCAAAACTGGACGAAGCCGTAGTGGTTTACATGTCGGTATCTATTATGACAATGGTAAATTCTTACATGCTTCAACTTCCAAAGGGGTTATCTACTCAAATCTGAATGAAGATTATTGGAAAAAACACTATTGGATGACTCGCCGAATAACCGATAAATAATTATTATTTATTTTCGCAAGATTTGTTAAAAGCGCTTTAATTGCTGTCAGTTAAAGCGCTTTTTTCTATTCTAACCTAACCATTTGTCAATCAAACCTTCTTAATCATATCTTATCGTTTATCCATTCTTATTTTTTAACCATACTAATTATTTACCAATAGTTATATTTTGATCAGAGTTATTGTTCATCTATATCATCTGAATTGTAGAGCATAATAACAGTGGTTTTTGCAATCCTATCCGCCGTGTAAAACGAAAAGAATAAGCCATGTACTTACTTTATTAATTGATAAGTACAGGGCTTATGATTGTTAATCAGATATTATCTTAAGCTAGCTATCAGCTGGTGTTTCGATATCTGAATAAGTTGCTAACATTTGTAGGAATTTATATTTAGACTCTACCATTTTGGTCGAGCGTTCGTGTAAAGTATCAGCAACTTGCGGCTCTAATGTTTCTAAGCGACGGAAGCGTTGCTCTTTCAGCAAGATGTTGGTCAATGCTTCACTGTTTGGCGTTTTAGAATCTAACACCAGTCCCGGTTTACCCTCTGCCATGCGGCGAGGATCGTATCGGTAGAGTGTCCAGAAGCCCGATTTGACGAGATCTTTCATCTGTTCGTGTGATTTAGACAGATCGTAGCCGTGCTCTTCACAAGGGCTGTAAGCGATAACCAGTGAAGGTCCACTATAAGCTTCGGCTTCTTGTAAGGCTTTTAGTGTTTGGTTGAGTTGTGAACCTAATGCGACTTGTGCCACATACACATGACCATACATCATCACGCTAACACCTAAATCTTTACGCGCTTTATGCTTACCTAAATCAGCAAATTTAGATACCGCTCCCATTGGCGTTGCTTTGGATTGTTGACCACCGGTATTAGAGTAACATTGTGTATCTAACACTAAGATATTCACATTTTCAGTTAAGCTCATCACATGGTCAAGCCCACCAAATCCGATATCATATGCCCAACCGTCGCCACCAATTGCCCAGACTGATTTGTCAATTAAATAATCGGCGTTTTGTATCAGCTCTTTTGCTTCATTGGATTCGATATGGGCAAGTTGTTCACGTAATATCTTAACTTGCTGACGTTTTTCGTCAATTGGGGTTTCGGCTGATTGTAGCGCTAAGACAATTTCAGGTGATATTTCGCCGGCAACATGTTCCAACAAACGCAAACTGCGTTTTTTGTGTTGATCGTAGCTAATACGATAGCCTAAAGCAAATTCAGCGTTATCTTCAAACAATGAGTTTGCCCAAGCCGGACCTCGCCCATTACGATCGGTGGTATACGGGGAAGCCGGTAAGTTACCACCGTAGATAGATGAACAACCCGTTGCATTAGCGATTGCCAGATGATCACCGTACAGCTGAGTTAATAGTTTAATGTAAGGCGTCTCACCACAGCCAGCACAAGCGCCGGAATATTCAAATAGTGGCGTAAGCAGTTGCGAAGTTCGAATATCGATCCGTTCGAGTGTTTTCATTTCACGATCAGGTAACGCGGTAAAGTAATTATAGTTAGTACGCTGGGTTTGTAGGTTATCGATTCGTGATTGCATGTTAATTGCTTTTATCTCGAAGTTATTTCTGTCTCTTGCCGGGCAAACCTCAACACATAAGTTACAGCCTGTGCAGTCTTCCGGAGCGACTTGCAATACATAGCGTTGTCCTTTCATATCTCTTGCTTTCACTTCAAGCGACTGTAAGGTGTCAGGTGCATTTAACATCTCATCGGGTTGAACAACTTTGGCACGGATTGCCGCATGCGGACAGGCAACAGCACAATGGTTACATTGGGTACAAAGTTCCGGTTGCCAAATTGGGATTGCTTCGGCAATATTGCGTTTTTCCCATTTTGTTGTGCCAACCGGCCAAGTGCCGTCAGGCGGAAATGCCGATACCGGTAAAGTGTCCCCTAAGCCAGCTAACATTGCTGCTGTGACCGTTTTAACAAAATCAGGTGCATTATCCGGTACGGCCGGTGGCATTGATTGACTGCTTTGATCAACACAACTTAATGGAATTTGTTCAAGCGAAGCAATGGCCAAATCAAGCGCTTTCCAGTTGTTTTCGACTAAATCTTGTCCTTTGCTACTGTAGCTTTTTGCTATCACCTCTTTTAATTGAGCAATACTAAAATCATTTTTGAAGATTTCAGACAGGTGAAAGAAGGCCGCTTGCATTACGGTATTAATTCTGGCACCTAAGTTGCATTCACGGGCAATTTTTGCCGCATTAACGATATAAAAGTGTGCCCGTTTTTTAATTAATTGTACTTGTACCTCTTTGGGTAAGCGGTGCCAAACTTCCTCTTTACTGTAAGGGGTGTTAAGTAAGAAGATACCGTCATCTTTTAATTTATCAACGATCTGATATTTATCGATAAACTGATCTTGATGACAGCCAATAAAGTGAGCACTGGTGATCAAGTAAGGCGAATCAATCGGTTCTAAACTGACTCGCAAATGCGAGGTTGTTAACCCGCCAGCCTTTTTAGAGTCATATACAAAGTAACCTTGAACATAAAACGGTGAACTATCACCAATAATTTTAATATTGTTTTTGGTAGCCGAAACCGTGCCGTCACTACCGAGTCCATAAAATAGCGCTTCAAGTGCCGATTTTTGGGCGATGGATTCGGTCGGTAATGGTAAAGATAAGCCGGTGATATCATCATAAATACCCACGGTAAAACGTGGTTTTGGATTGTCCGATACTAGTTCAGCAAAAATAGCCAATACGCAACGTGGATCAAACTCTTTTGAGGATAAACCATAACGTCCGCCGATAATTTTCGGTAGTGTTTGCCGTTCTCCTTGAGAAAAACTTTCAGCAAAGGCCGTCATAATATCTAAATAGAGTGGTTCGGCTTGTGCTCCTGGCTCTTTGGTGCGATCTAATACAGCAATTTTTTGTACCGTTTCGGGGATAACTGCCAGTAGATGTTTAGCTGAAAAAGGGCGGAACAATCTAACAATCACAACCCCAACTTTTTCGTTATTTTGCAACAGATGATCGACTACTTCTTTTGTGGTGCTGGCACCGGAGCCCATAATCACGATAATACGTTCAGCATCATTTGCGCCGTAGTATTCAAAAGGTTGATATTTGCGGCCGGTTTGTTTTGCAAAAGCCTGCATCGCATCAACAACATGTTGATAAGTTTGATGATAATAAGGATTAACCGCCTCTCGACATTGAAAGAAGGTATCGGGATTGGCCGATGTGCCTCGAGTAACCGGTTTATCAGGCGTTAAGGCACGAGCACGAAATGCGTCAATGGCATCAGTTGGTAATAATTGGCGGATATCATCATCGCTAATAGGGTGAATTTTATTCACTTCATGAGAAGTTCGAAAGCCGTCAAAAAAGTGTACAAACGGTACACGACTGTTTAAGGTGGCAATTTGTGAAATTAACGCCATATCCTGCGCTTCTTGAACAGAGCTTGAGCAGAGCATAGCAAAACCAGTTTGTCGCACTGCCATGACATCGGAGTGATCACCAAATATTGATAAAGCATGCGTGGCAATGCTACGTGCTGCCACATGCAGTACAAATGGTGTGAGTTCCCCGGCTATTTTGTATAGCGAAGGAATCATTAATAATAAACCTTGAGATGAGGTGAAAGATGTCGATAATGCACCGGTCATTAACGCACCGTGTACGGTCGAAATTGCGCCCGCTTCAGATTGCATTTCAACCACTTTAGGGATATCACCAAATACGTTTGGTTTATCAAATTCTGCCCATGTGCTAGCTTGCTCAGCCATAGATGAGCTAGGGGTTATTGGATAAATGGCAATGACTTCGTTTGCCCGATAAGCGACGGATGATACCGCACTATTAGCATCTGATATGATCATTAAAAAACCTTGTGTTTTATAGTGTTACGACATTACTTAGTTATTATAATTTTTCGCTATTGTACCAGAAAGTAAGATAGCTTTTAGTTATTTTTATGTTAAATTTTTTGGATAACTTGTTGAATTTGCCTATTACAAAAAGCGTATGAGTTAGGATCAGGAAGCCAATGGCTATTACTAAAAAGATTGCTTGTTTGTTGAGTATTTTGCTTGTTATCGCTGCTGATTTATTGGCGTTGTATAATTAATAAGCCAACTGTTTTTGACACTTGTTAATGACATGGTTCAATATTACTCAATCTTTGACAGATTGAATAATATTGAATGAATAAAACTACTTGATAACAACTCGTTGGCTATCGGATGATTGGATAATCTCGCCTATCACCCACGCTTTTTCGCCGTGGCTGCTGAGTATATTAATTGCTTTTTCAGCAAGCTGTTTCGGTAAAGCGATGATTAAACCAACGCCACAATTAAAGGTACGATACATTTCGTGGCGCTCAACATTACCGGTTTTTTGAAGCCAATTAAATACGCTTGGCCATTGCCAACTACTTTCATTGATGACTGCCTGGGTGTTATCCGGTAATACTCGTGGGATGTTTTCCCAAAAACCACCACCGGTAATATGGGCAATGGCGTGGACATCGATTTGTGCGATTAAATCCAACACCGATTTTACATAGATTTTAGTTGGGGCTAATAGATGATCGGCAAGGGGCTTGCCGTCGAGTTGTTCAGTCGCCGGATTGACACCACTGACTTGAAGAATTTTACGAATTAAAGAGTAGCCATTAGAGTGGGCGCCCGAAGAGGCGAGGGCGATGAGAGCATCACCGTGTTGTACTTTGCTTCCGTCAATCATTTCGGCTTTTTCAACGACGCCGACACAAAAACCGGCTAAATCATAATCATTGCCATGATACATACCGGGCATTTCAGCCGTTTCACCACCAACTAGCGCACAGCCCGACTGTTTACAGCCTTCGGCTATACCTGTTACAACCGTTGTTGCCACATCGACATTAAGTTTACCTGTTGCATAATAGTCTAAGAAGAATAGCGGCTCAGCACCTTGAACAATCAAATCATTAACACACATTGCCACCAAATCGATACCAATTGATTCATGACGGTTTAAATCCATTGCAAGGCGTAATTTGGTGCCGACGCCGTCAGTACCGGACACTAAAATCGGCTCTTTATATTTTTGTGGAATGGCGCAAAGGGCGCCAAAACCACCCAGACCGCCCATAACTTCAGGTCGCTTGGTCTCTTTTACGACAGATTTAATGCGATTAACCAGTTCATTACCGGCATCGATATCGACGCCGGCATCTTTATAACTTAAAGTATTGTTGTTTGACACGGGGAGCAATCCTTACAATAGAAAAATTGGTCATTATTTTAGCAAGGAAGATGTTGATTAGCGAACAAATATTTGTAAAATAACTTTTTAATTCTTAAGATTAATTATTGTCGAACCAACTTTCTAAAATAATGATTGCCGAAGTGGCATCGACTCGACCTTTCTCCAGCGCTTTATATCCACCGGAAGCAAAAATATGCGATTTGGCTTCGACTGTTGATAATCGTTCATCTTGCAAATGAACTTGATAACCAAACATGCCATGTAGTCGGTTAGCAAATTTACGAGCACGGGCCGTTAAGGGTTGTTCTGTTCCGTCCATGTTAAGCGGTAGCCCGACAACTAAATAATCGGGTTTCCACTCATTTAATATTTTTTCGATAGCTTGCCAGTTGGGGATGCCGTCCCGTGCTTTAAAAGCACAAAGCGGACTGGCTGTTTTAGTCACATCTTGACCAATAGCGGCGCCAATGCTCGCCGTTCCGAAATCAAATGCAATAATGGTTGCCATTGGTTAAGCATTTCCCATTAGGTGTGAAATCGTATTAATATTAACACCTAATGATTCTGCCGCTTTTTGCCAGCGATCGTCAATCGCTACTTCAAAAATAATTTGCGGATCAGCTTTGGTGACCAGCCAATCGTTACTGGCGACTTCATCTTCCAGTTGTAAAGAGCGCCAACTGGAATAACCCAATGTTAGCAAGAGATCTTTAGGTTGTTCAGGCGAGCCAATCGATTTTAGTGCATCAAGCGAGGTGGTGATCATCACATCATCAGAAATTTGAATACTTGATGCAAACCCTTTTTGTGGGGTATGCAAAATAAATCCTTGCTCTTCTGCAAGTGGTCCGCCGCAAAAAACCGGATGCTCTAACTCAGCACAATTTTTGCTTGCGGTGATTTCTAAACGTGACAAGACTGTTTCAACGTTCAGATCTAAAATAGGTTTGTTAATAATAATACCCATGGCACCATCACGGTTATGCTCACAGATATAGACAACTGAACGACTGAAAAACGAGTCTTCAATCGTTGGCATGGCGATAATAAAATGATTTTTTAAGTTCATATGCTCACATTTTTTTAGTTTATAAGGCGCATTGACCAATTTTAACTTTGTGCTCAACCACACAGCGCATTAATAATTCAGCTTCTTGGGTTTCTTCATTGAGAGATTTTGAAACTATTTCAAAATTTTGCGCTAGATAAAAATCAATAGCGGCTGTGTTTTTTTCATAGACGTGAACCAGTAGTTCATTAAAACGTTGCTTTGCTTTATTCACTAGCGCTTTTCCTGTGCCTTGTCGTTGATAAGCCTGCTCAACAAATAGGCCAGAAATATAGTTTTCGGTAAGCCCAATAAATCCTTTTACACCATTAAGGTCTTGCACATAGACCGTTGACATCGGGATGAGCATCTTAACTAATTGGAAATTTTGTTTAAAAAATTCAGGATCGATAAAATCATGTGCTTGTAGATTTGCTTCAAGCCATATTGACATTACTTTATCTAAATCGGTACTTTGGAATTCTCTTATCATTTTTTAACTCTTTTTATTTAAACGGTGTTCGATTGCATCCATTAACATTCCGGTAATTGAAAGACCGGGATTTGCCGCTTCAATTTCGCGAACACAAGTTGGGCTGGTGACATTGATTTCAGTTAATTTATCACCAATAATATCAAGCCCTACAAATAGTAGGCCTTTTTGTTTTAATGTTGGCGCAACACTGCGGGCAATATGCCAATCGCTCTCACTTAATGCTCTAACTTCGCCATGTCCACCAGCGGCAAGATTACCCCGGGTTTCGCCTTTTTGTGGAATGCGAGCCAAACAATAAGGCACCGGTTCACCGTCAACAACTAATACACGTTTATCACCGTCTTTTATTGCGGGTATAAAGTTTTGCGCCATGCAGTAACGGTTATTGTGTTCAGTTAAGGTTTCAATGATCACCGACACATTAGGATCATCTTGTTTAATACGAAAAATGGAAGATCCCCCCATACCGTCGAGCGGTTTTAGAATGATATCGCCATGCTGTTGGTGGAATTCCTTAATCTGTTTGGTTTGACGTGTCACCAGCGTTTCCGGCGTAAATTGAGCAAACCAAGCCGTAAAGAGCTTTTCATTGCAATCACGTAAACTTTGTGGCTTATTGACCACCAGTACGCCTTTGTCTTCTGCTCGTTCTAAAATATAGGTTGCATAGATAAACTCAGTATCAAAAGGTGGATCTTTTCGCATTAAAATAACATCAAGTTCACTAAGTGCGATTGTTTGTTCATCACTGGTATCAAACCAATGTTCGTCATTATTGTAGACAGTTAATTTGCGTGTTGTTGCACAAGCTTCACCATTACGTAAAAAAAGATCATTCATCTCCATATAAAAAATTTGGTAATCTCGTTTTTGTGCCTCAAGTAACATGGCAAAACTGGTATCTTTTTTAATTTTGATATGACTAATACGATCCATAACAATACCAAGCTTAATCATGGTCTCTCCTTACTGATTTTTTTGTTTTTTACTGAAATTATGGTGGTGACTTGTACTATCTTGTTCTTGCGTTTAGATTTGACTGAAACATTAGGATAGATAGTGGTTTATCACTATTTATAAAGTGTGATATCCACTATCATACCTGTTACAGATTAAGATGCAAATATTAAACATCTATTATCTTGTCTATTTAGCTTAAATTACCCTAAATCACCAAAACAGACTTGTAAGGCGGTAATTGCGGTAAGAGCGGCGGTTTCGGTACGTAATACACGAGGTCCAAGTAAGATATCGGTGAATTGATGTTGATGAGTCATGTCAATTTCTTCATCTGAAAGCCCGCCTTCAGGCCCGATGAGTAAGTTAATGGTTTTATTATCGCACGGTAATTGGTTTATTGTTTGCTGAGCTTTAGGATGAAGGTTGAGTTTTAAGCCTTCGGTTAAACTGGCGCACCAATGGGATAATTTCATAACTGGTTTGATTTCCGGGATGATGTTTCGCCCGCACTGTTCACAGGCTGAGATAACAATTTTTTGCCATTGCTGAACTTTTTTTTCAAGCCTGTCTTGATCGAGCTTTACGCCACAGCGTTCTGAAAGTAGCGGGGTAATGGTGTTAACCCCAAGTTCAACCGATTTTTGGATAGTAAATTCCATTTTTTCACCACGGGATATGACTTGCCCGAGATGAATATTTAATGGCGATTCTCGATTATCCAAAACGGTGCTGGCCGTTTTGACCGTCACGGTTTTTTTGGTGATTTCGCTAATCGTTGCTGGGGTTATCTGATTAGAGCCGTCAAACAGGATAATATTTTCACCGACTTTCATTCTTAGAACACGGATCAAGTGATTAAATGCATTATCATCAAGAGTAATAGAGCTGTTTTGAACAATGGTATAGGGCTGAAAAATTCGAGTCATAGTTGTGAATAATTTGCTTAATTTAAAATAAATTATAGCGTAATTTAATAAGATTCGGTAATCTCTATTCAATACTAATTAGTCAGTGGAATAAGTATGAATACAAATTGTAAAGATCGAGTGTTAATTGAAGGATTAACGCTATTTACCACAATCGGTGTTTATCAATGGGAAAAGAACATTAAACAAAAGTTAATTCTCGACCTTGAAATGGCTTGGGACAATCAGCCGGCAGGCAAAACTGATGATGTGTCACTGTGTTTAGACTATTTTGCGGTTAGCCAAACAATTACCACCTTTATACAGTCAAACCAATTTGAACTAATCGAGTGTGTTGCTGAGCGTATTGCGGAACTGGTGATAGAAAAATTTGGTGTGAATTGGTTAAGAATTAAAGTTTCAAAACCCGATGCCATTGCAAATGCGGGTAATGTAGCTGTTGTGATCGAGCGCACAGCCAATTGATTGACTAATTAAGAGTAAAATAATCTGATCATGAACAAAAAAACACCGTCGATTGCCAATCATCATAAGGGCAAGGGCTTTGAAAATCAGGAACCGTTTAAAATTAAATTAGTCGATACGTGGCGTTGGCGTCGTCAGCGCAAGGTGTTACCGCCTAAAGGGGGATATCAAGTATTTAATCAAACTTGGTGTGAACCGATTGATGTGACATTAACGGATGATCGAGTTTGGTGGATTGGTCATTCAACCACCCTAATTCAACTTGACGGTAAAAGGATTTTAACCGATCCGGTGTTTTCCAAACGCGTCTCACCCTCCCAGTTTATCGGCCCTAAGCGCCGTACCTTGCCGGCAATCACGCCGGATCAATTGCCAACTATCGATGTAATCGTCATTTCGCATAATCATTATGACCATATGGATTATCATAGCATTCGCCAGCTGTTGGCTCGTTTTCCGAATGTTGTGATGTTAGTTCCTTTAGGTTTAAAAAAGAAATTATCTAAGTGGGGCGCAAAGCAAGTCATCGAATTAGATTGGTGGCAGTCGGTAAACGTGACAGGGTTAACGTTTACGGCAACGCCAGCCAAACATTGGAGTAATCGTGGGCTTTTTGATGTAAACAAAGCTTTATGGTGTGGCTGGATGATTCAATCAAATGTGGATGATAAACAACAATGTAAAACTGTCTATTTTATGGGGGATACCGGCTATAGTCCGATTTTAAAACAGATCGGCGAATGTTTTGCACACATCGATTTAGCATTAATCCCGATAGGGGCTTATGCGCCACGTTGGTTTATGCAATCTCAACATATCGATCCCAATCAGGCGATTTTATTGTTTGATCAGCTTCACTGTCAGACCGCAGTAGCTATTCATTGGGGAGCATTTGAATTGGCTGATGAACCGTTAGATGAACCGCCAGCGTTATTAAATGAGTTAAAAGGTGATCGTGCGTTTTATCTTTTAAAAATAGGTGGTAGTCATACTATCAATCGCTTAGGTTATGGATTAAAATAGTTTATCTGTTTACAGCAAATAGACGTTATCTAACCACATTTTTAACAAAGGAGAAAAGGATGAAATCAGCATTACTTGCGTTATCTTGTATCGCTTTGAGTGTCGTTTTAGTTGGTTGTGGTGGTAAAAACGATCAGGGTAAAAAATATCATTGGTCTAAAGCTCATGGCGTTTTGGAAGATTGCCGTGGTGTAATGAATAAATCACAACAGTGCGAAAGCAACTCAAATAATCAGCAATACTTGTTTCAAATAGACAGGTATTAGTATGAGTGCTTGGTTGATATATGCATTGCTTTCGGCAATTTCGGCTGCTTTTGTTGCAATTCTAGGTAAGATAGGCTTACAGCATCTTGATGCAAACACGGCCACTGCAATACGTGCGATTGTGATGGCTGTTTTTTTGGTTGGCGTGGTTATTGTTCAAGGTAAGATAAATCTCATTAATACCTTTTTTAACGATAAAAAAGCATTACTTATTATTGCGTTAAGTGGGATTGCCGGGGCGTTATCCTGGTTGTTCTATTTTATGGCAATCAAAGAAGGTAAAGTTTCACAAGTTGCCCCGATTGATAAACTCAGTGTCGTTTTTGCCGTTGTTTTTGCGGTGATCTTATTTGGCGAAAAGATTTCATTTCTCGCCGGTATTGGCGTTGCTATGATAGCTGCAGGCGCTATTTTAGTGGCACTATTTTAATAGTGCATCAAACAGTGCCACTGTTACCCACTCACCTTGACTGACATTGCCACGCTGCTGTTCAAGTAAAATAAAACAGTTTGCTTGATTAAATGATTGGGTCAAGTGTGAACCTTGTTGCCCAGTTGAACTTACTTCTAACTCACCGCTTGAATTGATTTGCAATATGCCACGTTGAAAATCTAATCGACCCACACTTTTTTTAAGATTAGTTGCCGTTTTAACTTTAAAAGTAAGATCATTATTTGTAATTTTTTGACCACAAAGCGCAAAAATAAGCGGTCTGACTAATTGGTAAAAGGTGACCAGTGTCGAGACCGGATTTCCGGGCAGACCACAGAAAAGGGCTTTATTAATGTTTCCGAAAGCAAAAGGTTTACCGGGTTTGATTGCCAGTTTCCAAAAATCTACCTGTCCCAGCGCTTCAAGGACCTGTTTAGTATAATCCGCATCACCCACCGAAACCCCACCACTGGTGATAATTAAATCAGCTTGCTGCGCTGCGCAATCAAGCGCTTGTTTGATTTTGATTGGATCATCGGCAATGATGCCTAAATCGATAATCTCGCAATGTAATTTGCCTAGCAGTAACTTTAGAGTGAAACGGTTACTATCATAAATTGCGCTATGACTGGCTAACGGCTCACCCATTGCAGTAAGCTCATTACCTGTTGAAAACAGTGCAACTTTTAATTTTCTATAAACGATAATTTCACTTAAGCCTAAGGTGGCAAGTGTCGAGAGGGTTGGAATGGTTAATCGTGTACCTTTATCAACAATAATGCTACCTTGTTTAACATCTTCACCGGCAAGGCGAATATTATCACCGGATTTAATATCATTTAAAAATCTGATGCCTGTTGTGGATTTTTCAGTATGTTCTTGCATAACAACCGCATCGGCCTGAGCAGGTAACGGTGCGCCAGTCATAATTCGTAAACATGTTCCTTCTGGCCACTGTAAATTGGCGATATCATCACCGGCAAAAATTGTGCCCGCTAAAGGTAGTGTTGTGGACTGATTTACATCCGATAATCTGACAGCATAACCATCCATTGCAGAATTATTGAAGCTTGGTACGTTCATTGGCGAAATAATTGGCTCAGCCGTAATTCGATCCAGGGCGCTTTCTAAACTCACTTTCTCGCAACTAAGTGGCGAAGTCATTGCAGCGGTTTGAAGTATGGTTTTTGTGGCTTGTTCAAAAGTCAGTAACATTGATGTCCTACCTTAATTAAATTGTCCTTAGGTGATTTTTGTCAAGAAGTTTCAGAAAATTACTACGTTTCAGTATAAAAGATAGGATAAAGAACTTGGAAACTTAGGTTTAATCGCTTGAAGTTTGCGCCACCTTAAGGCGGCGCAATTTTATTGCTAAACGTTAAATAAAAAGTTCATTATATCGCCGTCTTGTACGACATAGTCTTTGCCTTCTGAACGCATTTTACCGGCCTCTTTTGCGCCTTGTTCACCGCCATATTTAATAAAATCATCAAAAGCGATAGTTTGCGCCCGAATAAAACCTTTCTCAAAATCAGTATGAATTTTACCGGCTGCTTGTGGCGCAGTATCACCAACTGAAATTGTCCATGCTCGAACTTCTTTTACACCAGCTGTAAAATAGGTTTGTAAATTCAATAGGCTATAGCCTGCACGAATTACCCGATTTAATCCCGGTTCGGTTAAGCCTAAATCTTGCATAAACTCATCACGGTCAGCATCGTCAAGCTCTGCAAGCTCAGCTTCAATTGCGGCACAAACTGGCACAACAACCGATTTTTCTTCAGCTGCAATCGCTTTCACTTTTTCTAAAAACGGATTATTTTCAAAACCGTCTTCGTTTACATTGGCAATGTACATGGTTGGTTTTAAGGTTAAAAAGCTTAGGTATTTAATGGCATCAAGCTCTTCTTTACTTAAATCAAGTAGCAAGAGTTTTTTACCTTGCTCTAAATGGGGTAAACATTTTTCTAAAATTTCTAACTCAAATTTGGCATCTTTATCGCCACCTTTTGCCCGTTTTTGTAAACGAGTGATCGCTCGTTCACACGCTTCAAGATCGGATAGCGCGAGTTCAGTATTGATAATTTCAATATCTTCAGCCGGATCAATTTTGCCCGCTACATGGACAATATTTTCATTTTCAAAGCAACGAACTACATGCCCAATGGCTTCGGTTTCACGAATATTGGCTAGGAATTGATTACCTAAACCTTCGCCTTTTGATGCGCCTTTTACTAAACCTGCAATATCGACAAATTCCATAGTGGTTGGCAATGTGCGCTGTGGTTTGACAATTTCAGCAAGCTGATCTAAACGCGGATCCGGCATTGGCACAACACCTGTATTTGGCTCAATTGTACAAAACGGAAAGTTAGCCGCCTCGATACCTGCTTTGGTTAGTGCATTAAAAAGAGTTGATTTACCAACATTTGGTAATCCGACAATCCCACATTTAAATCCCATACTGTATGTTACCTTTTATCATTAAATATCTTAAAAAATTAAGGGCTAATTATATACTAAATCACGCTAAATGTGCCAATGTTCTTATTTATGATGAAATCTAATTAAAAATCAATCATTAAGCTATTTGGCAGGTAGGCTTAATTTGTCTTTTCAAAGGTCAAACCAAGCTGATAAAGTTGATTTTTTTTCAGTCCATAAATTTCGGCCGTTAATGCTGCTGCTTGTTTTAATGGTAAGGATTTAAGTAATAATTTAAGGGTGCTAATAGCTTTGGCATCGATTTCATTATCGGTTTTAGCTTTTCCTTCCACAATTAAAACAAATTCCCCTTTCTGGCGTGCTGTATCCGTTTGCAGCCATTGAATCAACTCACTTACTGGATAGCTCACAATAGTTTCCCATGTTTTGGTTAACTCTTTTGCCAGCACCACTTGTCTATCTGCACCAAAGATAGTTTGCATATCTTGCAATGTATCGATTAATCGATGTGTCGATTCATAAAAAATCATGGTATGTGGCTGGTCAATGAGACTGGTTAAGTAATCTTGCCGGGCTTTTGCTTTTGCGGGTAAAAAACCTTCATAGCTAAATTTATCTGAAGGTAATCCTGCTACGCAAAGCGCAGCAATAGCAGCGCAAGCACCGGGTATTGGTACAACTTTGATATCATTTTCACGGCATGCTTTCACTAAGTGATAGCCCGGGTCGTTGATTAATGGTGTGCCGGCATCAGATATCAGTGCTATAGACAAGCCGGATTTTAGCTTATCTATCAATTGTTGTGCTCTGTCTTGTTCATTATGGTCATGGAGCGCAAACAGTTTAGCTTTAATGCCAAAATGCTGTAAAAGCAAACCACTATGGCGGGTATCTTCAACAGCGATAAGATCAACTTTTTTGAGTGTTTCAATTGCTCGAAGTGTGATATCGTCTAAATTTCCAATAGGTGTTGCAACAATATATAAAGTCATTATTTTAAATCACATTAAATTTTCGTAGAAAATACGTTAAAGAGACTGTACGAATGCCTATTTTATTGTATATACTCATGGCTTTCAAAATTAATTCAATTTAAGTCTTTTTTAAAACTTAAAGTAAGATTTTTAATCATTTGTTGTCTGTAACAAATATTCACTTAACAAATGATATAATTATGTTAAATCGTCGCAAAAGCGATGCTTTGCAACTTGCTAAAAAAAGTGCGCTATATTAGGTGATAAATAGCTTAATGCTCAGTGACTTGCTCAATTTAGCATAACATGGAATCAATATAATAGCTTTTTACAACAAAAGCGATAAAATATATTCATAAAACAATATTAAAAAATGAAAGGTGTTGCTGTGAAAAAAATTCTAACATTAAGTTGTTTAAGTTTGATGATTGCTGCTTGTACTCAAACTGATCAAGCCGAGATCGAAGATATTTCCGGTTCTTCTGGTGGATCAATTTCATCTGTATATACTAAACCGCCGTCAAATATTTCTACAGGTTCTCGCGTTTATTCAACGCCAACATCTTATAACCAACCGACTCAAACAACATCTTCGATTCAAAATACATCAACAACCACCAGTAGCAATGGTACGGTGACGACTAATGAACGAATCACTTATAACCGTAATTATGAGGATATTCCCAAAGGCGGATATCAAGGCAATACTTATACCGTTAAACGTGGGGATACTCTGTTTTACATTGCTTGGGTGACCGGTAATGATTATCGTTCGTTAGCAGCGAAAAATAATATCAAAGAGCCTTATGCTGTCAATGTTGGGCAAGTTTTAGATGTGAGCGGTGGAACAACTATTGTGACGCAACAGACAACTACTTCTCAAACTGCAAGCACAAATAGTGGTAGTAGTAATTATGGTGGAGGCCAATTAGATAATCACCCAGCTTCTACCACCACAACAACCACCACCACAACAACGATTGATGAGGGTAAACCACCTAAAACAACGCAAACAACCAATACGGTCACCACAACGCCACCACCAGCAACAGGCACTGTGTCAAATAATAATATTGCATGGCAATGGCCAGCCAGAGGTAAGATCATTGAAAAATTCTCAAATGCAAGTAAAGGGATCGATATTTCAGGTTCGTTAGGTGATAAAATTGTTGCGGCAGCTGACGGTCGAGTTGTTTACTCAGGTAATGCATTACCGGGATATGGTAATTTAATTATTGTCAAACATAATGATGATTATTTAACCGCTTATGCGCACAATCAAACTATTTTAGTGAAAGAGCAACAAGCTGTTCGCGCGGGTGAACAAATTGCTACAATGGGGGCAACAGGTACCTCATCAGTGAGATTACATTTTGAAATTCGTTATCAAGCTAAATCTGTTGATCCTTTAAAATACCTTTCAAATTAATTTAAATTTGAAAATATTAGATTATTTAAAACCAAAATGCACAGTTAACTCTGTGCATTTTGATAGAACAGAATTCATTTAACCGTTTTTATTTTAAGCAACAAAGGAGTTAAATTCATGGCAGTAAAAAAATTAGTTCTTATTCGACATGGAGAAAGTGTTTGGAATCAAGAAAATCGTTTTTGTGGTTGGACTGATGTAGATTTATCTGAAAAAGGTAATAAAGAAGCAGCAGAAGCAGGGCAACTACTTAAACAAGAAGGTTTCCAATTTGACTATGCTTTCACTTCAGTTTTAAAACGTGCAATTCACACTTTATGGCACGTGCTTGATGAAGTTGATCAAGCATGGTTACCTGTTGAAAAAAGCTGGAAGTTAAACGAACGTCACTATGGCGCATTACAAGGTTTAAATAAAGCTGAAACTGCAGCAAAATATGGTGATGAACAAGTTAAATTATGGCGTCGTGGTTTTGCCATTACTCCTCCTGCGCTTGAAAAATCGGATGAACGTTTTCCAGGACACGATTCACGTTACCGTAATTTACCAGAATCTGAATTACCATTAACTGAAAGCTTAGCGTTAACTATCAAACGTGTACTTCCATACTGGGAATCAACTATCGCACCACGTGTTGCTAAAGGTGAACGTGTTATTATCGCTGCTCACGGTAACTCTCTACGTGCATTAGTTAAACATTTAGATAACATCAGCGATGATGATATTATCGATTTAAATATTCCAACTGGCGTACCATTAGTTTATGAATTTGATGACAATATGAAAGTTATCAAACATTACTATTTAGGTAATGCCGATGAAATTGCCGCTAAACAAGCAGCAGTAGCAAACCAAGGTAAAGCGAAATAATTTCGTTTTTAACTATTTAAAAACGAACTATTAAAAAAGGTAAGTGATGGTTACTTACCTTTTAAATCAAGATTGTTTATTTTATTTTCGAGAGTGTTATTTTGTCTAAAATTTATTATATTTATGCTGTAATGAATGCGGGAAAGTCTACTGAGTTATTACAGATTGATCATAATTATTTAAGTAACAATATGAAGACATTACTGTTAAAGTCATCGGTAGATACTCGTGATTCAGCAGTAGAAATTGTGTCTCGATTAGGGCTGCGAAAAAAAGCATTACAACTTGATGATAACAGTGTTGATGAGATTATTGAACACATAAAACAAAGTAATTATGCTTGTATTTTGATTGATGAGAGTCAATTTTTATCATCCAAAACGATTTGGAAGTTATCCGATGTTTGTGATGAATATGGCGTTCCTATGATGTTTTTTGGATTAAAGACCGATTATATGGGACAGTTATTTGAAGGGTCCAAAACATTATTAGAGATTGCAGATAATTTTAGAGAGCTTAAAACAGTTTGCTGGTGTGGCAAAAAAGCCATTATGAATTTATTAGAAGGCCAAGACGGCCAGATTGTTAAATTTGGTAATTCTATTCATTTAGGTGATACGGAGTTTCATTCTGTATGCCGTAAGCATTGGAAAACCGGTCAAGTAAGGCCAAATTGTTAATTTAGTTGCTATTTTTTAGTAAGGTATAAATTAGTTGGGTTTAGAAATGCGTTTTAAATTTGTTAAAAGAAGATAGTTATTTCCATATTGAGTACAATTTCATTAATTATAAGGAATCGTTATGAAAACCAAAATCAGTTCACTAGCATTAGCGCTAACTTTCATCACTGCTACCGCCCAAGCTCAAGAATATGTTCTTATCGACAAGGAAAAAGATATCGATAAAGGATTTTGGGTTGTTCACAATACCGATATTGGATTAAAAGATACCAATTTTAGAATACAAAATAGAGTGTTAACTGGTGGTAAAGAAGAGGGGTCTCAACTGCTTTCAATTACAAGTGGTAATTTCAACATCTATTTAAGCCCAACCCGTGGAATGGGCATTCTCTCTGTGGAAGGTGACGGCATTCGTTTGGGGTGGGATGCTCCTGTTAAAGGCGTTATTAATCCTAAATTTATCGATCTTGAAAGTCGTGATGGCTTAGGCTGGTTAGATGGTTTTGATGAGATGCTAGTACGTTGTGGTTTTGAATGGAGTGGTCACCCTGTCAAAGCAGACGGTAAAATATACTCACTTCATGGACGTGTTCAAAATATTCCAGTGTCAAAATTACTTGTCAATATAGAAGATAAACCGCCATATACCCTAACAATCAAAGGGCTTATTGAGGAAAAATCAGATAATGATAAAAATTTAGAAACTTGGACGTCATTAACTTATGTTCCGGGCACCAAAGAATTCACTATTCACGATGTTGTGACGAATAAAGGTAAGGCGACCAGTGATTATCAAATCATCTATCATAGTAACTTTGGTACGCCAATTTTAGAAGAAGGGGCTAAGTTTGTTGCACCTGTGAAAGAAATTTCTCCGTTTAACGATTATGCTAAAGGTGGTTTAAAAACTTGGGAAACCTATTCCGGTCCAATCAATGATGCCAGCGAAATGGTATTTAACATCTATCCTTATGCAAAAAATGACGGGCAAACTCAAGTCATGTTAACGGACAAAAATGGCGACAAAGCTGTTGGTATTGCTTATAACATCAAACAATTACCGGTATTTTCATTGTGGAAAAGCTTCGATCCAATTAAACAAGGTTATGTTACCGGTTTAGAGCCAGGAACTAGCTTCGCTTATCCTGTTACAATTGAACGTGAGCAAAAACGAGTCCGTCAATTAGAACCCGGACAAAGCACTGAATTCACTTTAACTTATAGCTTATTGTCAAATAAAGAAGCTGTAAGCAAATATGCAGATCAAATTAAGGCTATTCAAGATAACAGAAAAACTGATATCGTTGAAACGCCAATGGCGCAAGAATAATCACTCACTACCATTGCCTACTTTCTTAGTAGGCAATGTTTCAATAGAATGCTTGTTATAATCTTTAACTCAAAACACCGTTTCCCTTATGCTTTTCGATAAAATTCCATATTAAACTGTGTATTTTACGCCTTCTACTATTAAATAGTTAACTACTGCAAAAGAAAAGCTGTTGAGCACACTTATGTTTGATAATATAACGAGATATTTTTACAATGGTCTTTAAAACCCGTTCAATTTTCTGTTTTAAGATAAAATACCTTTTACCCAAGATCAAATAACAATAGGAAACAAAATGACAGCAAGGCGGATAATTATTGGTATCAGTGGCGCAACCGGATTTGCTTATGGCATCAAAGCGCTAGAATTATTAAAACCAATGGATGTTGAAACGCATCTGGTTATTTCAAAAGCCGCCCAAATAACCCAATCTTATGAAGCACCCGACTACAGTATAAAACAGATCGAATCGCTTGCTGATAAGGTTTACAGTGTCAACAACATTGGTGCAGCAATTGCCAGTGGCTCATTTAAAACTATGGGAATGTTGGTTGCGCCTTGTTCGATGCGCTCTTTGTCGGCTATTGCCAATAGTTTTAGTGATAATTTACTCACTCGGGCGGCAGATGTGGTCTTAAAAGAGCGACGACGGTTAGTGTTAATGGTAAGAGAATCTCCTCTGAACTTAGCACATATCAAAAATATGGAAGCGGTCACCTTAATGGGCGGAGTAATTTTCCCTCCGGTACCGGCACTTTATCAACACATTGAAAGTATTGATGATGTCATAACTCATAGTGTTGCAAGAGCATTGGATCTGTTTGATCTTGATATTCCCGCTTTACCACGTTGGGGAGAAGATATGCACTTAAACCGTCATCCCAAATAACGCAGTAATAAATGTTAGCCAATGAAAATAGATAACAATATCATTGAATTTATTAAAAACCAGCATGTGCTTTCGCTCAGTGTACTTTTGCCTGACAATCAGCTATCGGCGTGCAATGTGTTTTATGTGTTTGATGACCAACAGATGTGCCTTTATTTTCTTACCGAATTGAAAACGCAGCATGCTAAAGCGATGTTAACTCATCCCCAAGTCGCTGGTACTATTAACGTGACGCCAAAAAATATACTACACATACAAGGTATACAGTTTAAAGCAGTAGCAACGCAGCTCACCGATCAGCCAGCAAAGCAGGCTTATTCTCACTATTATCGAGCCTTTCCCTTTGCTCGGATAATGCGAGCGCCAATATGGTCGTTAACGTTACAACAAATCAAAATGACTAATAATCTACTTGGCTTTGCGCATAAAACCTATTGGCAACGTCAAAGCAGTTAGTTTTTAGCATTGATAAAATAGTTTTGGGAAACTTACTATTTTAGATAACTTATTTACTGAATTCCCCTCAATATCATCTGCCGATTTGTTGCTTACTCTGCTTGATGTATTATTTAATTGCTATACAAACGTTTTTACACTTATCAATTGCTGATAATATCGTCATTAAAATCCTGTCTAACGTTGATCAAATCAGTTGTATTAATCCAGAAGTCTTAGATAAAAACAGTTGCAAAATATATCGAAACCACGTAAGTTATTAGTGGTATAACAATAATATTATTTGTTGTTTTATACACTTAGGACAGACATAGCATCATGGATAGTTTGCTAATCGTTTTTACACACTTTATATCAAATGCACTTCCCATGATCTCCTTATTGTTGGTCTCTATTTTGTTAAAATCACCGAAAGGAGCACATCATGGCGCAGAATCCGATCAACCAGATTCCAAACGACCCCGTCAAACAGGTACAGCAATTTGGTAAACAGTTACTCCATGGACTCCATGAACTGACAGGCTTAGCTGTCAGTCATAATCGTTATACCTTAACGGTTGACGGGTTAAATGCACCTGTTTCAGTATTAAAGGTTAATGGTGAAGAGCAGTTAAACCAGCCGTGGCAATACACAATAGAATTTACCTGTACTGATAAACAACTATCGATTGAAACCCTGCTGAATCAAAAAGCTTCGTTCTGCTTTAATCCGTTTACCGGTAATTTGCTTAATACAGCGATACGCTCCTTAACGGACTTACCGACAACAGGACAAGCCCGCACTCTTTATGGGGTAATTACTGCATTTAGTCTGCTGTCGGTCAGCCGGGATGAAGCGCATTATCGGGTGGTGTTATCGCCAAGATTAGCCCGACTGTCACTGAGCCGTAACAGCGCTATCTTTCAAAACCAAAGTGTCATTAGTGTGATTGAAACAGTGTTACGCAGCCATGAATTTACCGGTGTTGATTACCGTTTGGAATTAAAAGCGGCCTATCCGGAAAGAGAATTTATCACCCAATGGCAGGAGAGTGATTTAGCCTTTATTCAGCGACTGTTAGCCGATATCGGTGTCTGGTTTCGTTTTGAAACGCATACCGAGCATCATTGTGATGTCCTTGTTATCAGTGATGATGAACAAGGTTATCATCAGGCGGCCGATATTGAGTACAAACAGCCGAGCGGTATGACCGATGACGGCGTTGAAAGCGTATGGGATATCCGGTTAGACAGTCAGGTAGTCGAGTCCTCAGTCAAGGTGCAGGATTATAACTACCGGGATGCCAAAGCCAGTTTACTCAGTGATGTCAACAGTCAACCGAAAGAGACCACCACCTACGGAACAGATTACCGCTATGCTGAGCACTATAAAGGCTTAAATGCAAATGGCGAAAAAACCGCGCAGGGTGATGATGAAAGCCAAGCAAGTGACAATGATGGCAGCGCTGATGAAAAAGAAAATAGCCGCCATATTGAAAGCGGGCAATGGTATGCACGTATTCGTCATGAACGTGCAATCAGTGAAAAAATCATCATCAGCGGCGCCAGCAACCACTACAATCTGGCACCGGGACAACGGATTCACATAAAAGGCAGCCCGCTGGCTGATATCGATGACGGCGTGATTATTTTAAGTGCGGAAGGACATGGCAACCGCACCGATGCTTATGAGCTACGCTTTACGGCGATACCGTATCAAGCCTTTAAACCTTACCGGCCAAAACCGATAGCCTGGCCGACAGTCGGGGGAACATTACCGGCACGGGTCACCAGTCCGGATAATGACACTTACGGTTATATCGATACGCAAGGTCGCTATCGGGTCAAATTCAACTTTGACTTAAAAAACTGGAAAAACGGTGAAGAGAGCCTGTGGGTCAGATTAGCCAAACCGTATGCCGGCAACACCTATGGCTTTCACTTTCCGTTAATTGACGGCACAGAAGTAGCGATAGCCTTTACCGACAGCAACCCCGACAGACCGTATATTGCCCATGCCATGCACGACAGTGCCCACCCTGACCATGTCACCACGATAAACAAACACCGTAATGTGATACGTACTCCGGCCAATAATAAATTGCGCATGGATGACAAACGGGGGCAGGAGCATATCAAACTGGCAACCGAATACGGTAAAACGCAACTTAATCTGGGTCACTTAGTTGACCAAAACAAAACACCACGGGGTGAAGGGTTTGAACTTCGCACGGATGACTGGGGTGCCATTGCGGCCGAAAAAGGCTTATACCTGACCAGCCAAACCGAGCCAAAAGCGCAAGGCAAACAACTGGATATGCAAGGTGCGATTACCCAGCTGGAAAATGCCTTATCGATAGCCAAATCACTCCAGCAAGCCGCTCAACAATCGGAAGCCCACGATGCCGATACCGACAGTCAGGACCAGCTCAAGGCCAACTTAACTGAACTGGCCCAAAGTGGCATCTTAGCTTATGCGCAAGAAGGTATTGCATTAACCAGTCCGGAAAATATCCAGCTATCAACCGGTAACAGCGTGAGTATCACGGCGGAAAACCAAACCGACATTACGGCATTAAAAAACATCACGGTATCTTCGGGAGAAGCGATAGGGCTATTTGCCCACAAATCGGGGATGAAGGTCTTTGCCAATCAAGGGGATATTGACATACAAGCCCAAAATGCCAACCTGAATATGGCAGCAAAGCAAGATATCCACATTGACAGTGTTGACGGCAAACTGACCATTACCGCCAGCAAAGAGTTAACCTTAATCTGTGGCGGCTCGTATATCAAAATCAGCAGTAAAGGCATAGAGCTTGGCACACCAGATAACGTTAAGCTTAAATGTAATGTGATGCAGAAGATGGGGCCGGCGAGTATAGATACCGACAAATTAAAATTCATATCCAGTGATATTGATGTAGCAATCATGCGATTAATCAATACTGAACTCATCAATTTTTCAGGCTAAAGGAATAAATAATGGCTTTAACACCAATAAAAAAATGGAAATACCCGATAGTTGTCAACGAAAAAAATCAATCCGGCACTAACCGTTATCATGAAGCATTAATGTTAGCGCAAACCGGTTTTTATCCTGTGAGCGTTAATAAACTTGTGCATGGTGGTATTCATTTTGATGCAAATGTTCTTGTTAATTTAGGCATTGTTGTTGATAAACCAAGTAAAGTGCACTGTATAGCCGATGGTGAAGTCATTGCTTATCGGGTGAATGACAATTATCAAAAACTTGACTATGGCGATAAGGTTGGATTTTACTCAACCGGCTTTGTCTTGGTTCGCCATCTACTTGAAATGGAACGTATTGAAGAAGCAACCCCGGCAACAACTCCGACAACAACAGAAGGTCAGGCATCAACCGAAGCAGATGCAAATAACTCAACTGAAAATTTAACAGCGCCGGCAGCCAATGCATTGCCGTTGTCAAATACTGCACCGGCTACTACAACACCGGCAACGACTGAGTCAACGACCACTCAGACAACAAGCACGGATACCAATACGCCAACTACCCCAACGACAACAGGTGAATCATCAACAGTAAGCACTCCGCCTGCCACAGAGACGGCTAAACCCAAACAGCCCGGTCATCAACTTTATTTTTATAGTTTATATATGCATTTGGCTGATACAAAATTTTACGATGATAACCCAACAGAGCCAGCTCCGGCATTTTGGGAGCAAGATATTTACCGGGTCATTGATAAAGGTTTAGATTTTGTTGAAGGATTAAATATTCGAAAATCGCCTGACTCAAAAAAAGGCGAGATTCTTGCTGTATTACAAGCCGGCACCAAAGTAGAATTGCATCTTGATTTACATACCGAAAATTATAAATGGTATGCTGTCAAATCATTTACTGAGGGATATTCATCAATCCCGCCATTAACCCCTTATAAACATGAAGGAAAAGAAATTCTGGGTTGGGTTTTTAATCACACTAAAATTCAATTGACTGAATCGGTATTTGATATAAAAGGTAAAGATAGTAAATTAGCCAAATCAAAAGGACTGAGAGTCAGGGATGAAAGTAAGAAAAATATACTTTCTATGTTACCAAAGGGTACCCAAATAAAAATAAGCGGTACGAAAAAAACTAAAACTTTTGTTGAATTAGCTGAGATAGTCCGTGACGGAAAACCAACCATACCGTTGCAAGAGGGAAAAAAAATGGTTTGGTACGATAGTCTTGAAAATGTCATCCGGGGCAAAAAATACAATGAGGTAGTGGTATTAGATAAACCGTATCCAATCAAAGCCGGTGATTTAGTGGGGCATATTGGCCATAATCAAAATAAAGGCATCAGCAAACAAAAAGATAAAGACGGTAATTATATAGAGATGGCGACTTTACCGCTAAAAACAGGTTTAACAGCAAGTCAATATAAACCAAGTTTACACGTGGAATGCTTTACTTGTGAAGATTTGCCAACGTTCATCACCCAAACGCAGACAGAGGCAAGCAAAATTCCTGATGAAGATAAAACATTGGTTGGCATATGTAAAGGTGCAAAATTACTGGCATCTCCATCAAAATCGGATACAACGGTAGGTCAAGTACTTAAAGACACCAAAATAAAAGTATTGAGTAAACAAGTTAATATCAACTGGTTACAAATTGAGATTAACACATCGGAGACCGAAACTAAAAGGTTATGGGTAGAAAATAGTGAGAAGATAGCCGAAAAAGCCAAACTTGAAGGAGATATAGAATTAGCCGAAGCCACCCCAGCCTGGAGCCAACATCCTTTACAGCAAAGTGAATTAACCGGCAGCCAAAACGTGGTTCAAATGCCGATGATACTGAGTTTGAATGATGAGGCATATCAAGCAAAGCAGACCCGTGCAGTTGACGACAAAGGTACGTTATGGATTTTAATCCAAAAAGATGTTTTAGGCAGTAAGAATCTACCTGTCCATGGTTGGGCAGCCATCGGCAGTGAAGGCGTAAAAAATGTCAGTTGTTGGGACTGGTTTGATTTTAAAGAGATTATAGAAACCAGCAGTTTGAAAGAATTTTACCTGAGTGCGAAAAAAGCGGAAACCCGAAACAAAGATAATGCCTCACTTGAGCAATATAAGCCAACCATTAAAGCGACCTTAACAATATTAGATAAACAATATACAAATAATGAATGTGCGGCATTAACAACTGACTGTTTTAATAAAATATCCGAAAAACCAGCCTTAACAACGGCACTCGGACGCTTGTTAGTCAATTATCAAAGTGAATGGTACGCCGAACAAAATACTGAAGGTAAACGGCCGGAATGGGAAGAGTTAAACAGTGAAATGACAGATGATGCGGAAAACTATTTGGGTTATATAAAAAACGGTGATGAAGCAAAACGTGATGCATATGTTAGTAAGCAGGACGAAAGCAAACAAGAATCAATAAAACAAGGCTTAGAACAGCAAAGAAAAGATTATCAACGTTTTCCCCCTGATTATAAAGATGCACCCGATAAGAAATTAACATCGGAACAACTTAGATTATACGGAAAAATCCAAGAGTTAGAAAAGAAATTAATCATATGGGAAAATACCAAAGAAAAAGCGACAAAAATGCTCTGGTGGAAAGAGGTGGTAGAAGGTTTAGCTAAACAAAGTCAACAGAAAGAAAAAAGTGACACTGACACTGAAAAAGATAAGGCAGAAGACAGCTCAAAGCAACAAACAGAAGCTTCATCAACGCCAGCCACCTTGAGTCAAAATGGAAGGGCATGGTTTATGCATCCTGTGGTTATGGTGGATTATTTTAATATTATTGAAATAAATAAAGGTTGGGCAGAAAGCCCATTTGCTTTGCTATTAGGTAAAGTTGAATCCAATAATGATTATTCAGCTTATAATCAAACTAAACCAAAATTAAGAGCTTTTTTTAATACTAACTTAACGTCTATGACGCTAAAGGAATTAATTGATAAACAAGCAAAAAGAGAAATATTTGCTGCTGGACGCTTCCAAATTATTCCTGAAACATTAAAATCAGCTCTAGATTATTTAAAATTAGATTTATCATTGAGATATGATAAAGAGACACAAGATATTTTATTTGAAGAATATTTAATAAAAATTAAAAGGAAGAACATAATAAAATATTTAGAGCATGATGGTGATGTTGAGGATGCTATTTATGATTGGGCTAAAGAATTTGCTTCAGCAGGAGTACGCAAAGGTAAAACAATCAGTAAGGGGAGAGTTGCAGCTTTTGAGGGGTCGTCATATTATCAAGGAGATGGGCTGAATTCCGCCCATATATTACCTGACGAAATGGTTGAAGCCTTAAAAGAATCGAAAAATGGAAATTGGAGATGAATATGAAAAAGTTAAAGTTTGCTATTCTATGTTTCATTATATTTTCAGTTAGTTACTCTTTTATGGCTGAAAGCAAAGAAGCTAGTAAATTAGATTTTAACAATTTTGCTATCAATACTAAAATAAAAATTAAAAATGCAAACTTTGCATATCAATATTTGATTAAGGTTTATGGTTGTGGTGGTGGGGCGATTTGTGGAGAAATTCGAAACTTGCTATCTAACAAAGTTATTGGATTTCCTAATGCTTATTTAATAGAAGATGAAAATGGAGAAAATGGGTTTTCTATAGAGTATCATTTAAATAGTAGTTTAATCATTATTTCAGGAATAATAGCTGATCCTGATGAAAATGAAGTTAACGAAGGATATAGAAGAAGATATTATAATTTCATAAATGAAAAGTTTGAGCTTTTAGAAAAATGATTAACATTATTTTGGGTCTATGAATTAACTATTAGATGTTAAGATGTTAATAATCGTGATGATATTAAAGTATGCACAATTCAATTTATTGATATAAATTGAAAAAGTTCTCGATGAAAAAAATTTTTTATGCCGTTGAAGTATTAAGTAATGCTAAGATGTGAAGAAAGTCAGTTGATCGTACACAAAGATTGGAACAACAAAGAAGAGAATATTAGCGTTTTCCGGAAAAGTATAAAGAAGCTCCCAAAAAGAAATTAATACCTGAATAACTTAAATTATTTGGTAAAATTAAAAAGTTAGAAGGTAAGTTAATGTTATGGGATAAAAACAAAGAAAAAGCGGAAAAAATGCTCAGGTGGCATTATATAGCCAAAGGTTTAGCTAAGCAAAACCAGCAAGCAGAACAAAGTGACGCTAACATTGAAAAGTGTAAAACATAAGCCCCCTTCAACTATACAAGCCTAATTTTTATCAATTCTTGTCACCTAAAGTCAAAACGGTAAGGCATTGATTATGCATCCTGTATCTATGATAAATTATTTCTCTGATAATAAGATTCTTTTCCAAAAAGGCGATAAAGATGAAATAATTCGAGAAATCAATATCCGCCTTGCCGGTTTTGGTGGCAATGTCCCGACTGATAAGCTACGGAAAGAACGGAAAACATGATCAAACAGTTTCAACGTGATTATATGAAAGTTGAAGAAACGTGAGTTGTTGATATGCAAGTAATTGAAGCGATTGATAAGTTTCAAGAGGAATACCCAATAGAAACATATTTTGCTCAAGCTAAGTGTAAATGTTCAACTTTTACTAATCTAAAAGAGCCAACTTGTGATGGATTTGGTTTAAATAAAACTAATAATGGAAAAACAGGTAAAAATTATGCATCAGGAATTGAATATCCAGGCTTACATAGAACTTTGTTTTGGGTATTACGAAGCATTATGTTTTATATTGATTCAGATGAAAGATATCAACATTTGACAGTTGATATCGTATCTTCTGGTTATAGATGTTGGACGGATAATAATTATCATAATCGAGTAAGTACTAATCATATGGGTAAAGCGCTCGATATCCATATAATTAAAAAAGAAAAAGCGAAATCTGAACACACCAACGATGAAAGAATAGTTTGTTGTGATTTAGTTAGAGATATTTTGACGGAAAAAACAAATGCGGAATATAGATGGTTTCATTCTAATGGCATTGCTTTAGAAAATAGTTATACAAGGTATCATCCAAAAAAAAGGACGTGATAATAATAGTATAGCGAGCAATTAATTGGGTTCATTATGGTGTTCTCGTGTTTGAAAGTAAATTTTTAGAAAATCAGTTTTTGGTGAAAACAGAAAAAGATGCCAATGGTAAATATTTAAAAGAGTTGGTTAAAAATTAGAGGAGCTAATAATATGCATGGGTTTTATCTTTCTTTAATTAAAAAGAATATAATGTTAATAAGAATTATATGTTTATTATATGTTTTTTTTAATTTTTCTAATGTTCATGCTAAAGATATTGAGCAACCCGACTGGATTTTAGATAAATATGTTGAAAATTATAACCTAATGAACAAAAATAATTATAACTTTGATTATTTAAACAATTTGAGAGTTAAATTAGTTAATAACATCATTTATATTAATAATAATCAATATAATGTTAGTGTACGTCAGATATCTGATATATCCCAATTACTGTCAAAAGACCTAATAGAAAAAACAATCATTAACGAATTTATTTTACCAACAGGGGGGATAAATTATTTACAATTCGAGAGTGTTTTAGATATTAATTTAGCTAAATTATTATTACCAAAAGGCAGATTGATTTTAGGCAAAGAACAGTTGTTATTTATAAATGAATCTTTAGTTGCGTCTTTTTTAAAACCTAAAGACAAAAATTCATTTCTAACATTAGCTAATAAATTTCCTGCATTAGATCTACCAATTAATTCTCAAAGCTCAACAGATTTTATTAAGGATGAGAATTATCACAATTATCCTCAAAATATATCAAGAAGTTATCTATACTATTTAAAATTATTTGATAACAATAGTTTATATGAACAGTTAAATAATTATTTAACTAATTTAAATGGAATAAAATTACCAAAAATAAATAATGTAATAAATCCAATCTTAATCATTGGCACTCAAGAGAATGAAGAGAAAATAGTTTATCTTTACCTTTTCTCCGAACAATTTAATTTTTCCGATAAAATTATATTGTCTTCTCAAATTGGTATGACAAGACATAATCCTGCAACAGGTGATTTACCATTCGGATTTATTTATTACAATATTGATAAAAACTATTTTATTGAGCGTCGACAACGTTTTGAAGATGAAACAATAGAAGTACAACATTTTCAAGTGACAAAAGAAGGGAAGTTTAAAGAGTTACCTGTCACTTCAAATTGCTACAGTGAATTAGCGGTTAAAGATAACAAAATACATTCAACAAAAAGCCTTTTACTAACTAGTAAACAAGCAAATAATTATATGCGCTTTGAAAGCAACATATTTAATGAGCTTTATGATATCACACTAACCTTAAATCCTGCTGAGAAAAAGCTTTGTGTTAATTATCAACAAGCCTATTCATTTACCTTTGGTAAAGCAAAATCAAAACAGTTATTTGGTAATGAAAAACGCTATCAACAGCAAGTTGAAAATTTTAAAAAGTTTAATATAGATATTAGTAATGAGTTGGAATATATCACATTTGACAATATTGACAAATCACCATTATCTAAATTTCTACTAAATGGAAATAAAGCGATTTATATGAATGAAATACTCTTTATTGTGGGTGAAGATTATCTCGCAGTCTACAGACAGCCTACAGAAAGTGAATTAACCTATCAAGAAATGAATTAGGATTAAGGTTAACAATATGAAACAAAGTAATTACTATTTTGTATTATTTTCTCTAATATTGAATTTAATAGCATCATCAGCGATAGCTGATGAAAAAAAAGCGCCAGATAATTGGGGAATTATTTATGATATTAGTGATTCATTAGTAAATGAAACAACGATTGATTTTGATATAAAATTACGTAGTAATAAATTTCATTTTAATAATCAGTCGTTTTTGATTGAACGTAATACGATGCCTGCAGAAGATTTTTTTATAAGCAATAATATAGAAAAAACATATTTTGCTTTAAAAAAGCAGCAAGCATTATTAGAGTATAATTATAATATTAAATTAAAAGATAACATTACTTATCTTCAATTTGATAAAAATATTGATAATAGCCTATTAAAACAGTATGTAACACAAAACCGGCAGGTAGTATTATTGGATGATATGCTGCTTTTGTTTGGAAACGAAGGTAAGCCAGTATTTTATTCAAAACCTTATTTTGAAAAAGAATTTATTAAACAAGTTCCTCAGTTGCCCATAATCAATGTTCCGTTTAATGCAAACGATGCTTTTATTTTATATCGAGACGATGTATTAAAAAATTTATCCATTCATTTTAAAAATTTTTTAGATCTTCCTTGGTTTGCAACAGATATATTCGGAGCAAAGTACCCTTCTATTTCACCTCTTATAAATCCAATATTTATTGATGTAGGTTGGGATAGTGGTGAGTCGGATTCATATTTATATCTGTTTTCTAATGATTATAAAGTTCTAGATAAACTGGTATTATTTGATTATCGGACTACAACTCGAGGCGGACCTGGCGGTAGCGGTTACACGGTGGGTTATCGTTATTTTACGATAGATAAAAACTATTTAATTGAGCGTCGACAACGTTTTGAAGATGAAACAATAGAAGTACAATATTTTCAAGTGACAAAAGAAGGAAAGTTCCAAGAGTTACCTGTCACTTCAAATTGCTACAGAGAATTAGCGGTTAAAGATAACAAAATACATTCAACAAAAAGCCTTTTACTAACTAGTAAACAAGCAAATAATTATATGCGCTTTGAAAGCGAGAGATTCGATGAACTTTATGATATCACACTAACCTTAAATCCTGCTGAGAAAAAGCTTTGTGTTAATTATCAACAAGCCTATTCATTTACCTTTGGTAAAGCAAAATTAAAACAGTTATTTGGTAATGAAAAACACTATCAACAGCAAGTTGAAAATTTTAAAAAATTTAATATAGATATTAGTAATGAGTTGGAATATATCACATTTGACAATATCGACAAATCACCATTAGCTAAATATCTACTAAATGGAAATAAAGCCATTTATATGAACGAAATGCTCTTTATTGTGGGAGAAGATTATTTCGCAGTCTACAGACAACCTACAGAAAGTGAATTAACCTATCAAGAAGTGAATTAACCTATCAAGAAGTGAATTAGGATTAACGTAATGAATCTTTTCCTATTATAAGTTTATGCGGTTTTGTCATATTAAAAAGTAAAAACAAGTCAAAAAGAGTTAATTAAGTAATAAAAGAAGATGCGATTAACTAAGTTTGAAGCTAAATAAAATGTTGAAGAAAGGCATTATAAATGGAATGAGCGAAGAAATTTAAGAAAAAAAGTAAATAGCAGAAAATTTTCATAACAAAAGAATTCGATGAATGTTTTTGTACTGATGCTACAACTTTACATAAAGAAAAATTAATTACATTTATTTATTGTTAATTTATGGTTGAGATTAATAATGTTTAAAATTATAAGTAGGTTTGTCGGGTTATTTTTGTTTTGTTACATCGCAATAATAGCCAATACAGAAGCAAAAAATAACGCCAATGATTCGGTAAAAGATGAAACAATAGAATGGCAATTCATTAATATTAACTACCAATCTAATTCTACAACTGACTTTGAGCTAATTGACCAAATTTACAGAAGCTTAAAAAAAATATCTGTTAAAAGTAATAAATATCAATTAATATTTGATGATAAATACTTGTTAAATATAAAACAAAATAAAGCCAATTTTGCAGCAAATATTCAGAATTTATTACACAAGGAATTGAAACGACTAAATTTAACTAATGATCAGCAAGATAATCAGAATTTTATAATTGAAACATTACCAGATCAATATAGTTTAAATGAATCATTAGTGTTAAATTCTGACTATCTTTTCTTATTTTATAATAACAATATTATTTTAACATACAAAAATAAACAGAAGGTGCGCAATGGGTTGGCAAATGTATATAATCAATTACATACTGTTACTCTTCCATTAAATGATAGTTATTGGCCACCAGAAGAAAATGATGGTTTTACACCTATACCCAATGAGTTTAATTATTTTTTTAAAGGTATGCTCGATGACGATTACCTTAAAGCAATAAAATTAAAAGAATATAATAATATAAAATTACTTTTATTATCTTCATATTCTCTTTCGGGTTCACCCCAATTATCATTAGTCAGCCTTTCCAATGAGTTTAATTTCATTGATCGATTGGAGTTAGGTGAACATTTTGAATTAGAGGATGGGGGTGTTTGGAACAAATTCCTTATTGATAAAAATTACTGCATCACAATACAAAAAATCGAAAGCCCTTATGATGGCTCTAAAAGACAAACAATTTTATTAAATCGAACAAAATATGTTATTAATGAAAAAGGAGTTTTTATTAAGTTAAAGAGACAATAAATTTTGTTTGGCTGTTAAATAAATTTTAAAGGTTAAGCAATTAGTATAAGTTTGCTAATTAATGAATAACTATGGAATGAAGATTTAAAAAAATGGGAAGAGGGATGTGCCGATATGATAAGTACAAGGAAATATTATTGGTTAAAGAAATTTTTTTGTTTAATTCTCATTTTTATTTTTTATCCTTATTGTTATGCCAAAAATATAAATAGAGATCAAACATACTGGATTTTGGACAAATATGTCAAAAATCATGAGATAAAAAAACACAGTAACGAGGATTATTTAAATAACCTCAGAGTTAAGTTCGAAAATAATATATTCTATGTAAATGATAGTAAGTATTCAGTCATTCTAGGAAAAGCTGAAAACATATCTAAATTAGTACCAGAAAGCTTATTGCATACTGATTTACTTGAATATTTCACTTTACCCAAAAACGAAATAAATTATATACAGTTTGATTCTTCAGTAGATAGTGAGTTTTCTGAGCTATTATTACCAGATCTTAAGGTAATTTATTTGAATGAAGAGTTAATTTTTATTAATCAGCAAATGGCTTTATCTTTTATAAAATCAGTGGGTCAAAATTCATTTAAAAAGATTAGTAAAACATTTCCATCTCTAAAACTACCATATAATTCCCGAATTACGGGAAATTATGTATGGGATAGCAACTATAATGATTTTTATTATTCTATATTCAACGAAAATAAATTTTACACGCAAAATATTCCCCGAAATTTTCTTAATTACCTAGAATTAACTAGTAATAACAATTTAAGCGCACAATGGAACAATTATATAGCTAATATTTCAGGTATAAAACTTCCCTTTATTCACAACAAAATTAGACCAATTTTAATTGAAGGGATTCAAGAAAATGGCGAGAAAATAACTTATCTCTATTTATTTTCAGATAATTATATGTTGCTTGATAAGCTTCTTTTAAGAAAAGTAGATGGATTAACTAGAAAAGAATCTCAAATAGATGATCTTGCCCAAGGATTTATTTATTTTGAAATTGATGAAAACTATCTCATTGAACGTCAACAACGTTTTGCAGATGAGACAATTGAAATACAACATTACAAAATTACCAAAGATGGAAAGTTTAAAGAAATACCCGTAACATCAGATTGTTATAAGAAATCTACCTCTAAAGACGATAATCCTCAATCTAAAAAAAGCCTTTTGTTAACGAGTAATCAAGGGAATAACTATTTGCGTTTCGCTGATGGCTTAGAATATGATGAATTTGAAAGTACGATATTAACCCTTATGCCAAATGAAAAAGTTTTTTGTATCGATTATCAGCGATCTTTTCCTATTACTTTGGGTAAAATGAGTTCAAAGAAATTTTTTAATAATAATGAATTATATCAATGGTATATTGAAAAATTTAAACGTTACAACATTGATATAAGTGAAGAGTTGCAATATATAACAATTAATAATATTGAAAAAACCCCCATTTCAAAATTTTTATTAAATGGAAATAAGGCGATTTATATGGAAGATACTTTATTTATTGTGGGTGAAAATCATTTCGCAGCTTACAGACAACCAAATGAAAAGCAAATAATTAATCAGGAAAACAATTAATACATTTAAAAAATAGATAGCTGAAGATTTTTATCAATTAACTCACTAAACAGGTGATACTGCTGACAAGGATTGTGCTTTAGATGAAAAACGCCATTAAGAACGGAATATTTGTCTTAAATTGCCCAAAACAAGTTAGACAGAAAAAATAACTAAAAAGAGTTTTTAACAATGAGGCAACATCATGGGTACATTTTGATGTCAGAAGTTTTCAATTAGTTTATTTGAAAGATGAATATTTTGCTCAAAGCGTTGAACAAGTCAATGGCGCATCAATGCAAACATTAATTACTAATAAAGGTTAACAATATGAAACACAGTAATTACTATTTTGTATTATTTTCTCTATTATTAAATTTAATAGCATCATCAGCGATAGCTGATGAAAAAAAAGTGCCAGATAATTGGGGAATTATTTATGGTATTAGCAATACATTGGTAAATGAAACAACGATTGATTTTGATATAAAATTACGTGGTAATAAATTTTATTTTAATAATCAGTCGTTTTTAATTGAACGTAATACGATGCCTGCAGAAGATTTTTTTATAAGCAATAATATAGAAAAAACATATTTTGCTTTAAAAAAGCAGCAAGCATTATTAGAGTATAATTATAATATTAAATTAAAAGATAACATTACTTATCTTCAATTTGATAAAAATATTGATAACAGCCTATTAAAACAGTATGTAACACAAAATCGGCAGGCAGTATTATTGGATGATATGCTGCTTTTGTTTGGAAAAGATGGTAAGCCAGTATTTTATTCAAAACCTTATTTTGAAAAAGAATTTATTAAGCAAGTCTCTCAGTTGCCCAGAATCAATGTTCCGTTTAATTCAAACGATGGTTATATATTATATATTGATCGAGTTTCAAAACAAATATCTCTCCATTTTAAAAATTTGTTAGATATTCCTTGGTTTGCAACAGATATATCTGGAGCAAAGTACCCTTCTATTTCATCTATCATAAATCCAATATTTATTGATTTAGGCAGAGATAGTGGTGAGACGGATTCATATTTATATCTATTTTCTAATGATTATAAAGTTCTAGATAAACTGGTATTATTTGATTACCGGACTACAACTCGGGGCGGTCCTGGCGGTAACGGTTACCCTGTTGGTTATCGTTATTTTATGATAGATAAAAACTATTTTATTGAGCGTCGCCAACGTTTTGAAGATGAAACAATAGAAGTACAACATTTTCAAGTGACGAAAGAAGGTAAGTTTAAAGAGTTACCTGTCACTTCAAATTGCTACAGTGAATTAGCGGTTAAAGATAACAAAATACATTCAACAAAAAGCCTTTTACTAACTAGTAAACAAGCAAATAATTATATGCGCTTTGAAAGCAACATATTTAATGAGCTTTATGATATCACACTAACCTTAAATCCTGCTGAGAAAAAGCTTTGTGTTAATTATCAACAAGCCTATTCATTTACCTTTGGTAAAGCAAAATCAAAACAGTTATTTGGTAATGAAAAACGCTATCAACAGCAAGTTGAAAATTTTAAAAAATTTAATATAGATATTAGTAATGAGTTGGAATATATCACATTTGACAATATTGACAAATCACCATTATCTAAATTTCTACTAAATGGAAATAAAGCAATTTATATGAACGAAATGCTCTTTATTGTGGGTGAAGATTATCTCGCAGCCTACAGGCAGCCTACAGAAAGTGAATTAACCTATCAAGAAGTGAATTAGGATTAAGGTTAACAATATGAAACAAAGTAATTACTATTTTGTATTATTTTCTCTATTATTAAATTTAATAGCATCATCAGCGATAGCTGATGAAAAAAAAGTGCCAGATAATTGGGGAATTATTTATGGTATTAGCAATACATCTGTAGATGAAACAACGATGGATTTTGATATAAAATTACGTGGTAATAAATTTTATTTCAATAATCAGTTGTTTTTGATTAAACGTAATACGATGCCTACAGACGATTTTTTTAAGAGTAATAATATTGAACAAGCATATATTGATTTAAAAGAACAGCAAGAGTTATTGGAGCATAATTATAATATTAAATTAAATGATAACATTACTTATCTTCAATTTGATAAAAATATTGATAACAGCCTATTAAAACAGTATGTAACACAAAATCGGCAGGCAGTATTATTGGATGATATGCTGCTTTTGTTTGGAAAAGATGGTAAGCCAGTATTTTATTCAAAACCTTATTTTGAAAAAGAATTTATTAAACAAGTTCCTCAGTTACCCACAATCCATGTTCCATTTAATGCAGATGATGCATTTATGCTATATCGAGACGGCGTATTAAAAAAGTTATCTATTCATTTTAAAAATTTTTTAGATCTTCCTTGGTTTGCAATAGATATATTCGGAGCAAAGTATCCTCCTATTTCATCTATTATAAATCCAATACTAATTGATGTATTCTGGGATAGTGGTGAGTCGGATTCATATTTATATCTGTTTTCTAATGATTATAAAGTTCTAGATAAACTGGTATTATTTGATTATCGGACTACAACTCGAGGCGGTCCTGGCGGTAGCGGTTACACGGTGGGTTATCGTTATTTTACGATAGATAAAAACTATTTTATTGAGCGTCGACAACGTTTTGAAGATGAAACAATAGAAGTACAACATTTTCAAGTGACAAAAGAAGGAAAGTTCCAAGAGTTACCTGTCACTTCAAATTGCTACAGTGAATTAGCGGTTAAAGATAACAAAACACACTCAACAAAAAGCCTTTTACTAACTAGCAAACAAGCAAATAATTATATGCGCTTTAAGAAAATTACATTCGATGAACTTGATGATATCACACTAACCTTAAAT
Source organism: Gilliamella sp. ESL0405 (assembly GCF_019469205.1). NCBI lineage: Bacteria > Pseudomonadati > Pseudomonadota > Gammaproteobacteria > Orbales > Orbaceae > Gilliamella > Gilliamella sp. ESL0405. The sequence goes on along the minus strand of NZ_CP048265.1, from coordinate 1,589,924 downwards.
CCTGCTGATAAAAAGCTTTGTGTTAATTATCAACAAGCCTATTCATTTACCTTTGGTAAAGCAAAATCAAAACAGTTATTTGGTAATGAAAAACACTATCAACAGCAAGTTGAAAATTTTAAAAAATTTAATATAGATATTAGTAATGAGTTGGAATATATCACATTTGACAATATTGACAAATCACCATTATCTAAATTTCTACTAAATGGAAATAAAGCGATTTATATGAATGAAATGCTCTTTATTGTGGGTGAAGATTATCTCGCAGTCTACAGACAGCCTACAGAAAGTGAATTAACCTATCAAGAAATGAATTAGGATTAAAGTAATGAATTAGGATTAAAGTAATGAATCTTTTCCTATTATAAGTTTATGCGGTTTTGTCATATGTTAGTAAGTTAGACGCAAGCAAACAAGAATCAACAAAACAAGGCTTAGAGCAACTAAGAAAAGATTATCAAAGTTTTCCGAAAAATGATAAAGAGGAGTCTGAAAAGAAATTAACATCGGAACAACTTAAATTATTGGGTTATATAAATAAGTTAGAAGAGAAATATAAGTTATGGGAAAAAACCAAAGAAAAAGCGACAAAAATGCTTTGGTGGGACGGTGTAGCCAAAGGTTTAACTAAGCAGAGTCAAAAGACAAAACAAAGCGACACTGAAAAAGATAAGACAGAGGACAGCTCAAAGCATCAAACAGAAACTTCATCAACGTCAGCCACCTTGAGTCAAAATGATAAAATAATTGAAAACTGGCTTTTTACCGAAAAAATGTGTGGGCAACTAAAGCTGAATCTTGGCATAATTTAAAAAGAAGAATGTTCCATGTCGAACTTAATTATAAAAGTCCAGATGTTCCTACTGATAATCAATATCAAGCCCTTGCAGATTTTTATATTGAGGCTTCGGATATTGAAGGATGTTGGCCAATAATAGTACCTCATATAGAGGTTGATAGGGGTATTGCAAATGGTCATGGTGATCTTACTGATTTTGATTATAATAAATTTTACTCTATTTTAAGGAGTAGAAACGTACCCATAGATGATATTCCACATTTTGAACATGACAGATATTGGGGATATAACAAATCAAAAATCCCATTTGCTAACGATTAATATTCATGGCCACCAGTTTTAAAAGGCAACCCTCACGGTAAATAAGGATATTATATGAAACAATTAATTTTATTATTATTGATATTACCTAACTTATTATTTGCTCAGGAAATATATAAAAATTCTTCTAATCAACAATATTTATCTTTAGGTAGTACGGAAAATGGTAAGCAAAATTTTTTAAATCTTAAAAATGGGATGATTGATTGGATAAGTCAGTCAGAATTACTGCAAATGCAACAAGTAGATATTTTATCACCACATGTTTTTTGGGATAAAGTCAACAAAAATTCTATAGGGTTCCATGCGAGTGGTTATGAACCTTTTTGGAATGCCATAATAAGTAAGAATAAATTGCAATTTCAGTTTAATAAAGAAGAAAACGTAAATATTTCTATGGATATAAAGTCTTCTTCTTTAACAAGTAATTTTGTGACAATTTTTCATTCTAATAATGGAATATATGGTTTAATTCGTGGCCTTCCAAATGGAACTTTTTGCGAAGCAAATCTTGATAAACCGGCTTCAATCTATGAAGTTTTTATCGACTATAAAGGTGAAATATTTGAGGGTTGTGCACATTTAGATAAATTATAAATAAAATAATAAAAGTTAATACACCTAATCTGTTTTATATCGATTCATCTCAAAGCTTGGTTTATTTACCCCGTCGCAATGGTGGATTATTTTCCTGGAGCGGGAATTGTGACTTATCATAATTATCTTTCCAAGTTCTGAACATGTGAATGGAAAAAGTATTGATACTTTATATTTAAATGATGATGATGAGCAAAATTTTATCAACGCAATGCATAAATTCAATTTTAATAAACAAATAACAGGAAAAAATAAAAAGAAATTTGATAATGCAACACAAGAAAAGAAAGGTACTCTCCATGATTCTCATTTACATTCAGGTTTTGATGATAGCTCTGTAAAGGAAATAAAATAATATGAAAAATTTAATCTATATTTCACCATTGTTCATATCTGTAATATTTACTCAGTTTAATATTAATTCCGTAAATGCACTAAATCAAAACAAAGATTTATTATCATTTAGTGAGTTACAAGGAGAAAAATTGGTATCAAATAAAAAATTTATATTATCTGTTAATAAAACTTGTAAAGGTGAATCTGAACTATGCACAATCGTTAAAATAAAAAACAATTATTATCTTCAATTTAGTAAGTTAGATGATAATGAAATAACCATTTCTAAACTAAAAAATAATGTTGAGTTAAAATTGAAAAGAAAAAAGAATGACAATCAATTTTTTATAGAAATAGAATTATTATCTTATAAAAATAATGAAAAGGTAGATTCTATAATATGTTACGAATATAAAAATGATCCCAATGACAGTTTGGCTACAGAGAAATTATATTATTTAAAAGATTATGAATTATGGACATTGGATTTTACTTATGATTTAGAATCAACAACAGCAGAAAATTGGAAAAAGTATAAAATAAATCAAAATTCTGGAAAATTTGAATTATTGAAAAATACACAATAGCACTTTTGTTCCAAAGAGACATACATGATAAAAAATTTGGTTAGATTTCAATACTATGTAAGGAAAGGTAATAATAGGCTAATTATTCAAAAAATAAGTACCAATACTGCGATGCATAAATTTAATTTTGATAAATAGATAATTAGTTGTTACCCCTAATACAACTGATGAAATATATGTTTCTTATATTCCTCACTATAAGAAATTAATCATTCTTGGTGGAAAAAATGGTGAAGAATTACATAATGGTCATATGCACTTTGAAAACTTTCAATACGAAATAGCCGAGGTCTATCTATAATGCAGATAAAGTCTTTAATTTATGGTTTATTATTTTTACCTATTTTAGCATGTTCGCATTCGTTAAACGCTTTAGTTCATACTAATCTATTACCTGTGGGAACGCCTCAAATTATAAATAAGAAGCTAGTTAAGGAAATCAACGATAATTGTTGGATTGACGATTATTTTTCTTATGTAAAAAATGGCTGGAAAGAATATGATAAAAGATGCAAATTATCGACCTTTTCTTCAACTCAGAATGTTAAAAATATATTTGAAGAACTACAAAAAAATAAAATTGTCTATTTATATCAATCCAATCAATTTAATATTTATTTAAAAAAAACGACCGATACAAAAAAATGCCTTGTTGAAGAAAAACAGCTTGAAGGTGAATGTGCAGTTTCACCCTATCAGTATATTATTACCATGTTTATCGAATCATCGGGCAAAATAATAAATCAACTTATTGTTTATTCTAATGAAGATCATGGAGGTGATTTGATTAAAGTGAAATTAGATTTTTACATCGATAAACAATTAAATGTTTGGTTATTTGAACATCTGTTAGTAGAAGAAGGCGCATCTGCAACTTTGTGGCAACATTACAAAATTAATAACAAAGGAAAAATTAATTTGCTGGATGAAATAAAATGTCAGTTCGAAAATGGCGGTCTTAAATTGGTTTGTAAAAATAAATAGTCAGCTTGCTTTAATTGAGTAAAGAGCTATATCAATTTAGGGATATAAATCTCATAGTTTTAAAGTGAATTATAAGCCAATCTGAGTATGATCATCTCTTTAAGGGATATCTACCGATACATATAGAATGTATCCACTAACGGTAAAGCCTTGTTTATTCATTCGGTAGCAATGGCGGATTAATTTTGTGGGATTAGATATTAAGACTTATTTATCATGATGTAAAGATCGAAAACATGAACAAAATAGTTGCAAAATTTATCGAAACCACGTAACTTATTAGTTATATTTCGGTAATATTATTCTTTGTTTAAAACACTTAGGACAGACATAGCATCATGGATAGTTTGCTAATTGTTTTTAAATACTTAATATCAAGTGTGCTTCCTCCCCATACTTCCCTTATTGTTGGTTCCTATATTGTTAAAATAACTGAAAGGAATACACATGGCAAAGGACCTGTCCAACTTTATTCTAAATAAAAAAGAGGGTCATAATCCATGGTTACAACTTCTAGTAGTTGGGAAACAAAAAGAATCAAAAGGGAAAACACCTTTAACTAAAGATGAAATCTACCAAATAGCGAAAACCATTGAAGCGTCAATAAAACTTAGAGAGACAGAACAATAGCTAGCAATTAACGTAAGCAATAACATGGAATGTAAGGTAAATAAAAAGGGAGAAAATGAGATGAAAAAGGCGCTCCTTTTAATAGGTTTATTAAGCCTAAGCACAACAGCCCAAGCGGTTGAACTCACCTATAAAACCGAGTGTATTGGCTCCTATACCTTAGATTTACCCGATAATCTTGAAGTGGCACTTTACCCGACAAATAAGTACCTTAAACCTAAATCTCGTTTTCCTGTCTATTTTCAAGATGGTAAATGGGCAATATTATCTGCTTTTAATTATAATCGAAATAATTTATCGATTACTGCAAAATGGAACGATGAAGAATTAAAAAATGCAAAACAACAAATAGCTATAGAAAATCAGATTGTTAAAACTAATAATTCTAATGATATGGTGGAATTGTGGAATGAAAATAATAATTTGGGTTTTTATGCAAAAGAGGGAGCATCTGTAACTTTTATTAAAAATAATACAATATATTCATTTTTTACAACTAATCGCTACCAAGGCGAAAAAAAAGATTTTGAGTTTTATAAACAAAACGCCGAAGCAATTATTAATGGTTTTTCCACTCGTGAACTGTTTGAGCTGCCACAAACCGCAGGTAAATGTATTCCATTTGGCTTTGTCGCCGGTAATGATGCCTCCATACCCCTTATTTTAACCGTCTCTTTTCGGTTAAAAGAGCACCCTGATATCGTTATTTCGTTTACTGAAAATACACGATCATTTACCAATCTCTTGCGCTATGATGCCAAAGAAGAAATCAATCTATTTTGGAACAGTAATTACGATATAAGTAATCGAAATATTAAAAATATTAAATTACTAGGCTTCCCCATAAAGTATCGGGATATCAAAATGGATGGGCGTAATGGCTTAGCGAGTTTTGTTGAAATACGTTATAAAGATAATTCACCGTCCGACTATGGTTATTATGCTGTAGTTGAACCTTATCAAACTAAAAAAGAGGGTCATAATCCATGGTTGCAACTTCTAGTAGTTGGGAAACAAAAAGAATCAAAAGGGAAAACACCTTTAACTAAAGATGAAATCTACCAAATAGCGAAAACCATTGAAGCGTCAATAAAACTTAGAGCGACAGAACAATAGCTAGTAATTAACGTAAGCAATAACATGGAATGTAAGGTAAATAAAAAGGGAGAAAATGAGATGAAAAAGGCGCTCCTTTTAATAGGTTTATTAAGCCTAAGCGTAAATACCCTCGCACTCAAACTCACTTTTTATATTATGAGGCCTAGTCTCTAGGAAAATACCATAATGGACAATAAAAAAATCAATATTTAATAGATAACTCATCATTTCATTGTATTTTTTTATTGATAGGTTATATCGTTGCTACGCAAATAACTATAATGTCTTATAAGTTAGCAAAAGGTATTATAGTTAAAATTTATTGTGATCTAATTAATATTCGATGAGATTTTCAAACAATTTTTACTAAATATTTCAGCGGAAAATTTATCAAAAAACACTGGATTTGAATTCATATTCCCTGAAATAGATAGTAAGATTGGATATAATTATTAAGCAGTGAAAGGGATCCCAAAAATCACGAGTATGCCTAAAATTATCCTTAAAAGGAGAATGTTTCCTGCAATCTGATATAAGCTGACTTTTTACTAAAAAATTTGCTGGATAACGAAAATAAACGGAATTTAACTATGCCCTATGCCAAATATGACGGAACAGATAAAACCTATAAAGATAAAGAAGAGTTATTAAAAAAAACGGGTATTAGTATTTCTGATCCTATACTCCCACCTAAAAAACTGGTTAAACTAACCGGTACTTTGACTGATTTTAAAGGTATGTTTTGTCAAGCTCCACTCTGTGATGGTGCTTATATGAGTAAAGAAGAAAGAAAAAAACAACAAGCAAAAATGCGCAGCGGAGCAGCGTCGGCAACGGTAGCAGGTAATACCACCATAGCACTGGCAGCACTTGGTCATGGTGATGATATTCATCGGAGTAACTATTTTGATGGGCAATATATTACAGCTAAATTAAATAATAATATACGTTTAAAAGGTTGGCTTGGTTTTTATCAATTTAAAGAAGGAGATGAGGTCGAAGTTGTGGCCGAAAAGCATGCTGACCATTATGAAGTATAAGCAGTGCTCAAACCCAGCGAACAAATTATCTGCATTATTCCGCCTTGTACAGGTGGCCGCAAGCAATCTTTGAAACGTAATTTATTACCGCTTATTATAATTTATATACTCTTTACGGTTTGTATGGTTTATTTAGTTGCGCCATTTACAGTAGATAATTTGGTTACAGCTTTTGTCGGAGCTGGAATGATATTTATCCCGGCAATGTTTATTACCTATAAAAATAGTATTGTAACCTTTGTGACATTAGCCGAGAGAATATTTACAACTCTAGGTTGGCAAAATGTTAAAAATATTGATTTGATTTTTTATGAGTAAACAGCAAGTCAAACGACGTATAGCCGAAGGTAAATATACTGATGATTATGATAATAAAACAAATGATTTTTATACAAGACCTCCAAAATCAGGCGCTGGTTGGTGCTTGTTCTATTACGACCCTGAAGTTGTTTGCGAAAAGAGCTCTAGAAAAAATTGATGAATACTTTTTGAGTCGCTAAGACTATCGTCAGTAAGCGATATTAAATTGCTCAATTGGATCTTTAACGGGGTTTTATACTGAAACACATATAAAATCTGAAACTTTTTGACAATCAACATCAAGTTTGTCGAGTCGTGCCGTTATCATATTGGTATTATTTTTTAAACAAAGTTAATGTTATTTTTCTGACTGTATAGAGTTAAATTGCTGTAACTAACCGGGGTTATGAATAATGTTTAGGTAAATTGTTTTTTGATTTGCATCTGTGTTGTTTCTCTGCCATATATTTTATTCAAGCTTGCACAGCTAGTTGAATTGCAATTAACCATATACGTTAATAATCGTGGTTATAAATAAAAATTATAAAGATATATAAATATATTATTTAACAGTAAAAATAGAGTTTTGTATTATACTTGCTAGCCTTATAATTTATAAATATAAATAAAGAAAATAATGCATAAACTCGCTAAACGACTCGACCATTTTTCTGATTCGGTTATTCGCCGAATGACCCGAATAGCCAATCAGTATCAAGCTATCAACCTTTCACAAGGATTTCCTGACTTTGACCCACCGCAAGCCTTGATTGAAGCACTGAAACAAGCCGCACAGCAAGGTCCGTATCAGTATGAAATAACGTGGGGGTCGCATGAGTTTAGGCTGTTGTTGGCTAAAAAACAGCAAAGATTGATGAATATTGAGATCGATCCTGAGGAAAACATTCTAGTCACATGTGGCAGTACTGAAGCCATGATGTGCGCGGTGATGACGATCTGTGATCCGAAAGATAAAGTTATCATCTTTTCTCCTTATTATGAAAATTACGGCGCAGATGCCATTTTATCTGATGCTACTCCCATTTATGTTCCACTAAAACCGCCGACATTTGAATTTGATAAACAAGAGTTAAGGCAAGCTTTTGAGCAAGGCGCTAAAGCATTAATTTTATGTAATCCTAGCAACCCTTGCGGTAAAGTATTTACTCAAGACGAACTTGAATATATCAGTCAATTAGCGATAGAGTTTGATGCTTATGTGATCACCGATGAGGTGTATGAGCATATTGTTTATCCGCCTTATCAACATCTTTATTTAGCCAACTTTCCCGGAATGCAGCAACGCACGATTAGTTGCAGTTCATTATCGAAAACCTATTCAATCACCGGTTGGCGTTTGGGTTATATCATTGCTGATAAATCGATTATTGATGGATGTAAAATGATCCATGATTTTTTAACTGTGGGCGCAGCTGCACCATTGCAAAAAGCTGCTTGTGCAGGGTTGGCTTTAACTGATGATTATTATGTGCAGCTAACACAAACTTATATGGCTAAACGTCAGCTGTTTTTGCAAGGTTTAGATAAGATTGGGCTTAGCTATTATCCGCCGCAAGGTGCTTATTATGTGCTGGTAGATATTTCAGCATTTAACCCATTTAAAACTGATTTTGAATTTTGTGAATGGTTAATTAAAGAGGTGGGAGTCGCTGCGGTTCCCGGTTCGGCTTTTTTCAAACATCCTGAATATCGTTATATTCGTTTTCATTTTGCTAAACAACAACAAACCTTGATTGATGCTTTAGAAAGATTATCCAAATTTAAGGAAAAATTATTATGTTTAAAAAAATAATCGCATTCGCTTTTGCCGTTTTATCAACAGTGGTACTGTTAACAGGCTGTGACAACAGTAAAAAAGAAAATCATATTATCGTTGGTGTTGCGGCGGGTCCTTATGGTGATATGTTTGAGCAAGCGATAGCGCCCGGATTGGTAAAAAAAGGGTATAGTGTTGAGATCCGTGAATTTAGTGATTACGTTCAACCTAATCTTGCTTTAGCAAATAAAGAGATCGACGTTAATTTGTTTCAACATCTCACTTATTTGAATAATTTCAAACAAGCACGCCAATTAGATATTGTAGCAATCGGTTTTGTCCCGACTGCTGGGGCGGGTATTTATTCTAATAAAATAACCGATTTTTCGCAGTTAAAAAACGGTGATCAAGTGACGATTGCCAATGATGTCACTAACGAAGCGCGAGCGCTACGAATTTTACAAGCAGCTGGATTAATTAAGCTTGATCCAACTATTGATAAAAGTAACCTTACAACAAGCAATATTATCGAAAATCGGTATGGATTAAATATTGTTCCTATCGAAGCGCCACAAACGCCACGCTCTTTAGATAGTGCGGTATTGTCAGTTGTAAATGGTAATTATGCTATTGGTGCCGGCTTAGATTTGTCTAAAGCGCTTTATACGGAAGTATTAGATAAAGACCTTAAAAATGTCATTGCCATTCGCACCGAATCGAAAGAGACATTAGGCAACGATCTGATTGAAGTGCTTAAATCGCCGGAATTTAGCCAAGTGATTGAAGATAAAAATGGTATTTTTTACACCTTTCAAAAACCTGATTATCAATTATTCTAACTATGCAAACTACACCTCTTATTGAAGTAAAAAATGTGTCGGTGCATTTTAAGGCAAAAAATCAGTTGATAGAAGCGGTCAATAATGTCTCATTTGATGTTTATCAAGGCGATATCTTTGGCATTATCGGCTCCAGTGGAGCCGGTAAAAGTACACTGGTGAGAACACTTAATCGACTTGCTGAACCGTCCAGCGGGCAAATCATAATTAATGGTATTAATATCAATACGTTAAAAGGCCGTCATTTACAAGCCTTTCGTTTTCAAGTCGGTATGATTTTCCAAAATTTTAATTTGGCTTCATCAAAAACGGTATTTGAAAATATCGCTTTTGTACTTAAAGCGGCGGGTAAAAAAGGCGATGCGGTTAAAAACAGAGTTAAAGAGCTACTTGCCCTTGTCGGATTAAGCGATAAAGCTGATGCTTATCCGGCCGAACTTAGTGGCGGGCAAAAGCAACGGGTTGGGATAGCTCGTGCCTTAGCTAATGAGGCTAAAATACTGCTTTGTGATGAAGCAACCAGCGCTTTAGATCCAACAACGACAAGCGCAATCTTAGATTTACTCAAAGCGCTTAATCAAAAGTTTGGTTTAACTATTGTGCTTATCACCCATGAAATTGATGTGGTAAAAAAAATCTGCAACCGTGTTGCGGTCATGTCACAAGGTCGGATTGTTGAGATGAATACAACATTTAATCTTTTTGCTTGTCCAAAACAGCCTTTTACTCAAGATTTTCTTAACATTGATGAAAACACCCATTTGCCGGATCTAATCAAGCAAAATGCACAAGGTAAGTTAGTGCGTCTACGTTATATTAATGAAAATACTACGCAACCTATCTTGTATCAAACAGCCTTAGAAACGCAGGTCGCATTTAATATTTTGCATGGATTTATTGAATACTTTGATGATCAAGCATTGGGCAATTTAGTCATAGCGTTGATAGGCGAGCCGGATAATATTAATCATCTTATTACCAAACTTGCTAATCAAGGTGTCATTATTGAGGAGATAATTTGATGATCAAACTGACTATCGCCCAAATGGCTCAAATGTTATGGCAAGCTGCCTATGAGACTTTTATCATGGTAAGCTGGTCTTTGGTTGCCGGTATTGTGTTTGGTACCCTAATTGGTTTACTGCTTTTTTTACTCTCCAGCCCGTTCTTTTTTAAAAATAGCGTGGTGAATAATATTGCTAATTTTATCATCAATGCGACACGTTCAATACCCTTTTTAATTCTCATGGTCACGGTTCTACCGTTAGGTGCGCTTATTGTGGGCACAACGGTAGGGCCTAAAGCGGTGATCTTTCCTTTATCTTTAGCTGCGATCGCATTTTATGCACGATTAGCTGAAAATGCCTTTAGTCAGATTGATAAAGGGGTAATTGAAGCAGCGGTTGCAAGTGGTGCTTCACATATTCGAATTATAGCCGGAATACTATTTCCTGAAGCCATGGCGCAATTAATTCGCCATGCAACAGTAACAACCATTTCGTTAATCAGTTTTAGTTCAATGGCGGGGGTAGTTGGTGGCGGTGGTATAGGTGATTTAGCTATTCGTTATGGCTATCAGCGATATGTGACTGAAATTCTTGTTCTATGTATTATTATTCTGATTATGATTGTCATGCTAATACAATTTTTAGGGGACAAGCTCGCTAATCATTTTGATAGAAGTTACAAGTAGTGAGTATAAGAATATGAAAAACTTAGCAGATCTTATTGCAGATCCTCAGCGTATTGTTTACCAAAAAGCGATTGCGCAATCACAGCTTAGTGATGGCTTAAAATTGAAATTTGGTCAAGCCGATGTGTTGGTCTATCCACTAACCACGGCAGAAGTCGCAGCCATTGTAAAATATGCCAATGATAACGCTATTAATATTACAACACGAGGCGCAGGTACCAATTTAGTCGGTTCAACTATTCCCAATGGCGGGATTATTATTGATCTCTCATTGATGAATAAGTTGATAGAATTGGATAAACAAACCTTTACCGTCACAGTGCAACCCGGCATGTTATTAGAAGATCTGCAACAATTTGTTGAGCAGCATGATCTTTTCTATCCACCCGATCCGGGGGCAAAAAATGCCACAATTGGTGGCAATATTAGCACTAATGCCGGTGGGATGCGGGCGGTTAAATACGGTGTGACTCGGGATTATGTTCAAGCAATTGAAGTTGTCATGGCCGACGGCACTGTTTTAAATTTTGGTAGTAAAAATGTAAAAGATAATACCGGGTTATCGTTAAAGCATCTATTTATTGGTAGTGAAGGGACACTTGGGATTATTACTCAATGTACCTTAAAGCTAATTGCAAAACCTAAAGTTTTTGAAACGGTAATTTTAGGATTTGCCAGCCTTGCACAGGCCGTTGCCAATATTACCACTATTTTGCAAACATTAACGCCAACCGCATTGGAATTGGTAGAACGGCAAGTTGCTCAGTGGGGGGAGCGTTATTCAGGTTTTCAATTTCCGCTTGCTGATGCTAAGGCCTATTTGATTATTATGTTAGATGCCTTAGATACTCAATCTATTTTGCAGCAACGTCAACTGTTATTAGCCAATCTAAGTGATTGTCGTTATTATGTTGCCGAAACAGCCCAACAAGCCAATCAAATTTGGGCAGTAAGGGGCTCGTTGGTTCGGGCAGTTGAAGCTGTAACAGAACAAGATCCGATTGATACAGTTGTACCAATCAATCGAATTGCCGACTTTATCACATTTACCAAACAGTTATCAGAAGAAACCGGCGTACGTATGCTCGCTTTTGGGCATGCCGGTGACGGTAATATTCATTTATGTATACTTCGTGACGGGCGTTCAGATTCAGTGTGGCTCACTCAACTAACACAGATTCATGAAGCCCTTTATCAAAAATGCCATGAATTAGGGGGATTACCTTCCGCTGAGCATGGAATTGGAACAGCCAAAGTAAACTATTTTAAGCAGGCGATACCTGAAAAAAATCGCCATTTAATGCAGTTAATTAAACAGCAGTATGATCCAAAAAATATACTTAATAATCAGGTGTATATCACCCAAAATTAGTCGAAGATTTTAGCTGATTGTGATATCAATCGCTGCTTTAAATACTCACAAATAATGGGTTTGCAGTTCGTTTTTGGGACTAGAAAATGTGTCATCTGTTTCAATCATCTAAAATTAACCAAATCGTGTCTAATTTGGTTATCAACATTAAAACCAAGGTTAAATGTGCTTAATCATTAGCTTATTTTGCCGAGCCATAACGCAACATTGATCCTTAAAAGCCATAGGGGGGAACGATTAACCAACCATTTTAATCTCTATATCCAAAGCAATAGTATCATTTATCTGGTTTAAAATAGGCTTATCAAATCGCATATTGAAACTAATATTCAGCTAAAGAATGACTGTTGCACAAGCATGAAATTTTTCTAAAATGCCGGTTAAATTCGATTAAGTTATGGACATTTTAATCAAAATTTGATTTGATCCAGTTACGTTTACCATTTTTTTATATCGATTATGCAACGTTCTAAAACTTTATCACTAACGACCAACAAACTGTTACTTATTGCCGGTACCGGCTGGCTATTTGATGCAATGGATGTTGGATTACTTTCTTTTATTTTAGCGGCTTTAAAACAAGATTGGGGCTTATCTGCCACCCAGTTAGGTACAATTGGAAGTGTCAACTCAATAGGTATGGCGGTAGGGGCTTTCGTTTTTGGTCTCTATGCGGATAAAAAAGGTCGCAAAGCCGCTTTTTTATTTACCTTACTGATGTTTAGCATCGCCAGCGGCTTAAGTGCTTTTGCTTGGGGGCTATATAGCTTGCTGGTGCTTCGATTTTTCATTGGAATGGGACTAGGGGGTGAATTACCGGTTGCCTCTACCTTGGTGAGTGAAAGTGTTGCGCCAAATGTACGTGGCCGTGTTGTGGTGTTACTGGAAAGTTTTTGGGCTGTTGGTTGGATATTGGCAGCGTTGATCGCCTATTTTTTGATACCATTACCGTCAGTAGGGTGGCGAGGCGCAATGATTTTATGTGCCATGCCAGCTTTTTACGCACTCTACTTGCGGTTTAACCTGCCTGATTCGCCAACTTATAGCCATTCAAATGAGATAATAAAAAAAGAAACGGTTATACAAAAGATTCGATTACTTTTTTCAAAATCATTTCGTCAGCAAAGTGTTATGTTATGGATAGTTTGGTTTTGTGTGGTATTTTCCTATTACGGTATGTTTTTATGGCTACCGAGTGTCATGATGATGAAAGGTTTTGATATGGTCAAAAGCTTTCAATACATCTTAATTATGACACTGGCGCAGTTACCTGGCTATTTTACCGTTGCATGGTTAATTGAACGAGTAGGGCGTAAATGGGTTTTAGTTTCCTATTTATCCGGCACATTAATCAGTGCTTATTTATTTGGACAAGCCGATACAGCCAACCAGTTGCTCATTTACGGCGCATTATTGTCATTTTTTAACTTAGGTGCTTGGGGAGCCATGTACGCTTATACACCGGAACAATATAGTACCAATATTCGGGCAACCGGATCGGGAATGGCGGCATCTGTTGGTCGAATCGGTGGCATTTTAGGTCCATTAATGGTGGGATTATTAGTGGCGAAAGATTTTAGTGTTAGCGCCGTTTTTGCTTTATTTAGCCTATCAATTTTAGTGGCAATTATGGCCATTGTGATATTGGGCAAAGAAACAAAGCAAACCGAATTAACTTAACGAAACGAAGTTAACGATAAAACCTATGGGGCAAATCCCATAGGTTGACAAGATGATAAATCCATTCGTTGCGCTAACTGTAACATTCATATCTTGCATTGCAACTGATCTATGTTATTAAGCCTCACGGATTTTAGCGCTTTTATTAAGCTAAGCCGTTAATAATACTCCCTAAAGTATGTTTTAAACCGGTTAGGTAGGTGTCGGTTGGAGGGGGGTAAAAGCGAATAACTCCGCCAGCATTATGGTCAATATTTAATGATATTTTACTTTTTCACATCTTATCGCAAGTTTAATTTTTATTAGATATATGCTAGAGTTTTATGCCTCCATTCATTTTTGAGCAGGCAGGTAGATCTTGAATCTCTCACCGAAAGCTTTTCATTATTTGGGCATCATTGCAACCATTGCATCATTAGGTATGTATGTTTCTTATATCCCACAAATCATTGATAATCTTCATGGGTTTAAATCTAATCCAACACAACCCCTAGCCGCCGCGATAAACTGTTCATTATGGGTCTGTTATGGCTTATTACGTGAAAAGAAAGATTGGCCAATTGCTATTGCCAATTCTCCCGGCGTTATTTTTGGCTTAATGGCTTTTTTTACCGCTTTATAAATTCCAATAATAGTCTGTGTCACAGCAAATCACTATTTGCTGTGACACATTGGCTAATCTTTTGCGCTTTTCGTTTTATATTGGGCTAATATTTTCTGATTTCTTGTCTTAATCGATACTTAATAAAAATAGGTTATTTTTTAACCGCATCAAAAAATCAATAATAATTAGAGCATTATCAAGTTATCAACAGGTTTGTTAATCACTTATCAAATTAAGCAGTGCATAAATGTGCTCCTTGCAGTGAATAAAATCATCTAAATTTAAAATTAACAACCATTGTCATTGCTTAAATATTAGCATATATTGAAAGTGCTATAGAGATAGGCTTATTTCCAGCTTACTGATAGATCAAATAATAAATAAGGAAATTACGATGAAAAATCTCAATCTTTCAGATGAATTAATTAAAGACTTTATTTATTCAATGTATCGTAAAGAAGTCTTATTAAACTTAAAAGGCGTTGTGTTAACTGAAGAAGACCGTAATAAACTTCACAAAAAACGTGATTTTGTCAATAGTTTATCACAAGCCGATATCGAAGATATTCGGTCTTGGATCTTAAATAAATTGAAAACGTTAGAAAACAGACATAACTAAACTTGCTGCATCATCTTGAAAACAATATTTTTAAAATCGCTAATTGCACTACCACTTTTTAATTAGATAAAAAGTATATTATTAGATTTATCAATAGGCTGATATTTTATTGATAAATATGTATACATGAAAGGAAAGAAAATGAAAAAATTAGTCTCTGTTTTACTGCTGAGCTTACCGATGATTGCAGGTGCATCAAATTGTGAAGAAGTTAGTGCAAAGATTGCCGATAAGATTCAAAATAATGGTGTTGATGCCAGCCGTTTTGAACTTAAGCATGTATCGGTTGATGAATCACAACAAGTTGAAGGGAAAGTTGTCGGATCTTGTGACGGTGGTCGTCAAAAAATTATTTATGTGCGATTAAATGATGTATCTGCTTCATCGCCAACAGAGTCAACAGCCCCAGCTAAACCGGATGAAATATCCCCAACTCCCGAGAAATCAGTACCCGATGAGGATGTTCAATCGTAATACCTAATCAATTAAGCATCTTGCTAAAAAGCTAAATATTAGGGCGAAAGCCCTAACTGGCCTTTTTCTCATTATTATCATATCTTTTTGCTCAAATAAATGGCATTTTTTATTTGTTTTGAGATTCATGATAAATAGCCAGATGTGTTGATAACGTTATTGTTAAAGCGCTAAAACCTCCAATTGGGAATGAAAAAGTATCTAAATTATGAAGATAAAAAGTAATACCATAATATCATTACTGAGTAATAATAGGTTTTTGAATTCAATATGGATGGTAATGACATGTAGTTTTGGGGTATTCCTTTTAAAGGTAAATATAAAGGCAATAATACAAACTTTGAAGGATCATTCAATTTCCGTTTCCATATCCCCGAAGGCTCAGACGAATTAGAAGTTATAAGATAGGTAATCATGAAAAGATTAATCAGTTTATTTTTAATTAGCAGTTTTTTGTTTTCTTGCGGACAAGAAAACCAAGAAAAACAAATGGAAGAAATCATACAACAAGAATTAGCCTTAACGCAAAATTACACACATCGCCCGGCATTCGGCGCACAAGTTACCAAAAATGGATGCAAACTCATTATTGAAGTCGAGGGAGCACAAGATTATCGATTTATTGATAATAATGGACAATCAACCATGCTTCCTTTAAATGTTTTATTATTCAATGCCGGTAAAAAAAATGTCATCATCAAAGTCTACCCAAGAGATGGAGAAGATTATCTATCTAAATACGCTAATGCATCTGTTACCGTATACCGAGCAGCCGACAAGGATACTTCTTTAAAAGATTATCAACAAATTGCCGAATTTAACTTGCCACAAGGGTTGGAAGAGCAAAAGTTACCTTATTATGAAGCTAAATTGATGATTGATGTTGATGTGCCCTTTACTTACGATCAGGAGCTTGCAGCATCAGTTAATTTAAAAAATGTCCCAAATATCGAACAAAAAATTGTCGAAAAATATAATCAAATAAGAACAATATGCATTAACAGAGATGAAATTGTATATCATAGGGAATTTCTTCATTCTTCAGGTATTGTATCAAACACAACCTACGAAAATACTTATGAGGAAATAAAAAATTCATATAAAATGAAGCCTATGTTAATCGATTCGGATTCTAGAATAACGAATCACGAATTTTTGCCTATCGAAAACTATACTATACAATATTATGCCAACGGTAAAATTGTGGCACTTTGGCAAAAAAATCTATGTCCAATGCTTTATATGAAAGCTAGTGTAAAAAATGATGAAGGAGAAGAAAGAAATATAGAAGGAGGTCGGCCTATTTTCTTATATATGCCACAAGGAAGCAATGAGTTGAAGGTATGGTAACGATGAAAAAATTAATCAGTTTATTTTTAATTAGCAGTTTTTTGTTTTCTTGCGGACAAGCACAAAAAACAGATAAACAAATAATTCAAGAAACTATGCAAGCAATTGAAATGCCAAAGCAGTACCAGCAAGAACCGTTCTATTATGTCGGAATTTACAGTGCTAATATTAAATGGGAACTATTTGTTAATGATGTACAAATATTTGCCCATTATCAAGGTAAAATTACCAGTCCCATTGTCCCATTAAACTATCGAATATTGGGCAGTGGTAAACAAAAATTAACCATTCGCATTTATCCCCCGAATGGACAGGCTGTTTTAGGCGAGTATGCCGCTTTTAGAATGAGATTATTTTACAATAAAAATTTTAGGGATAAGGAAGATCCTGAAATAAAAATACTAAACTTCGAACTTCCTTATGAACAGACTAAAGATTTACCTTCTTTTGAAAAATCGTTTGAATTTGAAGCGGAAGTGCCTTATCAAATAACAGGTTGGACAAAATCTAAAGATTTAACCAAAGTCTCCGATTTGGAACAAAAAGTAGTTAAAAAAATAAAGGCATTGCGTACTATTTTAGAAAATAAGGATACAGAAGCTTACTTTCAAGCAGTTATGCCTAGATGGAAAGAACAATTTATCTTTTTATATGCCACTCAACAAGAAATTGAAAATTATCTTCAAGAAAACTCTTTAACAAATGGAGAGGTTTCAAATATATTTGATGATATACAAATTTTACCGATTGAAGACTATCAGATAATACTTGAACCCAATAATAGGCTTGTAAAATTAAGACAAAAAGACGATGATAGTTTTACAGACGGAATTAAATTTAAAGCAATTGATAAAGAAGATAAAAAGGAGACTACTGGAAGTTATTTATTCCGTTTTCATATACCCGAAGGCTCAGACGAATTAGAAGTTATAAGATAGGTAATAATAAAAAAATAATCAGCTTGTTTTTACTTAGTTATTTTTTGTTTTATTACGGATAAGAAAAAAATAGAAGAAACTAAGAAAAAGGGAATTATGCAAAATTCCCTTTTGTTTAAAAAGGTTAGTAACGGCAGTGTTGTAATTGTTAAGCGCGTTACCGTAGAACGGTAACGCATTTTTATAACTTACCTTACAATCACATGTTAAAAAGCGTGATGCTATCGATTAATCAATTTTCCTTTCAATCGATCCTATTAATATCTCTAAATGTCATAAAGATATCCACATCAATTAAAGTAAATTTGGATATTGTTGGCTTGTGGTGTTGTCCCAAACACTGGCTTGTACTTGTCCAATATGGTTTTGCTGTAAAAGTAACATCACTAAACGAGATTGCCCAATGCCACCACCAATAGTTTGCAATAGTTCGCCGTTTATTAGAGCTTGATGCCAAGCATAATTTAAGCGATCTTCATCATTAGTGATCTTTAATTGGCGCTTTAATGTTTCTGGATCGACACGAATACCCATTGATGAAATTTCAAAAGCGCTATTTAATACCGGATTCCACACTAAAATATCGCCATTTAAGCCTTTAGAACCTAAATCATTATCGCTACTCCAATCGTCATAATCCGGTGCACGCACATCATGTTTTTCGTTATTTGACAGTTTGCCACCGATGCCGATTAAAAACACTGCGCCTAGCTCTTTAGCAATAGCATTTTCACGCTCTTTAGGGGTTAAATTAGGGTAGCGTTTTAATAATTGTTCACTATCCATAAATGTAATGGTTTCAGGGAGGAAACGTGATAAGTGATATTTTTGTGACACCGCATTTTCGGTTGCTTTAATAGCACTATAGATTTTTTCAACAGTCTGTTTTAAATAGGTTAAATTTCTATCTTGTGGGCTGATTACTTTTTCCCAATCCCATTGATCAACATAAACCGAATGAATAGGTGATAATTGATCTTCATCCGGGCGTAAAGCTTTCATATTAGTATAAAGGCCTTCACCGACGGCAAAGTGGTGACAACTTAAAATTTTACGCTTCCATTTAGCAAGTGAATGAACCACTTCAAATTGGCTATCCGGTATTGTTTTTACCTTTACTTGTACCGCATTTTCTGTTCCCGATAAATTATCTTGAATACCGTCGCCAACTCTGCTTAAAATCGGCGCTTGTACTTCTATAAGTGATAAATTTTCGGCCAATTTATCTGCAAAAAATTGTTTTACAAAACTAATCCTTTGTTGTTGCTCTTTGAATGATATTGTCATGTTTACTCTCTAATTTTGTGTTTAAGTTTGAATATAAATTGAATCGAAAAAGCATGAAGCAAATTAGTTTAAGAATGCTTTTTCAACTTCATTAACAATCAAGTTAGTATTAAGCAAAAATTTTATAAGTATTATAAATTTAATTTGTTTTTGCTGATAAAAAATAATCGTTAATAATTTGTTTTAAATTAGCTTTTTGCCATTTTCCGACCAACAAAAGATTGGGCAGTTTAAATTCGAATTTTTGATTATCTACCATGAAAGATAATTTACTACGTATAGTGCCCCGTTTGAATTGTAGATTGGTAATCTTTTCCATTGGGATTTTTTTTATATTTTTGGTTAAGTCACCTAATAGAGTTAACTTAATTAAAATAATCTGATTGGGTTGGAAGTAAATTAAATAGTGTTTAATCAATAAAGTAGCAAAAAAATTAAAAAGTATATATTGCCAAAGTGAGGCATCTTTCAAAATATATAGTATTGATTTATCGTCAAATTCTGGTAATTTTTCGAGCTCGAAATAGTCTTTTATTTTGTCTAATTTAAAACCATTATTCATTTCAATCCTTATTCCTATTCAACATTGATTTACGATAAATTGAGCAATATATTACCACTCTTTTCGTGAATTTTTCATTAATAAAATTCGCAAATAAATTGAATATTCTGCATTGAAGGCTTGATATCGGATTGGATAAAAAATAGTCTTGTCAAGAAGTTTCAGAAATACCCTATGTTTAAGTATAAAACTATTTTAGTTTATGCATTAAACAATAAAACGCTAAAGGCGTGTTGGTAGCATAAATAAGGAAGCGTAAGCTGGTGAGTTTAGTTACACAGGACAATAGGATAAATAAAAACCTTGTCAAAAAGTTTCAGAAATACCCTATGTTTTAGTATAAAACTATTTTAGTTTATTCATTAAACAATAAAACGCTAAAGGCGTGTCGGTTAGTATAAATAAAGTAGCATAAGCTGGTGAGTTTATTTAAACAGATTAATAGAATAAATAAAAACCTTGTCAAGAAGTTTCAGAAACACCCTATGTTTAAGTATAAAACTATTTTAGTTTATGCATTAAACAATAAAACGCTAAAAGCGTGTTGGTAGCATAAATAAGGAAGCGTAAGCTGGTGGTTTTATTAAATGGATTAATGGAATAAATAAAAGTCTTGTCAAGAAGTTTCAGAAATACCCTATGTTTCAGTATAAAACTATTTTAGTTTATGCATTAAACAATAAAACGCTAAAAGCGTGTCGGTTAGTATAAATAAGATAGCGTAAGCTGGTGGTTTTATTAAATGGATTAATGGAATAAATAAAAGTCTTGTCAAGAAGTTTCAGAAATACCCTATGTTTCAGTATAAAACTATTTTAGTTTATTCATTAAACAATAAAACGCTAAAAGCGTGTCGGTTAGTATAAATAAGATAGCGTAAGCTGGTGAGTTTAGTTACACAGGACAATAGGATAAATAAAAACCTTATCAAAAAGTTTCAGAAATACCCTATGTTTAAGTATAAAACGGATAGTATCAATAATAACAGGGTAATACCAAATTAATTATGGGGAGCTATAGTGCTTATTCGGTATTCCCTGTATAGACAGTAAACGACTTTACTCGGCGAATTTATTTTTATGATCATAGCGGTTGTAATGAATATCATCACTAATGAGATATTGATAAATATCATCCACTATTTCGATGCCATTTTTTTGATAATCCGCTTCGCGTTTTTTGCCTCGCTCACCCGGGAAGTATACTTCACTGTTGCCCTTAGCCGGTTTGACTTGCTTAAGTTGATCAAGCATTGCTGACATGGTTTTTTTGAAGGTATCTAAACCAATGAAATATTCAGGGTTGATAACAATATGAAGATGTCCCAAATCGCGCCCTTTTGATAAATCGGCATACATCGAAGAGACATTTTTACCAAATGGTAGACCAAGTAATATGCCCGACAAAATATCAACCATCATCATTAAACCATAGCCTTTAGCTCCAGCAATAGGTACCAATGCATTAACTTTATGTGAATCGGTAGTCGGTTCGCCATTTTCATCTACTGCCCATGTTGGTGGAATTGGTTCGCCTTTGGAACGGGCATAAAGTACTTTACCCCATGCTTGTACGGTGGTTGCCATATCAAATGATACGATACGCTCATCGGCTGTCGGGGCGGCAAAAGCTATTGGATTGGTACCGAAAAATGCTTGTGCACCGCCAAACGGTACTGCCATGGGGTCGGATTGACACATCGATATTGCCACTAAGTCTTGTTCGGCTGCCATTTCGGTAAAGTAACAAAGTGATCCACTGTGTGACATGCGCTTGATGCCAACAACAGCGACGCCATTTTTTTTGGCCATTTCGATTGCTTTGTCCATTCCCATTTTTGCTGCCACCAAACCACAGCCGTTATCGAAATCTAAAATGGCGCTTGACGGCCCGGTTTCTGTATAGGTAATTTGTGGATTGTGGGTCATGCCACCTTTAGCGATACGCTCAGAATAATACTCTACTCTCACTGCGCCGTGGGAGTGGATTCCTCGTGCATCGGCAAAAGCTAATGCGTCTGCGGCAATATCTGCATGTTCTTTGCTTAATCCGGCTTTATGCATTTTTTTGGCGATTAAGTCATGTAATGTTTTTCTGTCGATTCTCATAATAAAACTCCCATTTGTTGCTTATAACTGTTTCTGTCTCTATTTGGTGACAATCGTGCCTTTAATGCCGGCGAGTAATGACTCGATATCGGTTAAATTGCCAATATAGGCTTTATTGCCGGTGTTATTAACAAACTCAATGACGGATTTGACTTTAGGTCCTATTGCGCCGTCATCAATTGCCAGTGGTTTTAAACGCTCGGTATTAACATGTCTTAATGCTGTTTGTGCTTGCGTTCCCCAGTTTTCATATACTGCATCGGCGTCGGTCAGTATCATCAGATGATCGGCTTTGAGTTGTATAGCAAGTTGCGCAGCACTGTGATCTTTATCGATTACCGCTTCAACGCCTGTGTATCCGGTTTTTTGTTTAATAACCGGAATTCCGCCACCTCCATTACAAATAACAATATTATCATCGGTCAGCAGTTTTTTTATGGTGTCAATTTCCAGAATTTTTTGCGGTTTGGGTGAGGGCACAACGCGGCGAATTGCCTTGCCGTCTGCTTTGAATGTCCAACCATATTGGCTTTGCAGATGTTGTTGATCTTTTGGATCATACACGGGTCCTATAAATTTGGTTGGGTTACTAAATGCAGGATCATCACTTGCGACTTCTACCTGAGTGAGTAGCGTGACAACCTGTTTAACTGTTTCTTGTTGCTGTAAGCTTTGCCCAATCATATAGCCAAGCATGCCTTGAGTTTGCGCAACGAGTATATCAAGTGGATAGGCTGGCACGGCTTGATAGGCGGCATTTTGTAATGCCAGTAGTCCCACCTGTGGACCATTGCCGTGAACAATAACCAGTCGATATTTTCCCGCTAATTTAGCAATCAATTTGGTTGTAGCATGAATGTTTCGGTATTGATTTTCAACCGTTAATGATTCGTTGCGTTTGGAAATGGCATTACCACCTAAAGCAATAACAATTAGCTCCATAGTCGATCCTTGCTATTTGGGTTGTTGGTTAAGTATTAATACAATCTGTTTGATGTTTCTGTTTCGTTTGTTTAATTGATTAAATATCGATATCTCGATGACAATCTTTTGAGTAAATATAACTCAGTGGCTCTTTGCCAACGGCATAACAGGCTTGTAATGCATAGGCTCCCATAAAAATGTAGTCATCTTTTTTGACCGGTATCCAATGGTTATCTAATAAATACATGCCTTCGCCACTTAGCAGATACGCACCATGTTCTTGTACGTGAGTTTCAATATAGCCATGACTTGCGCCTGGTTTGAACGTTAAAATGTGAAAGTTCATATCAAATCCTAAGTCTTTAGGTAATAGATCTTGCACAAATACGTTATCCATATCTTCATAGTTAATCGTATCAAGGTGCTGAACATGATTGGAAACCACCCGTGTTTGATATCCATTAAGCGGGATATAACGTCTTTTATATAAAAATAGCCGTGAGCTTTGTGCTTGATTTTGCAAGTATAATTTTACCCCTGCCGGGCAGTACAAGTAACCACCGGTTTGTAATGGGAAAGATTGTTCGTCGGCTTTGGCAATCACCTCGCCGCTAATGACATAAACAAATACTTCAATATCTTTACCACCAAAACCTTGTTGGTTTTTTCCGTCTTGATGCATGGTGACAATATAGTCGACAAAACTGGCACCGAGTTTTGGGGTCGATAGGATTGTAATATCACAATTTTCAAACCCGGGAATGATATTTTTGACCAGTCCGTCCGGTGGAATTAACGCATAATTATGGCGTTTGATGATAGCTCGTGAAGCTAACAAATCTTTAGGATAACCGGTGTTGTTATTGATGTATCCCATGTTTATCTCCTTGTAACATTTAGAGTTTTGTTGTGCTTTTGATATTACTTTAGGTAATAGAAAGCCCCGCCTTTAAAAAACAGCATGTTTTCAATTTTGTTGTTAAGCCGACTATCGCAAATAGTCGGCAGTGATTTTATTTGTTATTTGTGCTTTGACGCATGTTGATAAGGAAGAAGATCACAGTAGCAACAATTAATATGCCAATTGCTACATAAAATCCGGTTATTTTGGTGCCGGTAAGATCTGCCAGATAGCCGGTTAATGGTGGCGCAATGACCGAAGAACTCATACCGAAAAAGTTAAATACGCCAAATGAGGTACCGTAATTGGTTTTCGGGGCGGTTTCGGCAACGTGCGATATCAAAATTGGCTCAACGGTTAATTTTCCAAATAGACCATAAAAAATTAGCCCAGCCAGTAAAAAAGTGATCGTTGCTGATTGAACAGTGGTAAATAAAGTTGCTGCTGCAATTAATTCAAGCGCAATAATAAATATTAAGCGTTTATCTCGGAATTTATCGGAAATTTTACTAATAATTAGTGCGCCCGGTATAGCGGCAAAAGCAACCAATGATGAGGCCGAACCGATACTACCGCCGGTAAAGCCACGTTCAGTTTCAAGAAAATTAGGTAGCCAGTTGACAATCATGTAATAACCGTAACAAGTAGCAAAATACATAATATAAGAGGCAATCATCTGAGGACTAAAGAAGCTGTGTTTTTGCGTTGTCGCTTCTGGCTCATCGATAGTTTGCTGCGCTTTGGTCTCGTTATTTGCTGCCGCTTTGAGTTTTGGATTTTCTTTAATAATGATGGCAAAACCGGCAACTAAGCACAGTAACAGGGCTGCGATGATGTATAGCATGTATTCCCATGGCATTCCCCACGATTTTACTAAAAAGCTGGTAGCCAGTAAGCTTATCCCCATACCTAACGCCGAACCGGTATTAATAATAGCTGAGGCGAAACCGCGATGCGCTGAAGGAATATTTTCAGCTGAAAGTGACCATGCAGCACCATAGTAAGATCCACAGCCTAAACCAGCCAGTAAACTACCGATGTAGATCATCATAATTGAGTGCGCATTACCGATGATAAGTGCCGCAATGGTAAACAGTAAAAAGCCGGGAATGACAACCGCTTTTTTACCAAATCTATCAACCAGCATTCCGGCAGGGATTTGCATGGCGGTGTAGGCAAAAAAGTAGCAACTGGCGATTAAACCAAGTTCTGTGTTTGATTGTGGCCCTATGGTTTGTTGGACTTCAGGAAAAATGGCCGTTAAGACCGGACGGTAGATCCACATTACTGTCCAGCCTAAGCATAAAAGTACCACAATTTTATGCCAGTATTGTATACCGCCGGTTTTTTCTGTTGTTGAGTTAATAGTTGTCATGCTAACTCCTTATTACTCTTGATATGCTAATTGATAAAGTGCATAGGTTAATGCTTTGATGCCTTCAACCAGATCTTCTGTTTTGGTGTCTTCGGCAGTATTGTGACTGATACCTTTTATACTCGGCACAAATAACATTGCAGTCGGTACGAATGGCGCAAAGATTTGTGAATCATGCCCAGCTCCACTATGCATGACCCGATAACTTAATTGTTCTTTTTGGCAGATCTGCTCTAGCATCTTGATCAATTTATCATCCATTGGTATGGGATCTTCATCCATCCAGCGATTAATTTCGATTTCAAGTCCAAGCTCTGCTGCAATGCGTAACATGTCCGCTTCTAACTGTTGAGTAAAGGCGACTAATTCGGCTTTATCGGTGTGACGACAATCAATGGTAAAAAGTACTTCACCGGGCACTACGTTAACCACATTTGGTACCGGTTCAACGTGACCAAAGGTTAAAACTAGTGGGTCACCCACTTTAAGGGCTTTATCGATTGATTCATTGCAGATCCGGCTAAAGGCATAGACGGCATCTTTGCGGTAACCCATTGGGGTTGTGCCTGCGTGGTTGGCTTCGCCAATCAGTCGGATGTTGTAGCGTCTTTGTCCGACAATACTGGTTACAACACCAATACTTTTTTGCTCTTTTTCCAGCACGCCACCTTGTTCAATGTGAATTTCAAGGAATGCTTTGATATCGTCTCGTGCAGGTTTGGTGTTAAATTTAAATCCGCACGCTTTCATGGCATCAACAAATTTTATGCCGTTGCTATCTTCAATCGATTCGACATCCTGATGATTAGCAATGGCAAACACGTTTTTACTTCCCCAAAAGACATAAGGAAAACGGCTGCCTTCTTCTTCTGCCATTGAGATAAGTTCTAAGGTGCGTAATGGCTGTCCATAGTGTTTTTTTAAATACTCCATAGCCAGTAATGCGGCAATAATACCTAATTGCCCATCGAGTTTACCGCCGTTGACAACGGTATCGACATGTGAGCCTGACATAATGATCTGATCGGGATATTTGCTTCCTTCAAATCGACCATATAAATTACCGATGTCATCAAAATAACTCTCCATGCCGATTTCGGTCATTTTATCTTTTAGCGCATTTTGTGCGTCAAGCCATTCACTTGTGTAAAGTAAACGTGTTGTTCCGCCTTGTTCTAATCCACCAAAACTTGATATCCATTTCACTGCGTTAGCAACATCATCATATAAGATATTCATAAGCATTTACCTATTATTCAACTTTCGATTATTAACAATTTTTCTCTCAACTTGCTAACTACGATACTATTAATAGCAAATAATAATGTGATCAAACCAGCTTTTTTGATTTTGTAAAATTTAATTAAATTAATGAGTTATTATTATAAAAAATTTTTTAATAATAATTTATCTATATGATTTTAAATGATTTTATTTTTTTAATTCAATTGCCAATTTGTGACATCTAACCTACTTATTCAATCATTTTTACGTAATATATAAATACAGTCTGATAATTAGATTTAATAGATAAACTCATTACCAGTGTAATGACACAGATCCAAACGGGTATCAGAATTCGCCTTGTGAAGTTATTTTATTCCGTCATAGAGATGTTTCAAAACATGTGATGAGTGGCTATTGAGTTATATTCAATCAGTGTTTAGATAACTATTTTTATAACTGAGAGGCAAATTCTCATGATTCAATCTTTTATAAAAAAAGGAAGCTTTCAAGACTCGGTCAGTTTGATGTTAATCTCGAAAAAACTCAGTAATCTTGAAGAAGTTGATGAAGTTTCTGTCATGATGGGCACTCCTGCCAATAAATCGTTGCTAAATGCCACCGGTTTTTGGAGTGATACTTTCAACGATGCCACCCCAAATGATATCTGTGTTGCTATCAAAACCCATGATGATTCGACAAACGTTATAGCGCTGATTAGTGATCAGTTAGAAGATGAATTGAAAAACATTGCTCAGCAACAACAAGGCGGAACAAAACTACTTAAAGCCCGACGCTATGCCAGTGCCACCGAAAAGCTACCCGATGCTAATCTTATCTTAATTTCCATTGCCGGCGAGTATGCAGCTGAGCTAGCCGATCAAGCGTTAGATGATAATAAAAATGTGATGATATTTTCCGATAATGTTTCGGTCGATGATGAAGTCCGTTTAAAAACTAAAGCTGATAAAAAAGATCTGATCGTTATGGGGCCTGATTGTGGTACTGCAATTATTGCCGGCGCCCCTTTAGCCTTTGCTAATGTGATCCCGAAAGGAAATATCGGCGTAATTGGCGCATCCGGTACCGGTATTCAAGAGGTGATCTCGCAAATTGCCTTATTAAATCAGGGCATTACTCAAGCGATCGGTTTAGGTGGTCGTGATCTGTCTGAAGAAGTAGGCGGTATTAGTGCGCTTACGGCACTAAAAATGTTAGCGGCTGATGAATCGACTCAGGTGATTACTTTTATTTCTAAACCGCCTGCAGAAAATGTGCGTAAAAAAGTTATTGCCGCAATGAAACAGATCAATAAGCCAATTATTGCTCTGTTTTTAGCCTCAAAAATTGATCAGCCACAAGAAGATAATATCCATTTTGCCAATACCTTAGATGAAGCGGCCAGATTGGCTTGTTTATTGGCGAAAGTTGAAGCGGCTGCCTGTCAGTTACCAACGGTTGCAGGTAAAACTATTAGTGGTCTTTATACCGGCGGAACTTTAGCGGCCGAAGTGGCAATGTTGTTAGCTAAAGCGCTCGATCTTGCTGTTAGCCACAGCCATGATAAAGGCATAATGTTAGATCAAAACGGACATAAAATTATCGATCTAGGCGATGATTTTTATACAGTTGGCAGACCACATCCAATGATTGATCCTTCAATTCGTGAAGAAGAAATTGCGCAACTTGGTCAACAGCCTGCGGTTGGCGTTGTGTTGATGGATCTGGTTATTGGTTATGGCGCGAATGCCGATCCAGCCGAATCAGTAATTAGTGGCTTTAGCCGTGCTTGTGCTGCGCGATCTGCTGATAATCCGTTAATTGCTATTGTGACTGTTACCGGATCGGAGCAAGATCCGCAGTCGCGTCATCAACAAATTGAAGCACTCAAATCAGCAAATATCATTGTCATGGACAATTTACCGGAAGCTGTATTACTTGCCAAAAGACTTATCACCACTGGTCAAGCGTCAACACCGGTTAGATCCTATCCTTTATTAAACCATATTAGCGTGATCAATGCCGGGCTACGTAGTTTTGCTGAAGATCTTCAAGCATCAAATATTCCAGTGGTGCAGTATCAATGGGCGCCAATAGCGGGTGGAAACAAGAAGTTAGCGGCTATTTTGAAAAAATTAAATTAAGAGGTTTTGATAATATGAATACATCAATCAATGAAGCAAACCAAGCAATTATTGAGCGAATTAAAGCCGCCAGACCACACTGGATAGGGGTTATTGCGGCAAAAGAAGCCGTGCCAACGTTAGCACAAGGATATAAATTATTACATGCAGGCCCACCGATTGTTTGGCACGATATGACCGGACCAATGCAAGGGGCGTGCATAGGCGCTTGTTTATTTGAAGGCTGGGCACAAGACGAACAGCAAGCCTTGCAATTGCTCGAAAATGGCAAAGTTGAATTTATTCCTTGTCATTCAGTAAATGCAGTAGGCCCAATGGGGGGAATTACTTCGGCAAATATGCCAATGGTGGTGGTTGAAAATATCACACATGGTAATCGAGCTTACTGTAATTTAAATGAAGGTATTGGCAAAGTGATGCGTTTTGGCGCTTATGGTGAAGAAGTGCTTAATCGTCATCATTGGA